>NZ_UNRH01000004.1:0-234845 GCF_900537135.1 Micrococcus sp. Alg238-R198
GCTCTGGGAGGCCTGGCCGTACTCGGCGCCGCAGACCGCGTCCGCGTCGGCGGAGAGCAGTGCGTTGATCACGGTCTGCAGCAGGTGGCGCAACAGGTCTGGGGAGGCCTCCCCGAGAGCTTCGCGCAGCAGGCGTTCAGGGTCGACAATGTGTGGAGCGGTCATCGTGGTGATGTCCTTTCGAGAGTGCTGTGGAAGGTTCGCTCGAAGGCTCCCACGGTGACCGCGTCCGTGAAGGGGACGGTGTTGGCGACCGGGGAGGGTTACACCACTATCAGGGACTCAACTGGACCACTTGCGCTCCCGCCGCAGGGCGTGGATCTGGGCGACCAAGACCGGATCGAGCTGGGCAGGTGAACGGTGCGGCCGGCTGGGCAGGTCCTGAAGGCCGGCTTCTCCCTGGGCGCGGTAGCGGGCGACCCAGGTGGCCACCGTGGGCCGGCTCACCCGGAACTCGGCKGCCACGTGKGMCTGCGGGATCCCGTCGTGCAGGTGGCGGTGGACCATCCTGAGACGGCCGGTGGGGGTCAGGGGTGCGTTAGCGTGAGTCATGAGCGGGTCTCTTCTGGCAGGTGGGTTGTTGAGGAACTTCCATCTTGCGGCAGGGGCCCGCTCGTCTCATCTCAGCCGGCGCCCCGTGGCAAGAACCTCATGACCCACAACACCTAGAGGGCACCCCGGACGGCCGGCGTCTCCCGCCCGGACGACGACGGCCCCTCACCCGGGCGGGTGAGGGGCCGTCGTCGACAGCCGGCCGTGTCAGGGCCGACTCAGGGGTCAGTGCTGGTGGCCGGCCTCGTCCTCGTCGGCGGGCTTGTCCGCCACGAGGGTCTCGGTGGTCAGCACGAGGGCCGCGATGGAGGTGGCGTTGGCCAGCGCGGAGCGCGTCACCTTGACCGGGTCGATCACGCCGTCGGCGATCAGGTCGCCGTAGACGCCGGTCTTCGCGTTGAAGCCGTGGTTCGGCTCCAGCTCGGCGACCTTGGAGACCACCACGTAGCCGTCCTCGCCCGCGTTCTGGGCGATCCAGCGCAGCGGCTGCTTCAGGGCCTTGCGGACGATGTCCACGCCCACGGCGGCGTCACCGGTCAGGGCCTGGACGTCGGCGTCGGTGTCGAGCACGGTCAGCGCGTTGATGAGCGCGGTGCCGCCGCCGGCCACGATGCCCTCCTCGAGGGCGGCGCGGGTCGAGGACACGGCGTCCTCGATGCGGTGCTTGCGCTCCTTGAGCTCCACCTCGGTGGCGGCGCCCACGCGGATCACGCCGATGCCGCCGGAGAGCTTGGCGAGACGCTCCTGGAGCTTCTCGCGGTCCCAGTCGGAGTCGGTCGCGGCGGCCTCGGCCTTGATCTGGGCGATCCGGGCCTCGACGTCCTCGGGCGCACCGCCGCCGTCGACGATGGTGGTCTCGTCCTTGGTGACGGTGATGCGGCGGGCGGAGCCGAGCACGTCCAGGTCGGCCTGCTCGAGCTTCATGCCGAGGTCCGGGGAGACGACCTGGGCGCCGGTGAGGATCGCGATGTCCTGCATCATGGCCTTGCGGCGGTCGCCGAAGCCCGGAGCCTTGACGGCCACGACGTTCAGGGTGCCGCGGATCTTGTTGACCACGAGGGTGGACAGGGCCTCGCCCTCGATGTCCTCGGCGATCACGAACAGCGGCTTGTTGGCCTGCACGACCTTCTCCAGCAGGGGCAGCAGCTCCTGCACGTTGGAGATCTTGCCCGAGTTGATCAGGACGTAGGCGTCCTCGAGCACGGCCTCCTGACGCTCGGCGTCGGTGACCATGTACGGGGACAGGAAGCCCTTGTCGAACTGCATGCCCTCGGTGACGTCCAGCTCGGTGGAGGTCGTGGAGGACTCCTCGATGGTGATGACGCCGTCGGTGCCGACCGTGTCGAACGCGCGGGCCAGCAGCTCGCCGACCTCGTCGTTCTGGGCCGAGATGGCGGCCACGTGGGCCACCTCCTTGCCCTCGACCGGGCGGGCGTTCTCCTGCAGGCGCTGCTCGACGGCGGCCACGGCCACCTCGATGCCCCTCTTGACCTCGCCCGGCGCGGCGCCGGCGGCGACCTGGCGCATGCCCTCGTTCACGAGCGCCTGGGCCAGGACGGTGGCGGTGGTGGTGCCGTCGCCTGCGATGTCGTTGGTCTTGGTGGCGACCTCCTTGGCGAGCTGGGCGCCCATGTTCTCGTACGGGTCCTCCAGCTCCACCTCACGGGCGATCGTGACGCCGTCGTTGGTGATGGTGGGTGCGCCCCACGCCTTGTCGAGCACCACATTGCGGCCCTTGGGGCCGAGGGTGACCTTGACGGTGTCGGCGAGCTTGTCGATGCCGGCCTGGAGGGCGCGGCGTGCGTCGTCGTTGAAAGCCAGCTGCTTGGCCATGACGGACGCTCCTTTCGTTCAGGGAGTCAGGGGGTGCGGGGACGCGAGGGGCCCGGGGCGCGCGCACCGGTGCGGTGCGCGCCGCTCACCGGGCCCATCGCGGCGGGGTCACTTGGTGACGACGGCCAGCACGTCGCGGGCGGAGAGCACCAGGTACTCCTCGCCGCCGACCTTGACCTCGGTGCCGCCGTACTTGGAGTACAGCACCACGTCACCCTCGGCGACGTCGACCGGCACGCGGTTGCCGTTCTCGGCGACCCGGCCCGGGCCCACGGCCACGACCTGGCCCTCCTGCGGCTTCTCCTTGGCGGTGTCCGGGATCACGAGGCCCGACGCGGTGGTCTGCTCGGCCTCCAGGGGGCGGACAACGATGCGATCCTCGAGGGGCTTGATGGAGACAGACATGCTGCACACTCCTTCTTCGTCGACGTGCGGCTCCGGCGGGCTCGCCGGTCCGCTGATGCTGTGGTCTGCGGGTGCGCCACGGGCGTCAGACCCTCCGTCGTCGCGGTGCCGGACGGTCCACCTCGGGCATTGGCACCAGGTACCCCCGGGTGCCAGCCCCGATTCTACTCCGGGTTTTGGCACTCCTTCAACATGAGTGCCAGCCGTGTCCCCGCCGTCCGCCGAGGGCGGAGGTCGGTGGCACGATGCGGTGGGGCACCGTGGGGCGGCGTGGGGCGGCGGCGGGCGGGGCGGGTTCCGGGCCCAGGAGCACACGGAGTGGTCACGACTGCGGCCGGGATCCTGTCCCTCCCCCACTCCCCACCCTCCCCCCTCCCCCCTCCCCCCTCCGTGGGCAGAAACCGCACCCCCGCCCATCGCGTGGGCAGCATCCGCAGGTTTTCGGTCTCCGTGGGCAGAAGCGCCCTCTCTTCTGCCCACGGATGTTGCGTGGGCGGAACTCCTCGCAGTTCTGCCCACCGAGCCATGACGACGTCGTCCCGGCGGGACAACCGGCCGCCGCCGAGTCCTGCACAGCCGGCCCACCCCGCGCCGGTGTGCACAGACACGCGGCCCGCCCGGCCGTCGTCAGGCCGACCGCGTCAAGGTCGACCCATGTCCTTCGCCCCCGATCTCCCCCTCGTCCCCGTCTTCACCACCCGCGACGTGCTCGAACGCGGTCTGCCGCCCAGCCGGGTGCGGCGGTCCGACGTCCTCCGCCTCGCCCGCGGCATCCACCGTCGCCGTGACATGCCGCTGCGCACCTGGGAGTCGGCCGGGCTCCCGCCGCCGCACCACGGGGTCGGCCTCGACCTGCTGACCGCCCTCCTGCGGTCCCGTCCCGACGCCGTTCTCTCCCACGAGACGGCGGCGCACCTCCACGGCCTCCCGCTTCCCCCGGGCGGGGCCACGCGACGCGCCGCCGTCGAGATCACGTTGCACCGCGGCACCGCACGGGCGCGGATCCCCGGCATCATGGAGCACCGCAGACCCCTGCCCGCCGGCCACGTCACCTCCGTGCTCGGGCTACGGGTGACGACGCCGGAACGGACCTGGCTCGATCTGTGCTCGATCGGCCACCCCTGGGACGAGGCATCCCTCGTGTCGGCGGGTGACCACCTGGTCCGTCACCCCTGGTCCCCGCGCGGCCGGCGGCCTCCCATCACCACGGTCACCGCGCTGCACGAGGCGATGCGGCCGCTCGGGCGGTTCGTCGGAAGACCGCGGGCGACGGCGGCGCTCGAGCGCGTACGGGTGGGTGCCGACTCACCGCAGGAGACCCGGTTGAGGCTGGCGCTCGTCGAGGCGGGGCTGGGCGAGCCGACGCTGCAGCACGTGTTCGACCCCGGGCGGCGGGACGCCCCCGAGGCCGATCTGTGGTTCGAGGACTGCCGGCTCGTCCTCCAGTACGACGGCGAGGTGCACCGGAGTGCCGAGCAACACGCCCGGGACGCCCGGCGAGACCAGTACTACGCGGAGCGTGGGCAGATGACCCTGCACGTCACGGGCCGGGACGTCGGCGAGGGATATGCGCGGGTGATCGAGGCCGTCCTCAGACGACGGGCACAGGTCTCGAACGGCTGGGATGCCTGACGTCGTCGTCGCGTATGGCCCTGCCGTCCATGCGCAGGGGTTCCGTGGGCAGAAGCGAGGGTGCTTCTGCCCACGGAACCTGGAAACACGCGGGTTCTGCCCCCGGAAGGCGAGACCCGGCGGGTTCTGCCCACGGAACGCTCGCGTCGGCCGGGCACCCGACCCCCGCCCGGACCGACCCGGGCCGACCTCACCGTCGTCCCGCTCAGTAGTACACGGCCAGCGGCCCGTGCGGTCCGTCCACCACGCTGCAGGGGGTCTTGAAGATCCGCTCCAGCACCTCGGGGCGCAGGATCTCGGCCGGGGTGCCGGTCTCCACCACCTGGCCGTCGCCCATGGCCACGATCCGGTCGGCGTAGTGGGCGGCGAAGTTGATGTCGTGCAGCACGATCACCACGGTCCGGTTCAGCTCGTCGGCGGCCCTACGCAGCTGCTGCATCATCTGCACCGAGTGCTGCATGTCCAGGTTGTTCAGCGGCTCGTCCAGCAGCACGTACTCGGTGTTCTGCGCCAGCACCATCGCCACGTACGCGCGCTGCCGCTGGCCGCCCGAGAGCTGGTCGAGGTAGCGGTTCTCGAACGGGCCGAGGTTGAGGAAGTCGATCGCGTCGGACACGTGCCGCTCGTCCTCCAGGGTCAGCCGGCCGCGCGTGTACGGGTAGCGCCCGAACCCCACGAGCTGTCGCACGGTCAGCCGCGTCACGAAGTGGTTCTCCTGCCGCAGGATGGACAGGGTCTGCGCGATCTTCCGGGACGGCGTCGTGGTGATGTCGTGCCCGCCCACGGCGATCGTCCCGGCGTCGGCGTCCTGCAGCCGGCCGATCATCGTCAGCAGCGTGGACTTGCCCGCCCCGTTGGGCCCCACGAGCGCGGTCACTCCCCCGGCCTGGATGTCCAGGTCCACGGGCCCGATGCACACCTCATCGCTGTGGCGCTTCACCACGCCGCGCAGCTCGATCACAGACGTCCCTTTCTCATCACGACGACCAGGAAGGTGATGCCGCCGATCAGCTCGATGACCACCGTGACCGCACCCCCCGCGTAGAACACGTGCCGCAGCACGAAGTAGGCGCTCGTGAGCACCGCGTACCCGGCCAGCGCCGCCACCGGGAGGATGAACCGGTGGTCGTGGGTGTCGACGAGGCTGTACGCCAGCGTCGCCACGAGGAACCCGAGGAACGTCATCGGGCCCACGAGCGCGGTGGTCATGGCCATCAGCACGGAGACCAGCAGCAGCGTCACCATGAGCTCGCGCCGGTGGTGCAGGCCCAGGTTGGTCGCGGCGTCGGCGCCGAGCGCCACCGTGTTCAGGCGGCGGGAGCGCAGCCACAGCAGCGCGCACACGACGACGGCGATGGGCGCGGCGATCGCCACGTACTCGGTCCGGGCGTTGGAGATGTTGCCGAAGAGCCGCGCGCTCAGCAGGTCGAACGAGTTCGGGTCCAGCAGTCGCTGCATGAACGTGCTCAGCGCGGCCAGCCCGCCGCCCAGCACCACGCCCACGAGCAGCATCAGATGGACGCTGCCGTAGGGCCGGGAGAGCAGCCACGAGTACAGGGCCGTCGCCAGCGCCACCATGAGCGCGGCCTGGGCGAGGAACGGCCCCACCCCGGTCAGCACCGCGACGCCGGCGGCTCCCAGCACGTACACGGCGACGGTCGACACGGCGGTGTAGAGCGCCTCGAACCCCATGATCGAGGGCGTGATGATGCGGTTGCCCGTCACCGTGTGGAAGCTGACGGTCGCGAAGGAGTGGCACAGCGCCACGATGCCGATCACGCCCAGGGACTCCACGCGCATCCGCGCGATCATCCAGAACGCGCGCGAGCCGGGCTCGGCCTCGTTGCCCCACAGCAGGATCCCGGCGGTGGAGAGCACGGCGACGGCGGCCAGCACCGCGACGACGACCGCATACCTCCGGCGGTCGGCGGCGGTGACGAACGCCCCGGACCGGCGCGGGGCGTCGGCGTCGACGGGCCCGGCCGCGGTGGCGCCGCCGGGCGGGGCGGGGAGGCGACCCGGGGCGGTCGCGAGCGGCTCAGCCATGCTTGGCCTGCCTCAGCAGCAGGGCGAGGAACACGATCGCGCCCACGAGGCCCAGGATCAGCGAGATGGGCACCTCGAACGGGGCGATCACGGTGCGCCCGATCAGGTCGCAGACGATCACGATCCACACGCCGACCATGACCACCCAGGGCAGGTTCGTCCGCAGGTTGTCGCCGCGCACCATGGACACGAGGTTGGGGACCACGAGCCCCAGGAACGGGAGGGCCCCGATCACCACGGTGACCACGCCGGTGGCCACGGCCACCATGGCCACGCCGGTGAGGATCACGGCGTCGTAGTTGAGGCCGACGTTCGTGGCGACGTCCTTGCCGAGGCCGGCCACGGTGAAGCGGTCCGCGATGAGGAAGACCGCCACGCACACGATCAGCACGAGGAAGAGCAGCTCATACCGGCCGCGGACCACGGAGGTGAACGAGCCCGCGAACCACGCGCCCACCTGCTGCAGCATGTCCGTCTGGAGGGCGAGGAACGTCGACGCGGCGCCCACGACGGCGCCGAGCATGATGCCCACGATCGGCACGATGAGGGAGGACTGCAGGCGCACCCGCCGCAGGAAGAGGAAGAACACGAGGGTGCCGACGAAGGCGAAGAGGATGGCCCCGACCATCCGGGTCACCAGGCCCGCCCCCGGCACGAGCACCATGGTCACCAATAAGCCGAGACCGGCCCACTCGGTGGTGCCCGTGGTGCTGGGCTCCACGAAGCGGTTCTGCGTCATGAGCTGCATGATCAGCCCGCACATCGCCATCGAGGCGCCGGCCAGCACGAGGGCGACCGTGCGCGGCACGCGCGTGATGGCGAACATCTCGCGTCCGCCCTCCGCGCCGACGTCGTACACGCCCACGAACAGCGAGACCACGATGAGGGCCGCGGTCACCACGACGCCGACCAGCAGCGGCCAGGTGCGCTGCCAGCGGGTGCGCTCGGGCCGCAGGACGGCGGGCGGGACCCAGCACACGCGGTCGCCCCGCCCCGGCTCCTCGAGCCGGGGCGGGGCGTCGGCGACGTGGTGACGCACGTCGAGAGTCACTGCGCGCCTTCGAAGGCCTTCGCGAGGTCCTCCATGACGGTGGTGTGGTTCTGGATGTCCTCGGCGACGTAGAAGTCGGCGGGCAGGTAGACGATGTTGCCCTCCTTCACCGCGGTCACGTCCTGGAGGGCCTCGGAGCGCTCGATCAGCTCGGCGGCGGTGGCGTTCTCCTCGCCGATGGCGGCGTCGCGGTCCATGACGATCAGCCAGTCCGGGTTCGACTTCGCGATGGCCTCGACGGAGATGTCGTCGCCCTGGTGGTTGTCGGTGCCCGACTGCTCGAGGGCCGGGGTCAGCTCCAGCATGTCGAAGAACGGGCCGATGGCGCGACCGGTGCTGGGCGCGACGTACGACAGCTCTCCGCCCGAGGCGATGAGGCCCATGACGGTCTGCTCGGGGTCGTAGGCGTCCTTGGCGCGCTGGGTGGCGGCGTCGAAGTCGGCGATGAGCTTCTCGGCATCGGCCTCGTGGCCGGTGGCCTCGCCCAGCAGGGTGGTCAGCTCCTTCAGGCCCTCGTCCATGGGGGTCTGCGTGACGTCGAAGTCCGTGTCCACGACGGCGGCGTCGCCGGTCAGCTCGTCGATCTCGGCCTTGCGCTCGTTGAACCGCTGGCCGTTGAACACGACGTCCGGCTCGGCGGTGACGAACAGCTCCATGTCCGGCTCCCGGTGGTTGCCGATGTCGGCGACCGAGTCGTCCTGGAGGTAGGAGGGCCCGCCCTCGCCCTTGTACATGATCTGCTTCGGCGCGGCCGACAGCTCGACGCCCCAGTCGTCCAGCGTGCGGAAGGTGCGGTTGTCCGTGGCGATGACGGAGTCGACCTCCTCCGGCAGGGTGACCTCGGCGCCGGACATGTCGGTGACGGTGACCCCGGCCGCGATGCCGCCCGAGGCGGCCGAGGAGCCGCCGGCGGCGCTCGCGGAGGCCGAGGACTCGCCGGAGGCGCTCGCGGAGGACGAGCCCGTGGCCGCGCCGCCGGCGGAGCAGCCGACGAGGGCGAGGGCCGCCACCGAGGTCAGGGCGAGACGGGCGAGGCGGGGGGCGCTGACGGAACGCGGCATGGTTCTCCTTCTGGGCGGCGGGGCTGCCCCGGGATGAGCAGTCGGGGTGGTGGGCGCGCTCTTGTGGAGGTGAGCCTTGCCTCAGTTGAATACCGTACACGAGGGTGCCGTAATCCCCAACGGGGGTTCGACGGGCCCCGCGGCCCGCGGCCTCGAACCCCGTCAGTCCAACGGCGTGACCTCGAGGGCGAACCGCGACCGGCCCACGCGCGCCAGCACGAGGGTGGCGTGCCGTCCGGCCCCGCCACGCCGGCCCGGCTTCGCCCCGCCGAGGACGGCGCGACGCACCTCCTCGGGCGTCTCGCGGATGCCCCGCTTCTTCACGTCCAGCCGGCCCACCCCGGTCTCCTTCGCCCAGCGCCGCAGGGAGGCCAGGTGGAAGTCGTGCACCGCCTCGATCCGATGGGCGCGGGCCAGGCCGTCCCGCACCGGCTCGGGCGCGACGAGGTAGGCCAGGTGGGGGTCCAGCTGCCGCGTCGGCACGGGCCAGGACGCGGCCAGGTCCGTCACGAGTCCGGCCCGGATGACGGCGCCGTCCGGCTCGTGCAGGACCGCGCCGACGAGCCCTGCCATGCCCTCCTCCCCCACGGCCTCGACCTCGGGCGAGTCGCCGAAGTCCGCGCCGGAGACGAGCTGCGCCGTCGTCGTCTTCCCGCCCCGGACGGTCATGACGCGCGCCGCCCGCCGCACCCCGGGGCGGGCCGCCGCGTTGAACCACAGGGCGGCCTCCACGACGTCGCCGTCGACGCTCACCCACTCGGCCTCGGCGCCCTCCGGCACGGCCTCGTGCGGGAGCCCCGGGCCGAGCTTGACCCCGACCGGCACGCCCGTCGCGGCAATGTCCGTCACGACGCTCAGGGGCGGGGAGAACGCCTCGGGGTCGAACACGCGCGCGGATCCGCCCCCGCCGACCTGACGGCGGGCGGGGTCCAGCCACACCGCGTCCGCCTCGGCGGGCACGTGGGCGCGGGCCCAGGCCACGGCGTCGCCGTGCACCACACGCGCACCGCGGAGGCCGGCGAGGTTCACCTCGGCGGCCGCGGCGACGACGGCGTCCCGCTCCACCGCCACGACGTCCAGGCCCCGGTCGGCGAAGGCGCGCGCGTCCAGGCCGAGACCGCAGCCGAGGTCGGCGACGCACCGGGCCCCCGCGGCCGCCAGCCGGTCCGCGTGCAGGCCCGCGACCAGCGGGCGGGTGGCCTGCTCCAGGCCGTCGCGGGTGAACAGCATCCGGCGCGCCTGCCGCCCGAGGCGGGCCTCCGCCCGGGACCGCAGCGCGGCCTGGGTCAGCGCGGCGGCCACGCGCTCCGGAGGATGCCCGGCCGCACGCAGGCGGGAGGAGACCGCGAGCGCGTCGGCCTCCCGGTACCCGGCGAGGGAGTCGAGGAGCGCGCGGCCCTCCGGCTCGAGGACGGGGGTCAGGGCAGTGGCGTCCGCCTCCGAGGCGGCGGCCGTGGGGCGCGGCGAGCGGGAGCCGGGGCGGGGACGGGCCATGCGCCCCACCCTAGGTCCGAAGCGTGGACACCGGGCGCAGACCCGGCAGGGGCTTCTAGGATGGGCGGCATGACTCTGCCCTTCGCCGACTCCGCGCAGTCCACTCTCGGAATCGAGTGGGAGCTCGCGCTCGTGGACGCCGTGTCCGGCGAGCTGCGCTCCGAGGCCCCGGACCTGCTGCGCGCCCTGCATGTGACCGAGGGCCTCGCCGAGGACGACGTGAACCCGCACATGACCAGCGAGCTCCTGCAGAACACGGTGGAACTCGTCACGGGTGTGCACGAGCGCGTCGACGCCGCGACGGCGGACCTCGGCCGGATCGCCGCGCGCGTGGCCGACGCCGCGGCGGCGCGGGGCATCTCCCTGTTCTGCCAGGGCACGCACCCGTTCGCGGACGCGATCGCGCAGCCCTCGACGCCCAGCGAGCGCTACGACCGCATGCTGGATCTCACCCAGTACTGGGGTCGGCAGATGCTGATCTTCGGCGTGCACGTGCACGTGGGCCTGGACGACGTCTCCAAGGCCATGCCGGTGGTGAACGGCCTGGTCAACCGCGTGCCGCACCTGCTCGCACTCTCGGCCTCCTCCCCCTTCTGGGCGGGCACGGACACGGGCTACCAGTCCCAGCGCACCCTCCTGTTCCAGCAGCTGCCCACGGCCGGCCTGCCGTTCCAGTTCCAGGAGTGGGAGGACTTCGAGCGCTGCGTGGCCCAGATGGAGCAGGTGGGCATGATCGCGGACGTCACCGAGTGCCGCTGGGACGTGCGGGCCGTGCCCCGCCTGGGCACGGTGGAGATGCGCGCGTGCGACGGCCTGGCCACGCTCGAGGAGATCGCCGCCGTGACCGCCTACACGCAGTGCCTCGTGGATGACCTGTCCGCGAGCCTGGAGCGCGGCGAGACGGTCGAGGTCCTGCCGCCGTGGCACGTGCAGGAGAACAAGTGGCGCGCCGCCCGGTACGGCATGGACGCCACCGTGATCGTGGACGCCCGGGGCACCCAGGTCCCGCTGGCGGAGCACCTGCCGGCGGAGATCGAGCGACTGACCCCGGTCGCCGAGCGGCTGGGCTGCGCGGCGGAGCTCGCCGGCGTCCAGGCGATGATCGACGACGGTGGCGCCGCGCGTCAGCGTCGCGTGGAGGCACAGGCCCTGGCCGGCCCGCCGGCCGCGGGTGAGGACACGGATGACGCGGTGGCCCCGTTGCGCGCGGTCGTGCTGGACGCCGCCGCCCGCACCCGCGCGTCGCTGGACGGCCGCACCGGCTGAGCGGCCGCTCCCCCGGCGAGGTGGCGGCCCTGCCGCGTCTCCATGCTTCCCCCGGCCCGTCCGGCGCGTCTACGGTCGCACCATGCGAGCACTCACATGGCAGGGAAAGCGCAACGTCGCCGTCGAGGACGTCCCGGATCCGCGGATCCAGGAGCCGACGGACGCGATCATCGAGGTCACCTCGACCGGCATCTGCGGGTCGGACCTGCATCTGTACGAGGTCCTGGGGCCGTTCATGGACGCGGGGGACGTGATCGGCCACGAGCCGATGGGCATCGTCCGCGAGGTCGGGTCCGAGGTCACCCACATCCGGCCCGGTGACCGGGTGGTCGTGCCCTTCACCATCTCCTGCGGGCGGTGCTGGATGTGTCAGCGCGGGCTGCAGTCCCAGTGCGAGACCACCCAGGTGCGGGAGCAGGGCTCCGGCGCCGCACTCTTCGGCTACTCCCGGCTCTACGGCTCCGTCCCCGGCGGGCAGGCCGAGCTGCTGCGCGTGCCCCACGCGGACTACGGCCCCGTGAAGGTGCCGCACACCGGCCCGGATGAGCAGTGGCTGTTCCTCTCGGACGTCGTCCCCACCGCCTGGCAGGGGGTCCAGTACGCGAACGTCCCCGACGGCGGCACGCTCGCGGTGCTCGGCCTCGGCCCCATCGGCCAGCTGGCGGCACGCATCGGCGTGCACCTGGGGTACCGGGTGATCGGCGTCGACCCGGTCCCCGAGCGCCGCGCGATGGCGGCCCGGCACGGCATCGAGGTCCTGGACGCCGACGGCGGCGAGGCCGAGGTGCTCCGCGAGCGCACCGGCGGCCGCGGCCCCGACGGGGTCGTGGACGCGGTCGGCATGGAGGCGCACGCCTCCCCGGCGGGGCATGCGGCCCACACCGCCGTGGGCCTGCTGCCCGACGCGCTCGGCCGGGCGGCCATGAAGACCGCCGGCGTCGACCGCCTGAGCGCCCTCCACACCGCGATCGACGCGGTCCGGCGTGGCGGCACGGTGTCGCTCTCCGGGGTCTACGGCGGCATGAAGGACCCGATGCCGATGCTCACCCTGTTCGACAAGCAGGTCACCCTGACGATGGGCCAGTGCAACGTCCGTCGCTGGGTGGACGACCTGCTGCCCCTGCTCGACGACCCGTCCGACCCCCTCGGCGTGCTCGACCTGACCACGCACACCGCCCCGCTCGAGGACGCGCCCGCCCTCTATGAGACGTTCCAGAAGAAGGAGGACGGCTGCATCAAGGTGGTCCTGAAGCCGTGAGGATCGTCGTCCTGGGCGCGACGGGCAACGTCGGCACCGCTGTCCTGCACCGCCTCCAGGCCGCGGACGAGGTGAGCTCGATCGTGGGCGTGAGCCGGCGCGGCCCGGACCGGGCCGGAGCGCCCTACGACGGCGTCGAGTGGCACCGCCTGGACGTGGCGGAGCCCACGGCGGCGGGGCGGCTGCGCGAGATCGTGGCCGGCGCCGACGCCGTCGTCGACCTGGTGTGGGTGATCCGCCCCAACCGCGACCGCGACCACCTGCGCGCCGTCAACGTGGCCGGCAACGAGCGGGTGTTCCGGGCCGTGGCCGAGGCGGGCGTGCCCCACCTGGTCTACGCGTCCTCGGTGGGCGCGTACGGGCCCGGGCCGAAGGGCCGCGCCGTGCCCGAGTCCCATCCCACCACCGGGGTCCCCACCTCGCACTACGCCGCGCAGAAGGCCGAGGTCGAGTCGATCCTCGACCGCGTGCAGGCCGAGCACCCCGAGCTGCTCGTGACCCGGCTGCGCCCCGGGCTGATCTTCCAGTCCGCCGCCGGGCCCGAGATCAAGGACTACTTCCTGGGCGACCTCGTCCCCGCCCGGCTGGTCGCCCGCCTGCGCACTCCGGTGCTCCCGTTCCCGCGGGGCCTGCGATTCCAGGCGCTCACGGCCCAGGACGTGGCGGACGCGTACTGGCGCGTGATCGTCCACCGGGCGGGCGGCGCCTTCAATGTGGCCGCCGACCCCGTGCTGGACGCGCACACCATGGGCACCGTCCTCGGGGCGCGCCGCATCCTGGAGCTGCCCGTGGGCCTATTCCGCGCGGCCGCGGCGCTGAGCTACCGGGCACGGCTGCAGCCCACCGACCCGGGGTGGGTGGACATGGCCGCAGCGGTGCCCATCATGGACACCACGGCCCTGCGCGCCGCGACCGGTTGGTCCGAGACCACCGACGCCCGGGAGGCGGTCCGCCTCGTGCTCGACCATCTCGACGGTGCCGAAGGTCTGGGCAACGCCGGGCACCGCTCGCACTCGCCCACGGAATGAGGGCGATGACCTTCACCCGCCGGGCCGCCCTGACGGGCCTGCTCGGGGGCGCCGCCCTCGGGTTCACCGCCTGCACCTCCTCCGGCTACCCCGCCGACCCGGACGGCACCCTGGACCGCGTCACGGGCGGGGTGCTGCGCGCCGGCGTCGTGCACCACCCGCCCCACGTGGACGCCTCGGGCGCCGAGCCCGTCGGCCCCGAGCCCGACCTGATCCGCGGGTTCGCGGCGGCGCACGACGCACGCGTCGAGTGGACCGTGGCCGGGGAGGAGGCGCTCATGACCGCGCTGGAGAAGGGCGACGTGGACCTGGTGGCCGGCGGCCTGACGTCGGCGTCCCCGTGGACGTCGCACGCGAGCATCACCCGCGACTACGCCGAGGCGGAGGGCCCGGACGGCGAGCCGGTGAAGCTCGTGATGGCCGTGCCCCTGGGTGAGAATCAGATGCTCACGGCCCTCGAGGCGTACTTCGACCAGCGCGCAGCGGAGGAGGCCCGATGACGCGGCGGGACACCCGGGAGACGGGGCCGAGCGGGCGCCGGTTCGGCGCCACGGAGCTGCCCCCGGAGATCGAGCGCGTGGTCCAGCAGGCCAAGCGGCTCGAATGGGCGACGCTGGGGGTGATCGTGGTCACGATCGTCCTCGTGGCGATCGTGATGGGCTCCTCGCAGGCCATGCGGGCCGCGTGGATCGAGGACCTGCTCTCCCTGATCCCACCGATCGTGTTCCTCGTCGCCCTGCGCGTGGCCCGCATGGCCCCGACGCGGGCCCGGCCCTACGGCTCTCACCGGTCCGTCGGGGTGGGGCACCTCGTGGCCGCCGTCGCCCTGTCCGTGATGGGCGTGGTCCTCGTCGGCGACTCCGTGCTGGGCCTGGTGACGGCGGAGCACCCGCCCATCGGCACGTTCGACCTGTTCGGGCACACCGTGTGGCAGGGCTGGTTCATGATGGCCGTGATGGCCCTGTCCGTGCCCGGGCCCATGATCCTCGGCCACAAGAAGCTCAAGCTGGCCGAGCAGCTCCACGACCGCGTGCTGTACGCGGACGCGGACATGAACAAGGCGGACTGGCAGACGGGCGTGGCGACCATCGTCGGCGTGGCCGGCATCGGCCTGGGCTGGTGGTGGGCGGACTCCGCTGCGGCGATCTTCGTGGGCGTGAGCATCGTGCTGGACGGCTGGAAGAACCTCAAGGAGGCCGTCACGAACCTGGCGGATCGCCGCGCCGCCACGATCGACGGCGCCCGGCCGCACCCGCTCATCGACCGTGCCGAGCGGGTCGCCTGGGCGGAGCCGTGGGTGCGCCATGCGGGCGCCCGCGTCCGGGATGAGGGCCACGTGTTCCACGTGGAGATGTTCGTGGTGCCGCACGAGGGGGCGGACGTGACGGTGGCCCGCTGCTGCGCGCTGCGGGACGCGATCGCCGCGCTGGACTGGAAGCTGCAGGACGTCGTCGTCGCGCCGGTGGACGAGCTGCCCGCCGAGGTGCACGGCGGTCGGTCCGGGGAGCATCAGACGGGCGAGGAGTAGCCCGGGCCTCAGCCGGCCAGGAACCGTCCCTCGAGGGTGGCGGAGGTGATGCGCTCGACCCCACGCCGCTGCTCCGCGGTCTTCTCACACAGCCCGCGCATCTCCTCCGCGTCGATCGCCGGCAGGTGCGGCGCCAGCTGCTCGAGGACGCGCCACATGGCGAGCTTGGCCTGGAGCATGCCCTGCAGCAGGTCCAGTTCGATCTGCGTCCAGCCGGAGCCGCGCGTGCGCAGCGCGTTCACGGGGTTGAGGCGTCCGCCGACCTCGGCCGCCGCGCCGGCGGCCCGGTCCACCAGCGGGGTGCGGAGACCCAGTTCGCCGATGAGCGCCTCGAGGCGGTCCTGGTCGTCCTGGACGGCGTCGCCGAGGCGGCGCAGCGCGGCCTCCTGCGAGGTGCCGGCCCAGGTCTGCTCGGCGGCGCGGAACGCCTTCACACCGGAGCGGGAGCCGAGCAGGTGCTGATTGAGGAAGTCCTCCAGCATCTGCTCGTCCACGGCGGCGGAGATGGACTCGGGGCGGGGGTGATCATGACCGGTCATGGGCCCTGCCTACGGAACGCGTGGGCGTGGCGGCAAGAGGCCGGGCGCGCTCAGACGCTGACGACCTCGACCGGCTGTCCCGGGTCCGCGCCGAACCACGCGTCGGAGGGGGCGACGCCGTCGCGCACCAGGCGTGCGCCGAGCGCGGCGACCATCGCCCCGTTGTCGGTGCACAGGTTCACGGGCGGGACGGTGAGCTCGATGCCGGCGGAGCGGCACCGGTCGGCGAGCAGGGCGCGCAGGCGCGAGTTCGCCGCGACGCCGCCGCCGAGCATCAGGTGGGTGAGCCCGTGCTCGCGGCAGGCGCGGACGGCCTTGGCGGTGATCACGTCCGCGACGGCCTCCTGGAAGGAGGCGGCGATGTCCGCGCGCGGCACCTCGAGGCCGCGGGCCTCGAACTGCTCCACGGCGCGGGAGACGGCGGTCTTCAGCCCGGAGAAGGACCAGTCGTGCCGGTGCGGGCCGGGCTCCTCGGCGCTGCCGACGAACTTGCCCGCGGTGAGCCCGCGAGGGAAGCGGAAGGCCGTCGGGTCGCCCTGGGCGGCGAGCCGGTCGATCACGGGGCCCCCGGGGTAGCCCGCCCCGATGAGCCGGGCGACCTTGTCGTACGCCTCGCCGGCCGCGTCGTCGATGGTCGAGCCCAGCAGCTCGACCTCGGAGCTGATCCGGCCCACGCGCAGGATCTCGGTGTGCCCGCCGGAGACGAGCAGCGCGCCCAGGTCCGCGGGCAGGTCGTCCCACTGCGCGGGCCGCACGCCGTCCAGCATGCCGACGCCCACGTGCGCCACGAGGTGGTTGATGCCGTAGAGGGGCGTGCCGAGGGCCGTGGCCAGCGCCTTCGCCCCCGCGACCCCCACCATGAGCGCGCCCGCCAGACCCGGGCCGGAGGTGACGGCGATCGCGTCGAGGTCCGCGAGGGTGACGTCGGCGGTGTCCAGCGCGCGGCGGATCGTGGGCACGAGGGCCTCGAGGTGGGCGCGGGCGGCGATCTCCGGGATCACGCCGCCGAAGCGCACGTGCTCCTCCACGGAGGAGGCGACCTCGTGGGCCAGCAGGGCGGTGCCGCGGACGACGCCGACGCCGGTCTCGTCGCAGGAGGACTCGATGCCGAGCACGAGGGGGGCTGCGGTGGCGGTGGGCATGGGCTCCAGTCTAGTTGTTGTGGGTCATGAGGTTCTTGCCACGGGGCGCCGGCTGAGATGAGACGAGCGGGCCCCTGCCGCAAGATGGAAGTTCCTCAACAACCCACCTGCCAGAAGAGACCCGCTCATGACTCACGCTAACGCACCCCTGACCCCCACCGGCCGTCTCAGGATGGTCCACCGCCACCTGCACGACGGGATCCCGCAGGCACACGTGGCAGCCGAGTTCCGGGTGAGCCGGCCCACGGTGGCCACCTGGGTCGCCCGCTACCGCGCCCAGGGAGAAGCCGGCCTTCAGGACCTGCCCAGCCGGCCGCACCGTTCACCTGCCCAGCTCGATCCGGTCCTGGTCGCCCAGATCCACGCCCTGCGGCGGGAGCGCAAGTGGTCCGCACGGCGCATCCATCACCACCTCGTCTCCGAGGGCCACCGGGTGTGTCTTCGTACCGTGGGACGGTGGCTGCACCGACTCGGGATCTCCCGCCTACGGGACCTGACCCCGGCCGGAGAAGACCTGCGCCAACGACCCCAGAAGATCACCGCGAGAGGGCCGGGGCACATGGTGCACCTGGATGTGAAGAAGATCGGGAAGATCCCAGACGGGGGCGGCTGGCGCACCCACGGACGTGAAAGTGAAGCAGGCCGTGCTTCCAAGCGCGKGCMGGCCGGCGGGTCGGSTACACCTAYCTGCACTCGGCGATCGACGGGTWCACCCGCCTGGCCTACACCGAGGCGTTGGAGGACGAGCGGGCGGCCACGACCGTGAGCTTCTACTGCCGGGCGCGGGCGTTCTTCGCCGCCCACGGCATCACCGTGGACCGGGTGATCACGGACAACGGGAACAACTATCGGGCTGCGGACTTCACCGCGAAGGTGGTCTCGCTCGGGGGCCGGCATCACCGGATCCGCCCCTACACCCCGCGCCATAACGGGAAGGTCGAGCGGTACAACCGGCTGATGGTCGATGAGGTCCTCTACGCCCGCCCGTACTCCTCAGAGCAAGCTCGGCGTGAGGCCCTGGCGGTGTGGGTGAACCACTACAACTACCATCGGCCTCATACCTCCTGCGGAGACGCTCCTCCGGCCTCGTTGGCACCGGCCCGAGTCAACAACGTCATGCCCTCCTACACCTAGACTCGGCACCGGACCGCGACGCCCCGAACCGGAAGGACCGTCATGACCGACCCCCACGCCTCCCACGACCCGCGCCGTGAGGCCGCCCGGCCGAGCTGGTACGGGTCCGAGGCCGGTGCGGGCTCCTCCGGCACCGGCTCCTCCGCCGCCGGCTGGCCCGACGCCCCGGCCGGCGACGCCGACCGCGCCGCCTGGGACCGGGCCCCCTCGTACGCCGAGCAGGAGGGGCAGACCCGCCCCGCCTACGGGCAGCCGTACGGCTACGGCCAGGACGCGAACACCGTCCCCGCCTACGGCTACGGGCAGGGCACGCCCGGCCACGGCTTCGGAGCCCCGCTGCAGCCCGGCCAGACCGACGGCGTCGGCCGCTCGGTGGCGTCCATGATCCTCGGCATCATCTCCGTGGTGGGCGGGTTCACGTTCCTCCTCCCGCCGATCGTGGGCGTGGTCCTCGGACACCTGGGCCTCAAGCGCGAGCCCCACGGCCGCGGCATGGCGATCGCCGGCCTCGTGATGAACTACGTGTCCCTCGCCCTGCTGCTGCTCGCCGTCGTGTTCCTCGTGATCCTGGTGATCGCCGGGATCTCCCTGGGCGACTACACCTCGACCTGACCGGCCGGCTCAGCCGGCCAGCAGCAGTTCGAGATGCGCGGCCAGGGCGAGCAGGGGCGCGGACGTGCCGGGTCGGCCGATGAGCTGGACGGACCAGTTCAGGCCCCGCTCGTCCCGGAGCACGGGCACCGCGACCGCGGGCAGGCCGAGCACGTTGACCATCGAGGTGTAGGGCGTGAACGCGCACTGCGCCTCGTAGTTGGCCTCGGGCTCCATCGCCAGGAAGTGGCCGACCGGCGGGGGCGCGGTGGCCAGCACCGGGGTCATCACCACGTCGACGGCGGTGAACTGCGCCCGCACCCCGCGCGCCCACTCCTCGAGCCGGTGGGCGGCGTCGTCGATCTCGGCGCGCCCTGCGGCCCGGGCCGTGCGCAGGAAGTGCGCGGCCACCGCGCCCACGTGCGCCTCGGCGTCCTCCGGCAGCGGCGCCCGGAGCAGCCCGGCGGTCCACACCGTGCGGAAGTCCCGGTGGTAGTCCTCGCCGTAGTAGGGGGAGAGGTCCTCGACCGCGTGGCCGCCCGCGTCCAGGGCGGCGGCGGCCTTCGTCAGGGCGGTGACGGCGGGCCGGGCCAGGGAGATCTCCAGGTCGGGGGCGAAGGGCGAGGCCGTGGTGACGCCGATCCGGCGGGCGTCGACGGCGCCCCCGGCCCGGGCGGTCTCCACGGTGCGGCGCAGGTCCGGCAGCACCCGGCCGGGCAGACCCTCGGGGGAGAGCAGCACGTCGTAGAGCAGGGCGGCGTCCTCGACCGTGTGGGCCAGCGGGCCCGACACCGTGAGGTTGCGGACCGTGTCCGCGTGCTCGTCCATCGGCAGCTCCCCGCGACCGGGCTTGAGGCCCACGAGCCCGCACGCCGCGGCGGGGATGCGGATGGACCCGCCCCCGTCCGAGCCCGGGGCGAACGGGAGGATCCCCGCGGCGACGGCGGCCGCGGCCCCGCCCGAGGAGCCGCCCGCGGTGCGGGTGGGGTCCAGGGGGTTGCGGGCCGGCGCCGTCACGAGGTTCTCCGAGTAGGAGTCCAGGCCGAACTCGGGCACGGTCGTCTTGCCGAGGGTGACGGTGCCGGCCCCGCGCAGGCGGAGCGCGAGCGGGTCGTCCTGCGCGGACGGCGACGCGTCGGCCAGCAGGGCGGAGCCGAACCGCGTGGGCATCCCGCGCACGTCGATCAGGTCCTTGTACGCCAGCGGAAGACCGTGCAGGGAGGCGGGGGCGCCGTCGTCGTCCGGGGCGGGGGAGGTGTGCGGACCGGGCACGGCCCGGGGTGCGACGCGCGGGTGGGCCGCGTCCAGCTCGGCCGCACGGGTCCGGGCGCCCTCGGCGTCGAGGAGGGCGAACGCGCCGAGGTCCGCGTGGGCCTGGGCCGCGGCGAGGGCCGCCTCCGTGACCTCCCGGGCGCTCAGCTCCCCGGCGGCGAGGTCCTTCCGCAGGCGCACGGCCGAGCGGTCCAGGAGCCGGGCCGGGCCGGGGGCGGAGGGGGTGCGGTCGTCGTCGGCGGCGGGTGCGGCGTCGGAGGTCTGCATGCGGCCGAGCCTAACGGGCGTGGGCCGGGTCATGGACGGCGGGGCCTTCCTGGGACATCCGGGCGGGTGGCTACGCTGAAGCCATGAGCGCCTTCGAGACCGTCGATGTGAACGAGATCCCCGCCGATGCGGCCATCCTGGACGTCCGCGAGGACGACGAGTGGGCCCTGGGCCGCGCCGCCGGCGCCCAGCACATCCCGCTGGGCCAGCTGCCGGACCGGCTCGAGGAGCTGGACCCGGACACGGACTACTACCTGATCTGCCGCACCGGCGGCCGCTCCGCCCGCGCCGCCGAGTTCATGACCGGCCGCGGCTACTCGGCCATCAACGTGGCCGGCGGCTCCGGCGCGTGGCTCGAGGCCGGCAAGCCGATGGAGGCCGACGGCGACGCCGAGCCCACCGTCAAGTGACGGGGACGGACTCCGCTGACGCGACGCCGTCGCGCCTGCGCTACGCCTTCCTCGGCCCGGCCGGCACCTTCACCGAGGCCGCCCTGCGCAAGGTGGCGGACCCGGCCGAGGCCGAGTTCGTGTCTGCGGGCTCCGTGCTGAGCGCCGTGGCGGCGCTGCGCAGGGGGGAGGTGGACCGCGCCGTCGTGCCCATCGAGAACTCGGTGGAGGGCGGCGTCTCCGCCACCGTGGACGAGATCGCCCTCGGGGAGACGCTGCAGATCCTCGCGGAGGTGCACGTGCCCATCAGCTTCGTGCTCGTGGGCCGGCCCGGCGTCGCGATCGAGGACGTGCGGCGCGTGACCACGCACCCCCACGCCTGGGCGCAGGTGCGCGGCTGGGCCGAGACGGCGCTGCCGGGCGTGGAGTTCACGCCCGCCCCGTCGACGGCGGCCGGGGCCGGCCTCGTGGCCCAGGGCGACTTCGACGCCGCCGTGTGCGCCCCGCTCGTGGCCGAGCAGACCGGGCTGCCGGTGCTCGCCGAGCGGATCGAGGACGTGCCGGGCGCCGTGACGCGCTTTGTGCTGCTCTCCCGGCCGACGGCCCTGCCCGCGCCCACGGGAGCGGACAAGACCACGCTGGTGGTGCCGCTGCCGGAGGACCGGCCCGGCGCCCTCGGGCAGATCCTGGCCGAGTTCACCACGCGCGGGGTGAACCTCTCCCGCATCGAGTCCCGGCCGACCGGCGAGGGCATCGGGCGGTACTTCTTCTCCCTCGACCTCGAGGGGCACCTGGCGGAGGCCCGCGTGGGTGATGCGCTCGCGGCCCTGTACCGGGAGTACCCCGACCTGCGGTTCCTGGGCTCCTACGCCCAGGCCGAGCCCGTGCCCACGAGGGTGCCGGCCGAGTTCACCGACGCCGCGTATCGCTCCGGCCGCGCCTGGGTGGAGTCCCTCCGCTCCCGCTGAGGCGGTGCAGCACTTTCGTTCGGGAAACGGCGGCCCCCGGGCCACTTTCGTTCGGGAAACGGCGGCCCCCGAGGGACTTTCGTTGACGAAACGGGGGGTTCCTAGGCCCCTTTCGTGGCCGAAACGGGACGATCACCACGACGACGGGCCGTCGTCGCGCTTCCCGTCCGCGCGTCGCCCCGGCGCCCGTTTCCCGAACGAAAGCGCTGGGGAAGCCGCCGTTTCCCGAACGAAAGTGCTGGGGAAGCCGCCGTTTCCCGAACGAAAGCGCTGGGGAAGCCGCCGTTTCCCGAACGAAAGTGCTGGGGAAGCCGCCGTTTCCCGAACGAAAACGGTGGGGAAGCCGCCGTTTCCCGAACGAAAGCGGGGACGGGGGGTCAGATGTGCGGGGCCGGCTCCGGGACGGGGGCGGCGGCGGAGACCCCGTCGTCGCGGACGGAGGCGTCGTCCTCGGCCACGAGCATCACGACGAGCGAGTCCGGCCGCACGCGGGCGTCGAGGGCGGTGATGACCCCGGTGGCGTCGCCGTCGAGCTGGGAGGGCATCGGCTCGGCGAACTCGACCTTCACGCGCTGGGCCTGCTCCGTGTGCATCGCGGGGACGGAGCTGGGGTGCCGGGTCACGGTCTTCACGGCGATCCGCGCCCAGTCGAGCGCGTGCCGGGGCGAGAGGACCATGACGTCGAGGAGGCCGTCGTCCAGCTTGGCCTGGGGCAGCAGCTCGACGCCGCCCGTGAGCATCCCGCAGTTGGCCACCATCACGGTGCGCACCTTGAACCGGCGGGGCTGACCGCCGTCGAGGGCCACGGTCACCTCGTGCCGCTTGCCGCGCAGGTGCCGCATGCCGGCCTCGCTGTAGGCCAGCCAGCCGGCCAGGCTCTTCAGCTCGTCCTTGGTGTCGCCCATGATGTCCGCGTCATAGCCGGCGCCGCCGATCACGGTGAAGGTCTGCCGGGTGACGCGCCCGTCCTCGTGCGTGAAGCGGACGTCCACGGTGTCGATGCGCCGCTGCCGGCCCCCCACGGCGATCCTCAGGCACTGCTCGACGTCGTTGATCGGCAGGTCCAGGTTGCGGGCCAGCAGGTTCCCGGTGCCCAGCGGCACCACGCCGAGGGCGACGTCGGTGCCGGCCAGCTGCTCGGCCACGGTGCGGACCGTGCCGTCGCCGCCCGCGGCGATCACGAGCCGGGCGCCGGCGTCGAGGGCCTGCCGCGCCATGGCGGTGCCGGGGTCGTCCTCCTGCGTCTCGAGCACGAGCACCTCGCCGAGGCCCTCCGCCGCCGCGAGCCGCTCGAGCTCGCGCCGCACCCGGTCCGCGTGCGTCTTGATGGGGTTCAGCACCAGCGCGACCTCGTGCCGGCCCGTGCCGATGCCGGGCACCTCCTCCAGCCGGCGCTGCACGCCGCCCATCCGCGCGTCGAGGGCGTCCACCAGGAGACGCGTCCGCTCGTGCTGCACGCCGAGGCGGACCTGGCGCACCGCCAGCACCACCACGACGACGGCCAGCACGGCCAGGAGCACCAGGGCGGCCAGCGCCATCCACCACTCGGGAGTCATGCCCTGAGTCTAGGCGTCGGCCCCGCCCGCTAGGTGTAAGAGGTCATGACGTTGTTGACTCGGGCCGGTGCCAACGAGGCCGGCGGGGCGTCCCCGCAGGAGGTATGAGGCCGATGGTAGTTGTAGTGGTTCACCCACACTGCCAACGCCTCACGCCGGGCCGTCTCTGAGGTATACGGGCGGGCGTAGAGGACCTCGTCCACCATCAGCCGGTTGTAGCGTTCGACCTTCCCGTTATGGCGGGGCGTGTAGGGCCGGATCCGGTGGTGCCGGCCCCCGAGCGAGACCACCTTCGCGGTGAAGTCCACGGCCCGGTAGTTGTTGCCGTTGTCCGTGATCACCCTGTCGATCCGGATGCCGTGGGCGGCGAAGAACGCCCGCGCCCGGCAGAAGAAGCTCACGGTCGTAGCTGCCCGCTCATCGGGCAAGGCTTCGGTGTAGGCCAGGCGGGTGAACCCGTCGATCGCCGAGTGCAGGTAGGTGTAGCCGACCCGTCGGCCAGGCCCGCGCTTGGCTGCTCGCGCGTTCTCGGAGTCCCGGCCGTGAGCACGCCAGCCGCCCCCGTCAGGGATGCGCCCGATCTTCTTCACGTCCAGGTGCACCATGCGCCCCGGGCCGCGGGCGGTGATCTTCTGCGGTCGTTGGCGCAGGTCCTCACCCGTGGGCGCGAGGTCTGGCAACCGGGAGATGCCCAGCCGGTGCAGCCACCTGCCCACCGTTCGGAGGCACACCCGGTGGCCTTCAGAGACGAGGTGGTGATGGATGCGGCGGGCTGACCACTTCTCCCTGCGACGCAGGGTCTGGATCTGGGCCACCACCTCGGGGTCGAGCTGGGCGGGAGAGCGTCGTGGCCGGCAGGAGCGGTCTTGCAGTCCTGCCTCGCCCTCGGCGCGGTAGCGGGCCACCCAGGTGGCCACCGTGGGGCGGCTGACGCGGAACTCGGCGGCGACATGGGCTTGGGGGATCCCGTCGTGCAGGTGGCGGTGGACCATCCTGAGACGGCCGGTGGGGGTCAGGGGTGCGTTAGCGTGGGTCATGAGCGGGCTCTTTCCAGCGGATGGGTTGTTGAGGAACTTCCATCCTGCCGGGCGGGGCCCGCTCGTCTCATCTCAGCCCGGCCCTCGTGCCAAGAACCTCATGACCCACAACAGCTAGGCTGGCGCACGTGATCGACGTCAAGGACCTCATCGAGCAGCCCGAGAAGTACCGCGTCTCCCAGGAGGCGCGCGGGGAGGACGCGTCCCTCGTGGACCGCGTGGTCGAGGCGGACGCGGCCCGCCGCTCGTCCATCGCGGGCTTCGAGCAGCTGCGCGCGGAGCAGAAGGCCTTCGGCAAGCGCGTCGCCCAGGCGAAGGGCGAGGAGAAGCAGGCCCTGCTGGCCGAGGTGAAGGACCTGGCCGCGCGCGTGAAGGAGGCCGAGTCGGCCGCCGGCGCGGCCGAGGCCCGCCTCGCGGAGCTGCAGCGCGCCTTCCCGAACCTGATCGTCGACGGCGTCCCGGCCGGCGGCGAGGACGACTTCGTGGTCCTCAAGGAGGTCGGCACCCCGCGCGACTTCGCCGCCGAGGGCTTCGAGCCGCGCGACCACCTCGAGCTCGGCGAGCTGCTCGGGGCGATCGACATGGAGCGCGGCGCGAAGGTGTCCGGCGCCCGGTTCAGCTTCCTCAAGGGCGTGGGCGCGCGTCTCGAGCTCGCCCTGATGCAGCTGGGCCTGGACCTGGCCCTGGAGAACGGCTTCGTGCCGGTCATCCCGCCCACCCTGGTGCGCCCGGAGACCATGCAGGGCACCGGTTTCGACGTCGAGCACGACGACGAGATCTACCGTCTGGAGCGCGACGACCTGTATCTCGTGGGCACCTCCGAGGTGGCCCTGGCCGGCTACCACGCGGACGAGATCATGGACGTGAGCGCCCCCGTCCGGTACGCGGGCTGGTCCACGTGCTACCGGCGTGAGGCGGGCTCGGCGGGCAAGGACACCCGCGGCATCATCCGCGTGCACCAGTTCAACAAGCTGGAGATGTTCATCTACGCCGCACAGGAGGACGCGGAGGCGGAGCACGAGCGCCTGCTGGCGTGGGAGGAGCGGATGCTGGGCGCCATCGAGGTGCCGTACCGCGTGATCGACATCGCCGCCGGCGACCTCGGCCTCTCCGCCGCCCGCAAGTTCGACTGCGAGGCCTGGGTCCCCACGCAGGGCACCTATCGCGAGCTGACGTCCACCTCGAACTGCACCACGTTCCAGGCCCGCCGTCTCAACATCCGCGAGCGGGTCCGCACGGAGGACGGTTCCAAGGGCGGCACCCGCATGGTGGCCACGCTCAACGGCACCCTGGCCACCACCCGCTGGATCGTGGCGATCCTGGAGAACCACCAGAACGCGGACGGCTCGGTCACCGTGCCCGCCGCGCTGCGTCCCTACCTCGGCGGGATGGAGCGCTTCGAGCTGGTCTGAACGGACGACGTCGTCCCCCGCGGCGCCGGTCGCCTCGCCTGCCCGCCCCGCGGCGCCCCTGCGGCGCCCCTGCGGTTCACCCGCGCGTCGCCGTCGTGTCCGGGCCGTGTGGTTGGGTGGAGGTCATGACGAAGAAGCTCGTGTGCCTGGACGTGGACGGAACGATCGTGGACCATGACGGCCATCTGCATGAGCCCGTGCGCGCGGCCGTGCGGGCCGTGCTGGACGCCGGGCACCACGTGGTCATCGCGACGGGCCGCTCCCGCGCGGCCACCCTGCCCGTGGCCCGCTCCCTGGGGATCGGCGCCGGCTTCATGGTGTGCTCCAACGGCGGCGTCACGCTGCGCCTGGACCCCGAGCTGGAGGAGGGCTACGAGGTCACGGACCTGCGCACCTTCGACCCGCGCTCGGTCCTGACCCAGCTGCGCCACCGCCTGCCCAGCGCCAAGTACGCGCTCGAGCTGCCGGACGGCACCTTCCGCTCCACCGAGCGGTTCCAGGACATGTCCTTCGGCGTGGCCGCGGAGGGCGTCACGTTCGAGGAGCTCATGGACACCACGGCCGTGCGCCTCGTGGTGTTCTCCACGGACTCCTCCGCCGAGGAGTTCGGTCGCGCGGTGGAGGGCATCGGCCTGTCCGGCGTGACCTACTCCGTGGGCTGGACGGCGTGGCTCGACGTCGCCGCGGCGGGCGTGACCAAGGCCTCCGGGCTCGAGGCGCTGCGCACCGTGCTGAAGGTGGCCCCCGAGGACACCGTGGCCGTGGGCGACGGCCGCAACGACATCGAGATGCTGCGCTGGGCCGGCCGCGGCGTGGCCATGGGCCAGGCCGTGGAGGAGGTCGTGGCCGCCGCGGACGAGGTCACCGGGCACGTGGACGAGCACGGGCTCGCCACGGTGCTGCGCTCGCTCCTCGAGGAGCCGGCCGCGGCCTGAGCGGCGCGACCGGCCCGGGCCGCCGGGTCAGCCCCCCGCCAGCGTGAGCAGCCGCGCGGCGGCGGGGCGGCAGGCGTGCTCCTCGTTCCAGTAGGAGCGCTGCACCGCCTGCGAGACGGCCTGCGCCGTGATCCCGAGCGCGGCGGCCGCCGGCTTCTGCTGGCCGCGCACCCCGGGCACCAGCAGGTCCAGCACCGCCCACTCGGCGTCGGTCCGGGACCACACGAGCTGCCCGACGAGTCGCAGCACGGCCTCGGCCTCGGCGGCCGCCTCCTCGTCCCGGCCGCGCACGGCCAACGGGATCCGCGCGGTGGACACGGCCGCCGCCTCCACGGCCCGCCGCGCCGCCGCGAGACCGGGCCCGCCGGCGTCGTGCAGGTCGCCGGAGGCGGGCGCGCCCGCCGCACCGTCCGCGTGCGTCACCGTCCCGACGCCGACCCCCACGTTCCAGCGGCGCTGCCGCAGGGCGCGCAGCGCCACGTCCACGGCGACGCGCGGGTCCTCGACGGCGCCGATCAGCTCGTCGCCCACGGCGCGCTGGAACGGGAGCGCGACGGCGTCGCCCAGCCCCGGCACGTCCTGGAGGGCGCGCAGGAACGTGTCCACGCGGTCGCCGGCGTCGAGGGTGTCCCGCTGGTTGATGGTGAGCACGAACATGGTCGTCGATTCTGCCAGCCCGCAGACGACGCCGGCCGCCCACCCCGAGGGGTGAGCGGCCGGCGTCGCGCGCGTGGGCGGTGCGGGGATCAGCGGCCCTGGGGCTCGTCCGTCGCCTCGCCCTCCTCGGTGGCCGGCTGCGCCTCCTCGGTGTCCACCGCGCGGCCCTGGGGCTCGTCGGTCGGGGACTCCTCGCCCTCGGCGTTGAAGCGCTGGATGGAGGCCTCGAGCTCGGCCTCGGCCGCCGCGCGGCCCTCCCAGCCCTCGGCCTTGACCCACTTGCCCGGCTCCAGGTCCTTGTAGCGGGTGAAGAAGTGCTCGATCTCCTGCTTGAGCGACTCCTCCACGTGCTCGAGCTCGGTGATGTGGTCGTAGCGCTTGTCCGCCGGGACGCACAGCAGCTTGGCGTCGCCGCCGCCGTCGTCGGTCATGTTGAACACGCCGATCGGGCGGGCCTCGACGACGCAGCCCGGCACCAGGTCGAAGCCCGGCAGGTACACGAGGGCGTCCAGCGGGTCGCCGTCCTCGCCGAGGGTGTTCTCGAAGTAGCCGTAGTGCGTGGGGTACTGCATGGAGGTGAAGAGCACGCGGTCCAGGCGCAGGCGGCCGGTCTCGTGGTCGAACTCGTACTTCACGCGGGAGCCCGCGGGGATCTCGATGGTGACGTCGTGCGCCATGACTCTCCTTCGCACAGAGGGTGGGGTGTCCGGGCGGCGCGGCGCCGCCCGGCGGTGCTGCCGTCAGCCTACCGGGGGCGTCCGTCATGATGGACGCATGGGACAGGTGGACACGGGGCGCGCTGGGCGTCGGGATCGACGCACGGAACACCGCCGGAGCCGCTCGCTCCCCGCCGTCCTCCTGGCCGCGCTCGCGGCCGTCCTGGTCGCCTGCGGGCCCGTGACCGCGCCGCCGGCCCCGTCGAGCGCGCCCGCCGCGTCGACGACCGCCGCGCCGACGTCGACGTCCCCGTCCGCCGGCCCCACCGCGGCCGAGGTGGCGGCCGCCGTCGAGCCGGGGCTGGCGACGTCCCCGGGCACGGTCTCCGCCGAGTTCCGCGACCTCGCCACCGGCGAGGTGCTCTACGCGCGGGACGCGGACGAGCCCGTGGCCCCCGCGTCCTCGCTCAAGGTGCTCGCCGCCGCGGCCATCGTCTCCGCCCTGGGTCCTGAGACGACCCTGCAGACCACCGTGGTGGCCCAGCCCACCGCGGACGGCGCGGCCACCGAGCTGGTGCTCGTGGGCGGCGGCGACGTGCTGCTGGGCACGGGCGCCTCGGACTCGACGCACGTCTCCGGCCGCGCGGGCCTGCGCACCCTCGCGGAGCGGACCGTGGCCGGGCTGGTCGAGGACGGCGTCACCGGGCGGGTGGTGGTCAGCACGGACCTGCGGCTCTTCACGGACCGGACGGCCCTGAACCCGCGCTGGACGTCGGACATCCCGGAGAGCGGCAACATCGCGCCGGTGCAGCCGTTGGCCACCTACGGCGGCCGTGAGGCCCCCGGCACCGGGGAGGACCGCATCGAGGCCCCGGCGCAGTTCGCCGCGCTCACCTTCCAGGCCGCGCTCGACGACGCGGTGGCCGCCTCCGGCGCCGACCTCGAGGTGGGCCTGCGGGACACGTTCCCGGCCACCGAGGTGCCGCGCGCCACGGTCCTCGCCGCCGCCCCCGTCGCGGCGGTGGAGTCCGCGTCCGTGGGGGAGCAGGTCGCGTACCTGCTGGCCCACTCGGAGAACCAGGTGGTCGAGGCCCTGGCCCACACGGCCGCGCCCGCCACGGACCTGCCGGCCACCCACGAGGGCGCCACGCGGCTGCTGACGGCCACCGCCGAGGACCTCGGCGTGGACACCGCCGGGATGGCGCTCGTGGACTCCTCGGGCCTGTCCCCGGACAACCGCGTCAGCGCGGGCCAGCTGGCCGGCGTCGTGGCCGGGGTGGCCCGCACACCCGCCCTGGGCACC
Source organism: Micrococcus sp. Alg238-R198 (assembly GCF_900537135.1). Taxonomy (NCBI): domain Bacteria; kingdom Bacillati; phylum Actinomycetota; class Actinomycetes; order Micrococcales; family Micrococcaceae; genus Micrococcus; species Micrococcus sp. Alg238-R198. The sequence goes on from NZ_UNRH01000004.1 coordinate 29,013, forward strand.
GTGCTGGAGGGCCTGCCGCGGCCCGGCGAGGACTCCACCCTGGGCGACCGGTTCCCGGATGCCCCCGCGCGGCAGGCCGTGGCCGCGAAGACCGGCACGCTCGACCAGACGGTCTCCCTCACCGGCACCGTCACCACGACGTCCGGGCGGGTCCTCGCGTTCAGCATCATCTGCTCGGATCTGCAGTGGAAGCTGGAGCCCGCGCGCGCGGCGGTCGACGAGGCCGTCAGCGCCGTCGCCGGGCTCTGATCCGAGGTTCGGGGCCTGTGATCTGATGGAGCCCATGAGCGACGACCACGCGACCGACCGCCCCCGCACCGCCGCGGACGCCGAGCCGGGCGCCACCGCCGAGCCGGGCCCCGCCGTCGCCCACCCGGTGGACTGGGCCTTCGCAGCACGGACCGCACGGTCCCTCGCCGCCGCCGGGCCCCGGTTCACGCCGCGGGAGGCGACGCGCGAGGCGGAGGGCCTGCGCGCCGCCGCGGAGGCCGCCGTGCCGCACGTCCACCGCCTGACCGGGCTCGAGGCGGCACGGGACCTGCGCGACTCGCAGGTGCTCGTGGTGGACCGCCCCACCTGGTCGCGCGCCGCCACCCAGTCCTTCGCCACCCTGCTGGACCCCACGTTCGCGCATCTGCGGGACACCCGGCCCCGCGAGCACGCCGCCGCCACCACCCGCGTCACCCGGCACGCCACCGCCCTGGAGATGGGCGGGATCCTCGCCTGGATGTCCGGGAGGATCCTCGGCCAGTACGACCCGTTCATCGCGCTGCCCGGCCCCGGGGGGACGGCGGGCGGCCCCGCCGGCGGACGCCTGCTGCTCGTGGCCCCGAACGTCGCGCAGGTGCGCGCGGAGATCAACGTGGACCCGGCGGACTTCCGCCTCTGGGTGTGCCTGCATGAGCAGACCCACCGCGTGCAGTTCGCGGCCGCGCCCTGGCTGCGCGAGCACCTGCGGGCCGAGATCACGGCGCTCACCGTCGGCCTGTTCGACAAGGCCGAGTCCCTGCCCGAGCGCCTGCGCACCGCGCTCGCGGCGGCGAACCCGCTGGGTCGGGAGGCCGACGCCGGCCGGACTGGGGCGCGGGACGGACACGACGCGCAGGACGTGGCCCCGGCCCGCCCCGCGCCGGGCCTGCTCGGTGCGATCCAGGACGAGGAGGACCGGGAGCGCCTGTCCCGGCTGACGGCCGTGATGTCCCTGCTCGAGGGGCACGCGAACGTGGTGATGGACGGCGTCGACTCCTCCGTCGTGTCCTCCGTCAAGACCATCCGCCGCCGCTTCGACGAGCGCGGCGACCGCCGCTCGCCCCTGGACCGCATGCTCCGCCGTCTGCTGGGCATGGACGCCAAGATGGCCCAGTATCGCGACGGTCAGAGGTTCGTGGCCGCCGCCGTGGCCGAGCTCGGCATGGCCGGGTTCAACGTGGTCTGGGACGCCCCCGAGCTGCTGCCGAGCGAGGCCGAGCTCCACGCCCCCGAGACGTGGGTGGCGCGCATCCGTGCCCAGGCCTGAGGCGCGGGACCCGGGGCCGACGCCGGTGGGCGGGGTCGGCGGCGTGCCCGCGGTCGGCGCGTGGCCGCCGCGCACCCGCTGGCCCGAGCCCCTGCACCGGGCCGTCGCGGCGGTGCGGGAGGCCCTGGCGGGCGACGGGACCCGTCGCGCGGATGCCGTGCCGGGCCGGGCGGGGAGTCGTCCCCGCGGCCTCGTCGCCCTCTCCGGTGGCGCCGACTCCCTCGCGCTCGCCGTGGCCTGCGCCGTCCTCGTGGGCACCCGGGAGGGTGCGCGGCTCGGCCCGATCGGCGCGGCCGTGGTGGACCACGGGCTGCAGTCGGGCAGCGACACCGTGGCGGCGGCCGCCGCCGACGTCGCCCGCATCCTCGGTCTGACCCCGGTCACCGTCACGCGGGTCGAGGTGGCCCGCACCGGCGACGGCCCCGAGGCCGACGCCCGGCGTGCCCGCCGGGAGGCCCTCGCCGCCGCCGCCCGGGACGCGGGGCAGGGGGGCGCCGCCGTCGTCCTCACCGCCCACACCGCCGACGATCAGGCCGAACAGGTCCTCCTCGGGCTCGCACGCGGCTCCGGCACGCGGTCCCTCGCGGGGATCCCGGCGCGCGGGACGCTGCCGGGCGGGGCCGCCGTCGTCCGCCCCCTGCTGGGCCTGACCCGCGCGGACACCGAGACGATCTGCCGCTGGGCCGGGCTGACCTGGTTCGAGGACCCGCACAACCGCGATCCCGCGCTGCTGCGTTCGCGGGTCCGCACCCGCGTGCTGCCCGCGCTCGAGGACCCCGACGCCGGCCTCGGCCCCGGCGTGCGGGCCGGGCTGGTGCGCACCGCGGCCATCGCGGCCGAGGACGCCGCGGCCCTCGAGGCATGGGCCGGCGCCGAGGTCACCCGGCTGCGCGTCGACCCGCCCGCCCGGGACCCGCGCGTCGTCTCCCTGGATCTGGACGCCCTGGCCGCGCTGCCCGCCGCCGTGCGCCACCGCGTGATCGCGCGCGCCGCCCGCGCCGCGGGAGGGCAGGCCCCGCCCCGCGAACGGATCCTCGCGGTGGACGCCCTCGTGACGGGCGCCCGCGCGGGGGGCACGTCGGCCGGTCCGGTGGAGCTGCCCGGCGGGGTGGCCGCGCATCGGGCGTGTGCCAGACTGGACCTCATCCCCTGCCTGCCCGGTCCCTGACTGCGGCCCGGCCCGGCATTCCCGCACGAGCACTCACCAGGAGCGGCGCATGGACGCACAGGATGTCCAGAACGACCTCACCCACGTCCTCATGTCCCGCGAGGACGTGCAGGACACGATCACGGACCTGGCCCGCCAGATCGACCGCGACTACGCGGACAAGGACCTGCTCATCGTCGCCGTGCTCAAGGGCGCCGTGATGGTGGTCGCCGACCTCACCCGCGCCCTGCACTCCCACGTGGAGCTGGACTTCATGGCGGTCTCCTCCTACGGCTCCGGCACCAAGTCCTCCGGCGTGGTGCGCATCCTCAAGGACCTCGACGCGGACCTCACGGGCCGGCACGTCCTGATCGTCGAGGACATCATCGACTCCGGCCTGACCCTGTCCTGGCTCAAGGCCAACCTGGAGTCCCGCGGCCCGGCCTCGGTCGAGATCTGCACCCTGCTGCGCAAGCCGGAGGCCATGAAGGTGGACATCGACGTGAAGTACGTCGGGCGGGACATCCCCAACGAGTTCGTGGTGGGCTACGGCCTGGACTACGCGGAGAAGTACCGCAACCTGGACTTCGTGGGCACCCTCGCCCCGCACGTGTACAGCTGACCGGGGGCCCGGCCCGGCGTGGCCGCCGCAGCAGCGACCTGTCACGTGAGCGGTCGCTCTGAGGTGCCATTCACGCCCCATTCCGACTCCTTGCGTGACAGGTCGCCGGCGTCCCCGAGGTGACGGCGCACCTCCACGATCACGCGCGTGAATCCGCGGCGAGCGTCGGAGGAGGACACGGTGATGTTCCGGTAGCCCCGTCGCTCGAAGGCCGCGTTGCGCTGCACGTCGCGGTCGATCTGGCGATCCGCGCCGTGGTGGCCGCCGTCGTAGTGCAGGGCCACTCTCGCCTGCCGATAGCCCAGGTCCGCCGTCGCGGGGTGGTGCAGGGAGAACTCCGGGTCCCAGACCTCGAGCTGCAGTGCGGGCTCGGGGAGCCCGGCGGCCCTCAGCGCGAGCCGCAGCCGCGTCTCCTTCGGCGAGTGCGCCCCCACCCGGACCAGTGTGGCGGTGGTGCGGAGCCGTCGTCGTCGGTTGTGCGCGGACGGGCTCGCTTCGGCCGCCTGGGCCAGGGCCGCCCGGGTCCGCTCGGCGGCGTCCGGGCCGCCGGACAGCTGCGCCCGGCGGACGAGATGGTCGCCGAGGATGACGAGCTCGTCGTCGTCGAGCAGGGCCGAGAGGTCGACCCAGAGACGGGGCGGGGCGGTGACGTACCAGGCCAGGCCGCCGATCCGCACGCGCTCCACGTCCGCGGGCGGGAGCGCTGTTCGGTGGGAGGTGACGCCGGGGAGGGAGAGCTGGCCACGGTCTCGCGGGCGGCTCACGTGGACGTCGTCCCCCGCGTCCAGTCGCTCCGGCAGCCAGATCTCCCGGGCGCGGGCCGCGGTCTGGTGCGACACCACCGTGGTGGCGCGGTGCCGGGCGAGTCGCAGCAGGAGCTCGTGTTGGGTGGCCGAGAGCGGGGTGCTCCACCGGTAGGGGGAGGAGCCGGCCACGGGGCGTTCGACGGCGGCCGGGGTGGCCTCACGCCGGCGGTAGAGGCCCCGGGCGAGGCGTTCGATGTCGGAGCGACGCAGCCGGTTGCGGTCGATGCCGGCGGCCCTCGCCTGCGCGGCGGTGAAGGGACCGTCAGGCAAGGCCGCGGGAAGCGGGGCGGGGCGACGCATGGTGCCAGCCTGGCGCGGTGGGGCGGGCGATGTGCTGGGCCGCCGCCGGCCCGGGGAGGATTTCGGGTGCGCGGGGGCCTGTGCAGGAGGGGACACAGGGGCGCGACCGCAGCGCCGGCGACCTGTCACGCGAGCGGTCGCTCCGAGGCGCCATCCACGCGCCATTCCGACCTCTCGCATTCCCGGTGGGCGTCAAGACGGCGCTGGCCGACGTCGGCGCCGGCCGACCGCCCGCGCCCTGTCCACCTGACGCGAACAGTCAGCGGACACCCGGGCCGGGCCGGTACCGTGGGGGCTTGACCCGGGCGCGACGTCGGCCCTGCGCCGTCCCCGGCCGCACGGCGGCCGCCCCGGGCAGCCCGGCCCCCGCGGCAGACCAGGAGACACTCGGACCGTGAAGAAGCTGTTCAACAAGCCCTACGTCTGGATCCTGCTGGGCCTGCTGGTCCTCGCCGTCGCGATCCCGCTGACCACGTCGCAGAGCGGCCGCACCATGGTGGACACCAACGTGGGCATGGCCCTGCTGAAGGACGACAAGGCCGCGCAGGCCCGCGTGGTGGACGGGGACCAGCGCGTGGACCTCACCCTGCGTGAGCCCTACAAGCAGGACGACCGGGACCTCGGCAAGGAGGTCTACTTCTACTTCGCCAGCGCGCGCGCCACGGACGTGGTCACCGCGGTGGACGACTCGGCCCTGGACGGCTACACGGACGAGCCGGTGCGGAGCAACTGGTTCCTCTCGCTGCTCGGCTTCATGGTCCCGTTCCTGCTCATCGCACTGCTGTTCTGGTTCCTGATGTCCCGCATGCAGGGCGGCGGCGGCAAGGTCATGCAGTTCGGCAAGTCCCGCGCCAAGCTGATCAACAAGGACAACCCGGACGTGCTGTTCAAGGACGTCGCGGGCGCGGACGAGGCCGTGGAGGAGCTCCAGGAGATCAAGGAGTTCCTCACCGTGCCGGACCGCTTCCGCGCGGTGGGCGCCAAGATCCCCAAGGGCGTGCTGCTCTACGGCCCGCCCGGCACGGGCAAGACCCTCCTGGCCAAGGCCGTGGCCGGTGAGGCCGGCGTGCCGTTCTACTCGATCTCCGGCTCGGACTTCGTGGAGATGTTCGTGGGCGTCGGCGCCTCGCGCGTGCGCGACCTCTTCGAGCAGGCCAAGTCCAACGCCCCCGCCATCATCTTCGTGGACGAGATCGACGCCGTCGGCCGGCACCGCGGCGCAGGCATCGGCGGCGGCAACGACGAGCGCGAGCAGACCCTGAACCAGATGCTCGTGGAGATGGACGGCTTCGACGCCTCCACGAACGTCATCATGATCGCCGCGACCAACCGCCCGGACGTCCTGGACCCGGCGCTGCTGCGCCCGGGCCGCTTCGACCGCCAGATCCCCGTGGACGCCCCGGACCTCGAGGGCCGCGCCAAGATCCTCGAGGTGCACGCGCAGGGCAAGCCGATCGCCCTGGACGTGGACCTGCGCTCCCTGGCCAAGCGCACCCCCGGCTACACGGGTGCGGACCTGGCCAACGTGATCAACGAGGCCGCGCTGCTCACGGCGCGCTCGAACAACAACGTGATCGACAACCACGCCCTGGACGAGGCCGTGGACCGCGTGATGGCCGGCCCGCAGAAGCGCACCCGCCTGATGAACGAGCACGAGCGCAAGGTCACCGCCTACCACGAGGGCGGCCACGCGCTCGTGGCGGCCGGGCTGCGCAACTCCGCCCCGGTCACCAAGATCACGATCCTGCCCCGCGGCCGCGCCCTGGGCTACACGATGGTGGTCCCGGAGGACGACAAGTACTCCGTCACCCGCAACGAGCTCCTGGACCAGCTCGCGTACGCGATGGGCGGGCGCGTGGCGGAGGAGATCGTGTTCAAGGACCCGTCCACGGGCGCCGCGAACGACATCCAGAAGGCCACGGACACGGCCCGCAAGATGGTCACCGAGTACGGCATGTCCGCCAAGGTGGGCGCGGTCAAGCTCGGCGGCGGCAGCTCCGAGCCCTTCGTGGGCGGCGCCGCCGGCGGCTCCTCCCGTGAGTACTCCGAGGAGCTCGCGTACCTGGTGGACGCCGAGGTCCGCACCCTGCTGGACCAGGCCCACGCCGAGGCCCACTGGGTGCTCACGGAGAACCGGGACGTCCTGGACCGGCTGGCCTACGAGCTGCTGGAGAAGGAGACGCTGACCCAGGAGGCCATCGCCGCCATCTTCGCGGACGTGCGCAAGCGGCCCGAGCGCGGCGTGTGGCTGGCCTCGGACGACCGGCTCCCGCAGGACATCCCGCCGGTCCTCTCCCCCTCCGAGCGCCGCTCGCGCCACGACGGCGGGGAGCAGACCCCCGTCGGCGTCGAGGGCACCACGGTGCCGGTGCGTCCGGAGGGTGCGCCGCCGTCGTCGCTGGGCGGGGACGCGGCCGGCCCCGGCCTGCCGCCGCACGGCGGTCCGAGCAACACGCCGGGCCCCGGCGAGGGACCGACCTTTTGACCGCGCAGGAGGCCCGCATGACAGCCCACACCCCCGACGACGCCGTCCCCGGCACGTTCGACCCGGACTCGACCGCGGTGGACCGGCCGCGCATCGAGGCGGCGGTGCGGGAGATCCTGCTGGCGATCGGTGAGGACCCGGACCGCGAGGGCCTGGCGGACACCCCGGCGCGGGTGGCCAAGGCGTACGCGGAGTTCTTCGCGGGCCTGCACCAGAGCCCGGACCAGGTGCTCGGCACCACGTTCGACATCGCGCACGAGGAGCTCGTGCTGGTGAAGGACATCCCGTTCTACTCGACCTGCGAGCACCACCTGGTGCCGTTCCACGGCACCGCGCACATCGGCTACATACCCTCCGCCGAGGGCCGCGTGACGGGGCTGTCCAAGCTGGCCCGTCTCGTGGAGCTGTACGCGCGGCGTCCGCAGGTGCAGGAGCGGCTGACCACGCAGGTGGTGGAGGCGCTCATGGAGCACCTGGCCCCGCGCGGGGCGATCGTGGTGGTGGAGGCCGAGCACATGTGCATGTCCATGCGCGGCGTGCGCAAGCCGGGCGCGAAGACCGTCACCTCGGCGGTGCGCGGCCAGCTGCGGGATCCGTCCACGCGCTCGGAGGCGATGAGCCTCATCATGCACGGCTGAGGACCACCGACGGCGGAGGAGGACACGTGGACGAGAGCATCGACGCGGCGGCGCGGGAGGCGAACCGCGCCCTGCTGGGGCGGCTGCCCGCGGACCGGACCCTGGTCATGGGCATCCTCAACGTCACCCCTGACTCGTTCTCGGACGGCGGGGAGCACGCCACCGTCCGCGCGGCCGTCGAGCACGCCCGGCGCATGGTCGCGGACGGCGCGGACATCGTGGACGTGGGCGGGGAGTCCACCCGCCCCGGGGCCCGCGCCGTGCCGCCGGCCGAGGAGCAGGAGCGCATCCTGCCCGTGATCGAGGCGCTGCTGGCCGAGGACGTCGTCCTCTCCGTGGACACGCGCCACACCGCCACCGCCCGGGCTGCCCTGGCGCTGGGGCCGGTGATCGTCAACGACGTCTCCGGCCTCGCCCACGAGCCGGATATGCCGGCGCTGATCGCCACGTCGGGCGCGCCGTACATCCTCATGCACAACCGCGGGAACCCGCAGACCATGGACGGGCTGGCCGTCTACGAGGACACCGTCCCGGACGTCGTGTGCGAGCTGCGGGACGTGGCCGGCCGCTTCCTCGCCGCGGGCGTCGAGCCCGCGCAGCTGATCGTCGACCCGGGCCTGGGCTTCGCGAAGGCCGGCGAGCAGAACTGGGAGCTGCTGCGCGGCCTCGAGTGGCTCCGCGCCATGGGCCACCCGGTGCTCGTCGCCGCCTCGCGCAAGCGGTTCCTGGGCACGCTGCTGGCGGACGACGACGGCACCCCGGCCCCGCCCGCCGCGCGCGACGCCGCCACCGCGGCCATCTCCGCCCTCGCCGCCGCCCAGGGCGCGTGGGGCGTGCGCGTGCACGACGTGCGCGCCAGCGCCGACGCCGTCCGCACCGCCGCCGCCTGGGTCGGGGCGCATGCCCCGGGTGAGCCCGTCTCCGAGGACGTGCTGCCGTGAGCGCCCGGGACCGCATCCGCCTGGCCGGGCTGTCCGCCGTCGGGCACCACGGGGTCTTCGACCACGAGCGCCGGGACGGGCAGCCGTTCGTCACGGACGTCGTCCTCCACCTCGACGCCGGCCCCGCCGCGGCCGGCGACGACCTCGCCCGCACCGCCAACTACGCCGAGGTCGCGGACACGGTGGTCCGCCTGGTCACCGGGGAGCCGGTGGACCTGATCGAGACCCTCGCCGACCGGATCGCCCGCGCCGTCCTCGCCGAGCAGCCCGTGGTGACCGCCGTCGAGGTCACCGTGCACAAGCCGCAGGCGCCCATCCCGCACGACTTCGCGGACGCCGCCGTCACCGTGCACCGCACCCGGGAGGATCTCGCGTGAGCACCGTCGACTGGACGCACCCGGCCGAGGGCCCCGCGCCCGTCCCCGAGCTGGGCGCCCGCCCGGACGCGCCCGTCGCGGCCGTGCTGGCCCTCGGCGCCAACCTGCGCGAGCCCGCGCAGACGCTCGACGCCGCCGTCGCCGCCCTGTCCGCGCTGCCGCACATCACGGACGTCCGGGCTTCGCCCCGGGCCGTCACCGCGCCCGTGGGCGGGCCGCCGGGCCAACCCGACTACCTCAACCAGGTGGTCACCCTGCGCACGGACCTCGCGCCGTGGGAGCTGCTCGCGGTGGCGCACCGGCTCGAGCAGGACCACCATCGGCGGCGTGAGGTTCGCTGGGGCGCGCGCACCCTGGACGTGGACGTGATCGCCTACGGGGACGTGCGCAGCGACCACCCGGACCTCACCCTGCCGCACCCCCGCGCGGCCGAGCGGGCCTTCGTGCTGCTGCCGTGGCTGTGGCTCGACGCGGACGCCACGCTCGCCGGCACGCCCGTCGCCGACCTCGCCGCCGTCGCCGCGGACGCCCCCGGGGTGCGCCGCCAGGAGCCCGAGCGGCACCGGCTGCTGGCCGGCACCGACGACGTCGTCCCGCTCCGCCCGGCATGCCCGGACGCCCTCGGGAGGGAGGACACGTGATCGCGCTGCGCTCCGGGTGGACCCTGCTCGTGGTGCTGGCGGCCGCCGTGCTCGGCTGGCTGGCCGGGCTCGCCGCGCCGTCCCTGGGCTGGCCGGCGCCCGTGGTGGGTCGCGGCGGCCTGATCACCGTGGCCGCGGTCTCCGTGCTGTGCATCGGGCTGGGCTGGCGGGTGCGCCGGGACCGGGAGAAGCCCGCCGCCGCGCGGATGGACCCGCTCGCCGCGGCCCGCACGCTCGTGCTCGGCCAGGCCTCCGGCTTCGCGGGAGCGGCCCTCGGCGGCTGGCACGCCGGTGTGGCGGTGCAGGTGCTGCTGCGGGCCGGCGTCGGGGCGCCGACCGTGCGGGAGGCCGCCCTGCAGGCCGCCGGCGGTCTCGTCCTGCTGGTGGTGGGGCTGATCGTCGAACGGTGGTGCCGGATCCCCCCTGAGGAGGATGCGCCCGAGGGCGGCCGTGGGCAGGATGGGTCCCCGGGCCGCGGCCGACCGGCCCGTCCCGAGACCGAAGGAGGGTATGCCCGTGCCCGGCATTGACCTGAGCGGCGTGGCCTTCACGCCGGCCTCGCCGCGGCTGACCACGGTGAATCTCATCGCCACGTCCATCGGCCACCTGATCTGGCTCGCCGCGTTCTCCGTGCCGCTGATCCTCAAGCTCACCGGCCCGTGGGCGGGGATGGCCGCGTGGGTCGCGTGGGGGCTGCCGGCCGTCGTCGTCGTGTCCTGGATCGTGGACCTGATCCTGATCCCGCGGCGCGTGCGCGCGATGGGCTGGGCCGAGCGCGAGGACGACGTCCTGTGGCGCGAGGGCATCCTGTTCCGCAGCGTGCACGCGGTGCCGTACGGCCGCCTGCAGTACGTGGACGTGTCGGACGGTCCGCTGCTGCGCCGGGTCGGGCTGCAGACCCTCACCCTGAAGACCGCCGCCGCGGGCGGGGACGTCACCCTGGAGGGCGTGCCCCGCGAGAGGGCCGAGGAGCTGCGCGAAGTCCTCATGGCGCGCGGCCAGGCGCGGCTGGCGGGCCTGTGAGCGCGGCCGCCCCGCCCCCCGCCGACGACGCCGGCTGGGTCCGCGTCCACCCCGCCTCGCCCTGGGTGCGGGGCTGGACCTTCCTGCTGCTGATCCTGTTCTTCGCGGGCCGCAACGCGGTGGAGGACTTCGCGGCGGGCCGGCTCAGCGGGGAGGACGCCCCGGGCGGCGGCGACGGCAGCCTGCTCGTGGCCGGCGGCATCCTGCTGGGGGTCACCCTGCTGATCAGCCTCGTGTTCTTCTTCTCCTGGTGGTTCACCCGGTTCCGCTGCGGGGAGGACCGGATCGAGCTGCGCCAGGGCTGGCTCTTCCGCAGCCGCCGGCAGATGCGCTACGACCGCATCCAGGCGGTGGACCTGCAGCACCCCCTCGTGGCCCGGCTGCTCGGGCTGGCCACAGTGAAGGTCGAGGCGGCCGACGGCGGCGAGTCCGCGCTCGAGCTGTCCTTCCTGCGCCGCGCCGAGGCCGAAGCGGTGCGCCGGGAGATCCTGGACCGCGCGTCGGGGATGCTCGGGGGAGCCGGGGCGGACGCGTCCGCGCCGGAGCGGGCGGCCGAGCCCGGCCTCCCCGACGCCGACGCCGCGGACGCCGGCGAACTCATGCTGCAGGTGCCCGCGGGGCGGCTCCTCGGCTCCGTCCTGCTCTCCGGAGGCGTGCTGGGGGTGCTGGCCGGGTCCCTGATCTGGCTGGCCGGCCTCGCCCTCGTGGTCGCGCTGCTGCCCGAGGCGGTGCTGGACGAGGGGGAGACCCTGACCGGGATCGGCGCGGCTGCGTCCCTGCCCGCCCTGTTCTCCGTGGCCGGCGTCGCGTGGTCCCGGTTGAACGCCGGCTGGGGCTTCCAGGTGCGCCGCTCCACCGACGGGCTGCGACTGCGGCACGGGCTCACCGAGACCACCCACCAGACCGTCCCGCCGGGGCGGGTGCAGGGGGTGACCGTCTCCCAGCCTCTGTTCTGGCGGCCCTTCGGCTGGTATCGGGTGACCATGGCGGTGGCCGGCTACCTGCAGGAGTCCGACGGCACCCGGGACGTGGCGCTGCCCGTCGGTCCGTGGGAGGACGTGCTCCGCGTCCTCACGGTCGTGGCCCCGGACCCGGGCCTGGAGGATGATCCGCGCGCCGCGCAGGGGCTGACCCCCGCGGGGCTCATGCACCTGGGCGTGCACGGCTCCGGCACGGAGGGGGGCTTCCAGCACGTGCCGCGGCGCGGCAGGTGGTGGTTCAACTGGTTCGCCTGGCGGCGGATCGGCTTCACGACGACGCGGTCCCTGCTGGTGGTGCGCAGCGGCTGGTTGAACCGCCGGCTGCAGACCCTCCAGCACGAGCGCGTGCAGGCGGCCGAGCTGGTGCAGGGGCCGGTGCAGCGGCGCCTGGGCCTGGCCACGGTGCGCGTGTGGGTCGCGGGGGCGAACGCCGTGGTCCGCGACCTCGACGAGGACGTGGCCGTGGACCTGTACGCCCGGGAGGCACGGCACGCGGCCGTCTCACGTCGCCTCGCCGACCGCGACCAGTGGATGCGCCCGGAGGAGCTGGCCCGCTTCGAGCAGCGCACGCGCGAGGTCGCGGCCACCGAGGTGGGCCGCCGCGAACTGGCGCGGGCCGGCGTCGGCGGCGGCGTCGTCGTCGGGGAGGAGAGCGGGGCAGACGTCCCCGCCGTGCGCGGCGAGGAGGAGCGATGACCGGCGGACTCGACCTGAGCCTGGACCCGCATGACCCGGCGCAGCGGCCCGGGCGGCTGGGCGTCGGCGTGGTGAGCGCGGGTCGAGTGGGGGCCGTGCTGGGCTCGGCGCTGCGGGCTGCGGGCCACACGATCACGGGCGTGCACGCCGTCTCCGAGGCCTCGCGGGACCGCGCGGAGATGCTCCTGCCGGGCGTGCCCGTCCTGGAGATCCCCGAGATCCTGCGCCGCTCCGAGATGGTCGTCTTCGCCGTCCCGGACGACGCGCTGGGCGAGCTCGTGGCCGGCCTGGCCGCCGCGGGCCACGTGCAGACCGGCCACCTGCTCGTGCACACCTCCGGCCGCTACGGGGTGGGGGTGATGGAGCCGGTGCGCGCGCACGGGGCGATCCCCCTGGCGATCCACCCGGCCATGACGTTCACGGGGCTGAGCCTCGACGTCGCCCGGCTGCAGGACTGCGTGTTCGGCGTGACCGCGGACCCCGTGGTGCTGCCCGTGGCCCAGGCGCTCGTGGTGGAGATGGGCGGCGAGCCCGTGGTCGTGAAGGAGGCCGACCGGGCGGCCTACCACCTGGCGCTGTCCCACGGGTCGAACCACCTGGTGACGCTGACGGCGCAGGCCCGCCAGATCCTGGAGACGATCGGGGTGGCCGACCCGGAGCGGGTGCTGCGCTCACTGATGACCGCCGCGCTGGAGAACGCGCTCACGGACGGCGACGGCGCCCTCACCGGCCCCGTGGCCCGCGGTGACGTCGACACGCTGCGGACCCACCGTGAGACCCTCGGGGAGCTCGAGGCCGGGGGACTGCCCCCGGACGTGCGGGCCGTGTGGGAGACCCTCGCCCGCGCGACGACCGACCGCGCCGAGACCCGCGGCACCCTGCGCGCGGACACGGCGGCGCGGCTGCGAGAGGTCCTCGACGACTCCGACGACCCCCACGACGACTGACCGACCCCCCGCCGCCCCCGCCCCCCGCTTTCGTTCGGGAAACGGCGGGTCCCGGACCGTTTTCGTTCGGGAAACGGCGGGTCCGGGGCCGCGCCCCGGCCGTCAGAGGCGGCCGTCGCGGATCGCGGCGACGACGCCGTCTGCTGCGTCCTCGATCTGCCGGTACATCTCCTCGAACTGCGGCCGCGGATACCCGTACGGATCGGGGACCTCGCGCACCCCGGCGCTGTCCGCATCCGACGCGAACTCGCCCATCAGGTGGATCCGGTCCCGCTGCTCGTCCGTGGTCGCGAGCCGCCGCGCGTCGGCGAGGTTGGCCTCGTCCATCACGAGGATCAGGTCGGCGTCGTCCACGAGGTCGGCGGACAGCTGCACCCCCACCGTCGGGAACTCGTAGCCCAGTTCGCCGCCGACCTCGCGGGTGAGGTGATGCGGCCGGGCGCCCACGTGCTCGTCGGACGTGCCGGCGGAGGTGACCTCGACGTCGTCGAGACCGGCCTCCGCGAGCTTGCGGTTCAGCACGGCCTCGGCGGCGGGCGAGCGGCAGATGTTCCCCAGGCAGACGGTCATGATGCGCATGGGGCCAGTGTCTCAAGTCCGGTCGGGGGCGGCGGACGACGACGGCCCGCACGCTCGCCTCGTCGCTGGCGGCACGACATCGGGCGCGTCCACGAGTGCTCCCGCTGGGGGATCGCAGGCCTCCGGCGGTGTGTCCCCCCGGTTCCTCGCCGTTTCTCGAACGAAAGCGCGGCCGGCGCCGCCCGTTCCGGCGACGGCGGCGCCCGACGCGCCTGGCAGGATGGAGGCCATGACCGACCAGCCCGAGATGAGCCCCCTGACCGAGCCCGAGCGGGAGTGGGTGCGCGTCCGTCGCGACTTCGCCGCGCAGGAGGGCGTGGACCACCTGGACCTGGACGCGGTCGCCGCGTACTACGACGCCGTGCTGGCCCGCTCGCAGGCGGAGGCCGACGAGCTGGACCCCGAGGAGCTGGCGGTGCTGCTGGACGTCGTCGCGGTGCTGCTCGGCGAGCACCTGGGCGCGCGCCACGGCATGCAGTGGGTGACGGTCGCGGACGAGGAGGGGCCCGCCCTCGCGCTGCGGGACACCCTCTCGGACGCCGTCGTCTTCCCGCAGCCGGTGGTCGGCCAGAGCTGGAACGACCAGGCCACGGGGGAGTGGATGGGCGGGTACGTCGACTGGCTCGGCGAGCAGCTCCAGCAGATCCGGGCCGACGCCGGCGCGCTGCCCGGCGCCTGAGGCGCGGCGGGCACCGGGGCGGCCCGCCGTCGAGGCCACCACCCCGCCGCCCTCCGTGTTGCCCGGATCACGTGCAGGCCGATAGAAACGAACGCATGACCTCCACCCCGGACACCCCGGACAACACCCCCGCCACCCCCTTCCACGACCTCGACGCCTTCACCGCCCTGCCGCGCGTCGCCGGTCTCACCCTCAGCCCGGACGGCGCCCGCCTGGTGACCACCGTCGCCACCCGGGACGCGAAGGGCACCGGCTACGCCACCGCCCTCTGGGAGGTCGACCCCGCGGGCGAGCGCCCCGCCCACCGCCTGACCCGCTCCCGCGAGGGCGAGGCCGGCGCGCAGTTCGCCGCGGACGGCACCCTCTTCTTCACCTCCGCCCGTCCCGACCCCGCCGACGCCGAGGCCGAGAAGCGCAACGCCCTGTGGGCCCTGCCGGCCCGGGGCGGCGAGGCGCGCGTGGTGCTCTCCCGCCCGGGCGGCGTCGCCGCGGTCACGTGCGCCTCCGCGGCGGACCGCGTGGTCGTCACGGCGGACCGGCTGCTCGGTGCGACCACCGAGGCCGAGCACGCGGCCCTCGCGCAGACCCGCAGGGACGCCGGCGTGGACGCCATCCTGCACACCGGCTACCCCATCCGCTTCTGGGACCACGACCTCGGCCCCGCCCGCCCCGAGCTCTTCGTCCTCGAGCCCGGCCCGGACCCGCAGGGCGAGCCCGCCACCGACGCCGACGTCGCCGAGCCCGGCCCCGCCGCCTCCGGCCTGGCTCCCGAGGCCGACGACGTGGCGCACCACCTGCGCCACGTCTCCGGATTCCCGCGCTCCCACGCGTTCGGGATCGGCGCGCAGGTGGCCCCGGACGGCTCGTTCCTGCTCACCACGGCCGCCACCGCCGAGGCTCGCGGCAACGTGCGCGAGGGCACGGTGGTGCGCGTGGACCTGGCCACGGGCGAGCACCGCGTCCTGCACGACGTCCCCGGTGAGGACGTGGCCGTCGGCCCCGTCAGCCATGACGGCACGCGCGCCGTCGTCGTCCGCACCCCCGACTCCACCCCGCATTCCGCCGTGCACCCGCGCCTGTACGTGATGGACACGGCCACGGGCCAGACCACGCCCCTGGCCCACGGCTGGGACCGCTGGGCCGACGTCGTCGCGTGGCTGCCGGACGACTCCGCGGTGATCGCGCTCGCGGACTCGGAGGGTCGCCGCCCGGTGTTCCGCATCGAGGTGGCCACCGGCGCCGTCGCGCAGGTGACCCGGGAGGACGAGGCGTGGACCGACGTCGTGCTCTCCCCGGACGGGGCCACGGCCTACGGCGTCCGCTCCTCCTACCTGTTCCCGCCGGAGGTGGCGCGGATCGACCTGGCCACGGGCGAGGCCACGCGCTTGCCGAACCCCGTGGAGCGCCCCGCGATCCCGGGCACCCTCGAGGACGTGGAGACCGTCGCCGAGGACGGCACGCGCGTGCGCGGCTGGCTCGTGCTCCCCGAGGGGGAGGCGCCGGCCGGCGGTCACCCGCTGCTACTGTGGATCCACGGCGGGCCGCTGGGCTCGTGGAACGCGTGGAGCTGGCGCTGGACGCCGTGGGTCATGGCGGCGCGCGGCTACGCGGTGCTGATGCCGGACCCGGCGCTGTCCACGGGCTACGGCCAGGACTTCATCGAACGCGGCTGGGGCCGCTGGGGTCAGGCGCCCTACACGGACCTGATGGCGCTCACGGACGCCGTCGTGGCGCGTGAGGACGTCGACGGCGACCGCACCGCCGCCATGGGCGGCTCGTTCGGCGGCTACATGGCGAACTGGGTGGCCGGGCACACCGATCGGTTCCGGTGCGTGGTCACGCACGCCTCGCTGTGGGCGCTGGACGGCTTCGGCCCGACGACGGACGCCGCGTTCTACTGGGCCCGCGAGATGGACGAGCAAATGCAGCAGGAGAACTCTCCGCACCGGTTCGTGGGGGAGATCGTCTCTCCGATGCTCGTCATCCACGGCGACAAGGACTACCGCGTGCCGATCGGCGAGGGGCTGCGCCTGTGGTCGGACCTGCTGGCGAAGTCCGGGCGGCCGGCCGCCGCGGACGGCACCACCGACCACCGGTTCCTCTACTTCCCGCACGAGAACCACTGGATCCTCGCCCCGCAGCACGCGAGGGTCTGGTACGAGGTCGTCCTCGGCTTCCTGGGCGAGCACGTCCTCGGCGACGGCACCCCGTCGGCCCCGGAGACGCTGGGACTGACGCGGCCGTCGCCGACGGCGGGCTGAGCCGCCGGGCCCGGCGCCGCGCATCGTGACGGGCGGTTGAACCTCTCCGATCAGCCGCCCGTCACCGGCTGTTCACCGGACGGGCCGGCTGTGGCCGGAGGGGGGCCACCCGGCCGACACCCGGATCTGGCCCACTGGAGCGGTCATCCCCCTCCCGGAAAGGACCGTTCCATGACCTCCGTCCGTCGTCACGCCGCCCGCGGCCTCGTGGCCCTCGCCGCCGCCGTCGCCGTCAGCGCCCCGCTGGCCGCCCCGGCCGCCGCCGCCCCCGCCGCACCGACGACCCCGGCCGCCGCGCAGTCCGTCACGGGCAAGCCCGTAGTGCGCCCCGACGTCGTGGGTCACCGTGGTGCCTCCGGCTACCGCCCCGAGCACACCCTGGCCGCCTACGAGCTGGCCGCCGCCCAGGGCGCGGATGTGATCGAGCCGGACCTGGTCTCCACCAAGGACGGCGTGCTCGTGGTCCGCCACGAGAACCTGATCGACGGCACCACGGACGTCGCCCAGCGGCCCGAGTTCGCGGACCGCAAGACCACCAAGGTCGTCGACGGCGTGGCCCTCACCGGCTGGTTCACCGAGGACTTCACCCTCGCCGAGCTCAAGACCCTGCGCGCCAAGGAGCGCCTGCCGCAGGTCCGCCCCGAGTCCGCGTCCTACGACGGCCGGTACCAGGTGCCCACCTTCGAGGAGGTGCTCGAGCTGCGGGAGCGCCTCTCTGCCCGGTACGGCCGCGAGATCGGCGTCATCCCCGAGATCAAGCACCCCACCTACTTCGACTCCATCGGCCTGTCCATGGAGGAGCGCGTCGTCGAGCTGCTCGACGAGTACGGCCTGAACAAGCGCAACGCCCCCGCCACCGTGCAGTCCTTCGAGCTCGCCAACCTGCGCGATCTCAACGAGAACCTCGGCCTCAAGGCCGAGACGGTGTTCCTCTCCAGCGTCACCGGCGCGCCCTATGACTCCGTGGCCGCCGGCGACGGGCTCCGCGACTACGACTTCTACGAGACCGCCGCGGGCATGCGCGAGGTCCGCGCGGCCGGCGTCGACACGCTCGGCCCGGCCTTCGCGCAGATCATCACCAAGGAGAAGGACGGCTCGATGGGCGAGGAGACCGCGTTCGTCTCCCTCGCCCACCGCGCGGGCCTTGAGGTGGTGCCGTACACCTTCCGCGCCGAGAACCAGTTCCTCTACACGGAGTTCCGCTCCTCCACGGACCCGAACGCGCGGGGCGACATGGTCGGCATGATCCAGCCGTTCCTCGACGCCGGCATCGACGGCTTCTTCACCGACCACCCCGACCTCGGCGTGCAGGCCGTGGACACCTGGATGCAGGGCAAGAAGGAGCACCCGGGCCGGGGCGTCGGCAAGACCGCCCAGCGGGGCCTGAAGGTGCGCTGACCCCGTCCCGACCGGAGACGATCCCGGCGGACCCGAGGTCTTCCGGCACGTCCGTCGCGGTGCTTACCTTGGCCCTCAGGACCGGTGGACCCGGTGACGTGGACGGCCAGAAGGGCTGGCCATGAGGGGCCGCCGACCCGGACGAAGGAAGGCACAGCATGACGACGAACACGCCGAAGAACGCCCACGGCTCCTCAGCCGAGGGCCGTGACGCCAAGGACCAGGCGAAGGACAAGGCCCAGCAGGCCGCGGGCGAGGCCCAGGGCCAGGCGAAGGCCGTGGCCCAGGACGCCAAGGACAAGGCCCAGGACCTCGCGGCCACCGCCAAGCACGAGGCCGGCCAGGTGAAGGACGAGGCCGCTGACCAGGTGCAGTCGCTGGTCGGCTCCGCCCAGGAGCAGGTCGGCGCGCAGGTGCAGACCCAGCAGGAGCGGTTCGCGGGCCAGGTGCGCAGCTACACCGACGACCTGCACCGCGTGGTCTCCGGTGAGCAGCCGCAGACCGACCTGGTGCGCCAGGGCGTCGCCTCGGTGGCGGACCGTGCCGAGGCCCTGACGCAGCGCCTGGAGACCGCTTCCCCGCAGGACCTGCTGCAGGACGTGCGCGGCTTCGCCGCTCGCCGTCCGGGCACGTTCCTGGCCCTCGCCCTGGGCGCCGGGCTGGTGGCCGGTCGACTGACGCGCGGCATCCGCGACGCCGCCCAGCCCGACTCCGCCGCCTCCACCTCGCCGCGCCGTCACACGACCCGTCCGGACGCGGTGCACGCGGACGTGACCCCGCACCACCTGGACTCGCAGGCCCCGGCCTACTCGAGCGATTCGCTCTCCCAGGCCGACGGCCGCGTCGCGGACGGCGCCGGGCCCCGCCGCGCGGCCGGCGTCGGGGACACCCCGTATGGCACGCAGGCGCCGGTCCAGCAGGGCCTGACCGCCGAGCGGCCGTTCGACCAGACCCGGCCCGGGGGTGACGCATGAGCACCGCCCACGAACCGTTCCGCGACGCGACGCCGCACTCCGGCGCGCACACCCCGCCGCCCACGCAGGCGGAGTTCCGTGCCGAGCACGAGAGCCTCGGCGAGATGTTCCAGAGCCTGTCGGCCAAGCTGTCGACGCTGGTCAGCCAGGAGATCGCCCTGGCCAAGGCCGAGGCCACCGAGTCCGCGAAGAAGGCCGGCAAGGGGGCAGGCCTGCTGGCCGGCGCCGCCGTCGGCGGCTTCTTCCTGCTGATGTTCCTGTCCCTGGCCCTGATGCACCTGCTCGACGTATTCCTGCCGATCGGCTGGGCCGCGTTGATCGTGGCCGTGCTGTGGGGCGTCGTCGCGGCCGTGCTGGCCGTACAGGGCAAGAAGGACATCGAGAAGATCAAGGGTCTGCCGCAGACCCAGGAGACGCTTCAGGAGATCCCCGAGACCCTGAACCCCGCGAAGGAGACGCGATGACCACGAGCAACAACCCCGACGAGATCCGCGCCGACATCGAGCGCACGCGCCGCGAGCTCGGCCAGGACGTGGACGCCCTCGCCGAGAAGGTGAGCCCCACGAAGGCCGTGTCCCGGCAGACCAACCGCATCAAGGACGGCTTCATCCACGCGAAGGAGAACATCATGGGCTCCCCGGAGCAGCACCGCCACGAGCCCTCGCTGGGCGATCGCGCCCACGCGGTGGTCGACGACGCCCGGGCCTCCGCGTATGACGCGGCCGGCCAGGCCCAGGACCGCCTGGGCGACGCCGGCGACCGGGTGTCCGAGTGGGCCGACGACGCCCAGCACGCCCTGCACCAGGCCCCGGCTCAGCTGCGCGGCCGCACCGCGGGCAACCCGTTGGCCGCCGGGCTGATCGCCTTCGGTGCCGGCCTGCTGCTCAGCTCGCTGATCCCCGCCTCACGCGCGGAGCAGCGCGCCGCGGAGGGCCTCAAGGACCAGGCCGCCCCGCTGGTGGACGAGGCCAAGCAGGCCGCCCAGCAGCTGCGCGAGGACCTCGAGCCCGCCGCCCGCGAGGCCGCCGGGAGCGTGAAGGAGTCGGCCGCCGAGGCCGCTTCCCACCTCAAGGAGCAGGGCACGGACACGGCGCAGGGCCTCAAGGCGGAGTCCCAGGACGCCGCCCGCCAGGTGAAGGACACCGCGAAGGACGCCTGAGCCCGACTCGAGCACGACGCCGGCCGGTCCCGTTGACGGGACCGGCCGGCGTCGCGCGTGGCGGGGCCGAATCCGGCCCGCGGCTCAGGCCTTGGACCAGATGCGCGTGGTGAGGCGGAAGTCCTCCCCGAGGCCCCGTGCCTAGACTCGGAGGGTGACCCCTCTCGACCGCGTCCCCGACCAGCGCCCCGTCCCCGCCGGCACCGGCCTGACCCTCGAGGACGCCCTCCCCGCTCCCGTGACGCCCGAGGCTGACGGCGTCTCCGCGCGCCCGCGTCTGGCCCGGACCGTCGCCGAGATGCGCTCCGCTCTCCGTGAGCTCGTCGCCCACGCCACGGACGACGGCGACGCCGAGCCCGTCACCGTCGGCCTGGTCCCCACGATGGGCGCCCTCCACGGCGGCCACGCGGCCCTGGTGCGGCGGGCCCGCGCCGAGAACGACGTCGTCGCGGTCAGCATCTTCGTGAACCCGCTCCAGTTCGGCGATCCGGCCGACCTGGAGCACTACCCGCGCACCCTGGACGCGGACCTGGACCTGCTGGCGGCGGCGGGCGCCGACGTGGTGTTCGCCCCGGACGTGCAGGAGATGTACCCGGGCTACCCGGACGCGCCGATCGTCACCGTCTCCGCCGGCCGCATGGGGGAGGTCCTCGAGGGCGCCTCCCGCCCGGGCCACTTCGACGGCGTGGCCACCGTCGTGGCGAAGCTGTGGAACATCGTGCGCCCGGCGGTGCCGGTCCTGCGCAGCTACTTCGGCCAGAAGGACGCGCAGCAGCTCACCGTCCTGCGCCGCCTGGCCACGGACCTGGACATCGACGTCGACGTCCGCGCCGTGCCCATCGTCCGCTCGCCCGAGGGCCTCGCGCTCTCCAGCCGCAACACCCGCCTGGACGCCGCGGGCCTGGAACACGCGCTCGTCCTCAGCCGCGCCCTGCGCTCCCTGGCCGACGCCGCGGCGGCCGGTGAGCCCGTCGACGTCCAGGCCGCTCGCCGGATGGTCGAGGACGAGCCGGGCGTCGAGCTGGACCACCTCGTGGTGGTGGACCGGGACACCTTCGCCGAGCTCGGTCCGGAGCTGCTGTGCCAGCCGCTGCGCCGCGAGGCCCTCGCCCTCGTGGCCGCGCACGTGCCGCCCGTCCGGTTGATCGACACCATGGTGCTGCCCGCCGCGGGGCCGCTGCCGTGACCCCGGAGCGTCTCGCCGCCGCCTTCGACGGCCCCTCGCCCGCGCTCGCCGCGACGCTGCTGGGGTGCCGGCTGACCGTCGTCGCCCCGGACGGCGCCGTCACCGTGCGGCTGACCGAGACCGAGGCGTACGGGAACGCGGGCGCGGACCCCGGCGCCCACTCGTTCCGCGGTCGCACCGAGCGCAATGCCGCGCTGTTCGGGCCGCCGCGGCGTACGTATGTGTACCTGAACTACGGCATCCACCGCTGCCTGAACCTGGTGGGCCACCCCGAGGGGGAGGCCGGCGGTGTGCTGCTGCGTGCGGCCGAGGTGCTCGCGGGAGGGGACCTCGCGGTGGCCCGCCGTGGCCGGGACACCGGCCTCAAGCTGCTCTCCGGCCCGGGGAACCTCGGCCAGGGCCTCGGCATCACCCTGGAGATGGGCCACGCGCCCGTGGAGATCGTCGCCGCGCCGCCGGAGGTGGCCGACGACGGCGGCACCCCGGCCCGCCTCGCCGCGCCGGCCGCGCCCGCCCGCTTCCTCCTGGCCCCGCCCGCGCCCCGCGATCCGGCCGAGCCGCCGATCGAGGTCGTGACGGGCCCGCGCGTCGGCGTCTCGGGGGAGGGCGGCTCCGTGCGCTTCCCGTGGCGGTTCAGCGTGGCCGGCCACCGCAGCGTGTCCGCGTTCCGGCGTGGGCGCAACGTGCCGGACTGAGCCCCAGACCTTGTCGGCCGCCCCGGCCCCGTGCCTAGGTTGATCCCATGACCGAGATGAACAAGACCGCCCACGGCGAGACCCAGCAGACCGTCACCCGGACCATCGACGCGTCCGCCAAGGACGTGTTCGACTTCCTGACCCTGCCCGCGAACCACGCGAAGTTCGACGGCTCGGGCATGGTGCAGTCGGACGACAAGACCCAGCGCATCCAGAAGGTCGGCGACGTGTTCACCATGAACATGCACGCGGAGCACATGGGTGGCGACTACCAGACGGACAACCACGTGGTCGCCTACGACCCGAACAAGCTGGTCGGCTGGAAGACCGCCCCCGCCGGCACCGAGCCCAAGGGCTGGCAGTGGGTCTACCGGCTCGAGGACAACGGCTCCGGCAGCACGGACGTGTCCCTCACCTACGACTGGACCGACGTGACCGACCCGGAGCTGCTGGAGAAGAACCTCTTCCCGATGGTCTCCGAGGAGCAGATGGAGGAGTCGCTCGCGAAGCTGGCCGCCGAGGTCGGCTGAGCCCCCGCCTCCCGACGGCGGCCCCCGGGCCGGCCGTCCCCACGACGACGGGCACGCACCCGACCAGGGTGCGTGCCCGTCGTCGTGTCCGGTGTCACGGCTAGAGTGCCGTGCGAGACCGTCCCACCCCCCACGTCCAGGAGGATCCGCCGTGACCGCCACCGCCGAGCCCCGCGTCCCGTCGCCGCGCGAGGACCTGTACCGCCACGTCAACGCCGGGTGGCTGGACACCCACGAGATCCCCGCGGACCAGGGCGCCTACGGCGCGTTCCTCGAGCTGCGGGACGCGGCCGAGCTCGCCGTCCGGCACCTGTGCGAGGACGCCGTGCGCGAGGTCGGCGCGGGCTTCGACCCCGCCCAGGCGCGCGTGCAGGCCACGGCCGCGGCCGGCGCGCACCGGGACGCCCCGCTCGCGCCGCTGGATGCGGAGGACACGGAGGGCATGGAGCATCCGGAGCTCAAGCGCCGGATCGCCGCGCTGTACGCCTCCTTCATGGACGACGAGACCGTGGAGGCCCGCGGCCTCGAGCCGATCGCCTCGGACCTGGCGGCGGTGGCCACCGTGACCACCCCTGCGGAGCTGCTCACCCTCTCCGGGCGACTGCAGCGTCAGGGCGTCTCCGGCCTCATCAACACCGGCGCACTCAACGACGCCGGGAACCCGGACCGCATGCTCCTGCACCTGCTCCAGGGCGGCCTGGGCCTGCCGGACGAGTCCTACTACCGGGACGAGGCCTACGCCGAGATCCTCGCGCAGTACACCGAGCACACCGGCCGCCTGCTGACGCTGGCCGGGATCGGCGCGGACCGGGACGAGGCCGCCGCGCTGGGCGTCCGGGTGGTGGAGCTGGAGAAGCGCATCGCCGCCCTGCACTGGGACCTGGTCCGCAGCCGGGACGCCGTGGCCCGCTACAACCCCATGACCCACGACCGGCTGACGGAGCTCTTCCCCCTGGCCGACGCGTGGCTCGAGGGCGTGGACGCCGCCGGCGAGCGCGCCGCGGAGGTCGTGGTGTGGCAGCCGGACTTCCTCTCCGGTGTGCAGGGGCTGCTCGAGGGACCCGAGGCCGCCGACCTCGAGGACTGGCGTCACTGGCTGATCCTGCAGGTGCTGCGCTCCTTCGCCGGCTTCCTGCCGGACGCGTTCGTGCAGGAGAACTTCTCCTTCTACGGCCGCCGCCTGGCCGGCACCGAGGAGGTCCGCCCCCGCTGGAAGCGCGCGGTCGCGTTCGTCAACGGGGCGGCCGGCGAGGACGTGGCGCAGCTCTACGTGGCCCGCCATTTCCCGCAGGGCCACGTGGCCGCGATGGACGAGCTCGTGGGCCTGCTCCAGGAGGCCTATCGCCGGTCCATCGAGGAGCTCGAGTGGATGGGCGAGGAGACCCGTCAGCGGGCGCTCGAGAAGCTGGCGATGTTCCGCCCCATGGTGGGCTACCCCTCGAAGTGGCTGGACTACTCCGCCCTCGAGGTCCACGCCGGCGACCTGCTGGGCAACGCCCGCTCATCCTCGGAGCTCGAGTGGGAGCGGGACCTGCGCAAGATCGCGGACGGGCCGGACCCGGAGGAGTGGCACATCACGCCGCAGACGGTGAACGCGTACTACTCCCCGCTCGAGAACGCGATCGTCTTCCCGGCCGCCATTTTGCAGCCCCCGTTCTTCGACCCCGAGGCCTCGATGGCCGCGAACCTGGGGGCGATCGGCGCCGTGATCGGCCACGAGATCGGCCACGGCTTCGACGACCAGGGCTCGCGGTACGACGGCGCCGGTCGGCTCGAGGACTGGTGGACCGAGGAGGACCGCGCGGCGTTCACCGAGCGCACCTCCCGGCTGGTGGCCCAGTACAACGCGCTCTCCCCGGCCGAGGCCCCGGACCACCGCGTCAACGGCGAGTTCACCCTGGGGGAGAACATCGGCGACCTCGGCGGCCTGGGCATCGCCCACCGCGCCTTGGAGATCTGGCGGGACGAGGGCGACGGCGCCTCCCTCGACGCCGCGGCGGGGGACCGCGAGTTCTTCACCGCCTGGGCCACCGTGTGGCGTCAGCTCACGCGACCGGAGGCCATGGTCACCCGCATCGCCTCGGACCCGCACTCGCCCAACGAGTTCCGCTGCAACCAGGTGGTCAAGAACATCGACGCCTTCCACGAGGCGTTCGGCACGCGCGAGGGGGATCCCATGTGGCTGGCCCCGGAGGAGCGCGTCACCATCTGGTGATCCCGCCCGCCGGCCGGGCCCGCGGGTCCGGCCGGCGGCTCACTCGGACTCGGCGGGGTCCTGCATCCGGGTCTGACGCTCGGCGGCCAGCCGGTCCAGCAGGCGCGTCAGCGTCCGGATGTCCTCGCGGTCCCAGCGCGCCAGGTCGTCGCGCAGCCCGCGACCCGCCGGGCCGCCGCGCACCGCGTCGAGGCGGGCGAGCCCCTCGGGGCTGGCGCTCAGGAGGGCGGAGCGGCGGTCCCGCGGGTCCGGCTCTCGGGTGATCAGCCCGGCGGCCTCGAGGTCGCGGACCATGCGGGAGACCTGGGCGCGGTCCACCAGCAGGCCCTCGGCCACGGCCGAGGGCGTCATGGTCCCCTCGTTGGCCAGCATCATGAACGCCTTCATCGCCCCGACGGACAGGGCCGGGCTGAGGGCCGCCGCGTAGCGGACCATCACCTGGCGGTGCTGCAGGACCAGACGCGAGAACGCCTGCTCGAGCCCCTGGACGGCGGCCTCGAAGCCCGCGTCGTCGCCGCCTCTGCCCGGGTCCGGGGCGCCGTCAGCCACGGCGGGCCCGGACCAGCGCGGTGACGACGGCCGCCAGCAGGGCCGTCCCCGCCACGGCCAGCGCCGCGGGGACGACGGGCCGGCCGGCCACCGGCGACGCCGTCGCCGGGCGCTCGGCCGCCACCGCCCGGGACTCCTCCGGGTCCTCGGCCGGATGCTGCCCCTGCGCCGCGGTCACCACGGGGATCGGACCGGTCGCGGGCAGCGTCTGCATGGCCTCGGCCGTGGAGTGGGTGGCCAGGTCGGCGCGGGTGGCGTGGAGGCGCTCGGAGGTGGTCATGCGGCCCAGCGGGATGTTCGGCAGGAACAGGATCGCGATCAGCGCGACGATCGCGAGCGGCACGCCCACGAGGAACGCGTGGGAGATGCCGGTGGCGTAGACGTCCTCGAAGATCGAGCGCAGGCCGTCGGGCATCTCCGCCACGCGTGGCAGGGTGCTGGACTGCAGGCTCTCGGACCACTCGGCGGCGTCCGGGCCCAGGCTGCGCAGGGCCGCGGCGAGGTCCGCGCGGCGCTCCTCGATGCGGTCCGGGACCACGTTGGAGACCACGGCGCCCATCACGGCGACACCGATGCTGCCGCCCAGGGTGCGGAAGAAGGTGACGCCGGAGCTGGCGACGCCCATCTGCCGCGGGTCGGTGGTGTTCTGCACCACGAGCACGAGGTTCTGCATGGTCATGCCGACGCCGGCACCGAGCAGGAACATGTAGAGGGACACCAGCCAGAAGGAGGTGTCGTAGTGCAGGGTGCCGAGCAGGGCGGTGCCGGCGATCAGCAGGACGGCGCCGATCACGAGCCAGCGCTTCCACACGCCGGTGCGGGTGATGAGGCCGCCGATCACCGTGGAGGACACGAGCAGGCCGAGGATCATCGGGATGGTCATGAGGCCGGCCTGGGTCGGCGCCGCGCCGCGGGCCAGCTGCATGTACTGGGCCAGGTAGACGGAGGAGCCGAACATGGCCAGGCCCGTGGCGATCGAGGCGATCGTCGCGAGGGTGAAGGTGCGGTCGCGGAAGAGGGTGAGCGGGATGAGCGGCTCGGCGACGCGCAGCTCGGTCACGACGAACAGGACGGTGGCGACGGCGGCGCCGCCGAGCATCCACGCGGTGGTGGTGCTGGCCCAGTCGAAGTCGCGACCGGCGCTGGTGACCCAGATCAGCAGCAGCGCGGTGGCCGCGGTCAGGAACACGATGCCGAGGTAGTCGATGGACACCTTCTGGCGCTCGCGGTGCGGAAGGTGGAGGGTGCGCTGCACCATCACCAGGGCGACGACAGCGAAGGGCACCGCCACGAAGAAGTTCCAGCGCCAGCCCCACAGGTCGGTGATCACGCCGCCGGCGAGCGGGCCGCCCACCGTGGCCACGGCCATCACGGCGCCGAACAGGCCCATGTAGCGGCCGCGCTCACGCGGGCTGATGATGTCCGCCATGATCACCTGGCTGAGCGCGACGAGGCCGCCGCCGCCCAGGCCCTGCACGGTGCGGCAGACGATCAGGAAGGTCGGATCGTGGGTGAACCCGGCCGCCGCGGAGGCGGCGACGAAGATCGCCAGGGCGACCTGGAAGAGGACCTTGCGGTTGACGAGGTCGGCCAGCTTGCCCCAGATCGGGGTGGCGATGGCCGTGGCGAGCAGGGCCGAGGTGATGACCCAGGTGTAGGCGGTCTGGTCGCCGCCGATGTCGTGGATGATCACCGGCATCGAGGTCGAGACCACCGTGTTGGCGATCATCGAGACGAACATGCCCAGCAGGAGGCCGGTCAGGGCCTGGAGCACGGAGCGGTGGCGCGCGGCGTCGGCGGCGGCGCGCTCGAGCGAGGGGGCGCCGGCCGGCGCGACGGCCTCGGGGGCGGGGGAGGTCGGGGTCATGGGGTCCTTCGGCGGGAGGGGCGGCGCGATGATTGACATGAGTCAATGATTGACGAGAGTCAATCATAAGGGGCGTCGGCCCGGGCCGCACCCGCCCTCCGCGGTTAGCCTGGTCACGCCGGACGACGCCCCGTCCTCCCCGCCCCGATCCGAGAGTGAGGCCCCGCCGTGACCCCCCGTTTCCTGCTCATGACCCGCCTCCCCGAGCCCGGGCTCGGGATGCTGCGCGCGGCCGGAGAGGTGGTGGACGGCGCCGACGTCGGAGGGGACGCCGCGCTCGCGCGGCTGGTGGCCTCGGGGGACTACGACGTCGTCGTCGCGGCCCTGGACCAGAAGTTCACCGCCGACGTGCTCGCCGACGCGCGGATCAGGGGCATCGCCAACTACGCGGTCGGCTACAACAACGTGGACGTGGCCGCCGCGACGCGGCGGGGGATCGCCGTCGGCAACACCCCGGACGTGCTCACGGACGCCACCGCGGACATCGCGATGCTCCTGATCCTCGGGGTGACCCGCCGTGCCCCCGAGGGCGAGCGGATGGTGCGCGAGGGACGCTTCCACGGCTGGGCGCCGGACCTGCTCGTGGGCCGGGACGTGCGTGGCGCGACCCTGGGCCTGGCCGGTTTCGGGCGGATCGGCAAGGCGGTGGCCGAGCGTGCGCTCGCCTTCGGCATGGAGGTCGTGTTCGCGCCGCGGCCGCCCGCGCACCGGGAGGTCGCGGCCGCGGAGCTCGGCGACCTCGCCGGCCGCGTCCGTCAGGTCCGCTGGGAGGAGCTCGTCGAGGTCGCGGACGTCCTGTCCCTCCACGTGCCCCTGACGGACGACACCCATCACCTCGTGGATGCGGACGTGATCGCGAAGATGAAGGACGACGCCGTCCTCGTCAACACGGCCCGGGGGCCCGTGGTGGACGAGGCGGCCCTCGTCACCGCCCTGCGCGAGGGGCGGCTCTTCGGCGCCGGTCTGGACGTCTACGAGGACGAGCCCGCCCTCGCCCCGGGCCTGGCCGAGCTGGAGAACGTGATGCTCCTGCCGCATCTGGGCTCCGCCACCCGGGACACCCGCGCCGCGATGGCCGAGCTGGCCGCGCGCAACGCGATCGCCATGGCCACGGGCGCGGAGGTCCCGGCCCTCGTCAACCCCGAGGTGCGCGGCTGACCGGCGGGGCGCCGTCGGTAGACTCGGGAACCGTGACCACCGAGAACTCCGCCTCCGCCGCCGTCGACCACCACGATCAGCAGGCCGTCCGCGCCGCCAAGCGTGAGCAGCTGCTCGCCTCGGGCCGCGAGGCCTACCCCGTGCAGGTGCCGCGCACCCACGCGCTGGCCGAGGTGCGTGAGCGGTTCGACGGCCACGAGCCTGACTGGGCCTCGGGCGAGACCGTGTCGGTG
This sequence comes from Micrococcus sp. Alg238-R198, assembly GCF_900537135.1. Classification (NCBI taxonomy): domain Bacteria; kingdom Bacillati; phylum Actinomycetota; class Actinomycetes; order Micrococcales; family Micrococcaceae; genus Micrococcus; species Micrococcus sp. Alg238-R198. Next base: position 57,615 of record NZ_UNRH01000004.1, read on the forward strand.
ACCGGGCGCGTCGTCTTCCTCCGCAACACCGGCAAGCTCTGCTTCGCCACCCTGCAGGAGTCCGGCGCGGACGGGGAGGCCGTCCGCCTCCAGGTCATGGTGTCCCTGGCCGCCGTCGGTGAGGAGTCCCTGGCCGACTGGAAGAAGGTCGTGGACCTGGGCGACTTCCTCTCCGTCACCGGCGAGGTGATCGTCTCGCGCCGCGGCGAGCTGTCCATCATGGCCTCGGCGTGGGAGATGGCCTCCAAGGCGCTGCGCCCCCTGCCCGTGCTGCACGCGGACCTGAACGAGGAGACCCGCGTCCGCCAGCGCTACGCGGACCTGATCGTGCGCGAGGAGGCCCGCCGCATGGTCTACACCCGGGCCAAGGTCACCTCGGCGGTGCGGCGCACCCTCGAGGGCCACGGCTACGTGGAGGTGGAGACCCCGATGCTCCAGCTGGTCCACGGCGGCGCCCTCGCACGTCCCTTCGAGACGCACCTCAACGCGTTCGACCAGCCGATGACCCTGCGCATCGCCACCGAGCTGTACCTCAAGCGCGCCGTCGTCGGCGGCATCGACCGCGTGTTCGAGATCGGCCGCGTGTTCCGCAACGAGGGCGTGGACTCGACCCACTCGCCCGAGTTCACCACCCTCGAGTCCTATGAGGCGTGGGCGGACATGCACGTCATGGCCGAGCGCATGCAGGAGATCATCCTCAACGCCGCGGACGCGGTGGGCGCCGGGCGTCGGCTCGAGACCGCGAAGGGCGTCATCGACCTCGACGGCGAGTGGGCCTGGGTCGCCGTGTACCCGGGGCTGTCCGAGGCCGTGGGCCGCGAGATCACCCCGGACACGGACGCCGAGACGCTGCGGGCGATCGCCGCGGAGCACGAGGTCAAGGTGGACCCCGCGTGGGACGCGGAGAAGCTCGTGATCGAGCTGTTCGGCGAGATCGTGGAGCCCACCCTGATGAACCCCACGTTCGTGTACGACTACCCGCCGGCCGCCCAGCCGCTCGCGCGCCCGCACCGCTCGAAGGACCGGGTCATCGAGGCCTGGGACCTGATCATCGGCGGCATGGAGCGCGGCACCGCGTTCTCCGAGCTGATCGACCCCGTCATCCAGCGCGAGCGCCTGACCGCCCAGTCGGCGATGGCGGCCGCCGGCGACGACGAGGCCATGCAGCTGGACGAGGACTTCCTGCGCGCCCTCGAGTACGGCGCCCCGCCCATGGGCGGCATCGGCCTGGGCATCGACCGCCTGGTGATGCTGTTCACGGACGCCGGCATCCGCGAGACCATCCTCTTCCCGCTGCTCAAGCCGGAGGCCTGACATGGCCGACTTCTGGGACTACTTCTCCGTCCTCGCCCCCTCGATCGGCCTCGGGCTCATCTTCTGGCTGGTGATGCGCTCCCTGCTGCGTTCGGACACGGGCGAGCGCGAGAGTCAGGCCCGCCGGCTCTCGGGCGCGGACGCGCGGGCGGCCCGCGAGGAGGCCGAGGCCCGTGAGTGGGCGGCCCGACGCCGAGCCGAGGGAGGGCCGGAGGCCGATCCGGAGGACCGCGCCCGCTGAGATTCCTTCCCCGGCGTTGAAGAATCCTTCTGCCCGGCTTTGTTGCGGTATTCTTGAATCACCACAAGTGCACGGCCGGAATCGTGAGCACGCGGGAAAGAACCCCGAGAGCGAAGACCGGAACCCAGGGACACGCGCACGAGAGAAGAAAGTGGGAATCACCGTTGGCACAGAAGGTAGAAGTGGTCCTCGTGGATGATCTTGACGGTTCGCCTGCAGATGAGACCGTGAACTTCGCATTGGACGGTCGCAATTACGAGATCGACCTGTCGAAGGAGCACGCTGCGGAACTCCGTGAGTTCCTGAAGCCCTACATGAAGAAGGGCCGCGCCGTGGCGCCGCCGTCGCCCAAGGTCGAGGCCGCCCAGATCCGCAAGTGGGCGGCCGAGAACGGCTACGAGGTCTCGAGCCGGGGCCGTCTGCACCGCGACGTGGTGGAGGCCTACCGCAACGCGAAGCGCAAGTGAGCGCCCCGCCCGGGTGCGTCGAGGAATCGGCGTCCCCGGGCCTCGTTCCGGCCCCTCCCGACGACGGCCGGGCCGCTTCTCCCGCTGGCGAACAGTCGCGCGGCACGCGGCCCGGGTGCGTAGTCTCGACCACGACCGTACGCAAGGAGTGTGCCCATGTTCGAGAGATTCACCGACCGCGCCCGGCGGGTGGTCGTGCTCGCCCAGGAAGAGGCGCGCATGCTCAACCACAGCTACATCGGCACCGAGCACATCCTGCTCGGTCTGATCCACGAGGGTGAGGGCGTCGCAGCCAAGGCACTGGAGTCCATGGACATCTCCCTGGGCGCCGTGCGAGAGAAGGTGCAGGAGGACATCGGCCAGGGTCAGCAGAACCCGCCCGGCCACATCCCCTTCACGCCGCGCGCCAAGAAGGTGCTCGAGCTGTCCCTGCGCGAGGCGCTGCAGCTCGGCCACAACTACATCGGCACCGAGCACATCCTGCTCGGCCTGATCCGCGAGGGCGAGGGCGTGGCCGCCCAGGTGCTCGTGCAGCTCGGCGCGGACCTGAACCGCGTCCGTCAGACGGTCATCCAGCTGCTCTCCGGCTACCAGGGCGGCGCCCAGGGCGGCAAGGAGACCGCCGGCGCCGGGGTGGGCCAGGGCGGCGAGGCCGGCCAGAACGCCGGCTCCGTGGTGCTGGACCAGTTCGGACGCAACCTCACCGCGGCCGCGCACGACGGCAAGCTGGATCCCGTCATCGGGCGTGCGGGCGAGATGGAGCGCGTCATGCAGGTGCTCTCCCGCCGCACCAAGAACAACCCCGTGCTCATCGGCGAGCCCGGCGTCGGCAAGACCGCCGTCGTCGAGGGCCTGGCCCAGGCGATCGACCGCGGTGACGTCCCGGAGACGCTCAGGGACAAGCAGCTCTACTCGCTGGACCTCGGCTCCCTCGTGGCCGGCTCCCGCTACCGCGGCGACTTCGAGGAGCGCCTGAAGAAGGTGCTCAAGGAGATCCGCACGCGCGGGGACATCATCCTGTTCATCGACGAGATCCACACCCTCGTCGGGGCGGGTGCGGCCGAGGGCGCGATCGACGCCGCCAGCATCCTCAAGCCGATGCTGGCCCGCGGTGAGCTGCAGACCATCGGCGCCACCACGCTGGACGAGTACCGCAAGCACATCGAGAAGGACGCCGCGCTCGAGCGCCGCTTCCAGCCGATCCAGGTCGCCGAGCCGTCCGTCGAGGACGCCACGGAGATCCTGCGCGGCCTGCGGGACCGCTACGAGGCGCACCACAAGGTCTCCATCACCGACGGCGCGCTCAAGGCCGCCGCCGGCCTGGCGGACCGCTACGTCTCCGACCGGCACCTGCCGGACAAGGCCATCGACCTGATCGACGAGGCCGGTGCGCGTCTGCGCATCCGTCGCATGACCGTGCCGCCGGAGATCAAGGCCTACGAGTCCCGGATCGCGGAGGTGCGCACCCAGAAGGAGGCCGCCATCGATGGCCAGGACTTCGAGGGCGCCGCCCGCCTGCGGGACCAGGAGCAGCAGCTCGAGGACGAGCGCCGCGAGAAGGAGCAGGCGTGGCGCACCGGCGCCGACGCCGACGTCGCCACGGTGGACGAGGACCTCATCGCCGAGGTGCTCTCCAAGTCCACCGGCATCCCGGTGTTCAAGCTCACCGAGGAGGAGACGGACCGCCTGCGCAACATGGAGGACGAGCTCCACCGTCGCGTGATCGGCCAGGACGAGGCCATCAAGTCCCTGTCCCGCGCCATCCGCCGCACCCGCGCGGGCCTGAAGGACCCGAACCGCCCCTCGGGGTCGTTCATCTTCGCCGGCCCCACCGGCGTCGGCAAGACGGAGCTGGCCAAGTCCCTCGCGGAGTTCCTCTTCGGGGACGAGGACGCGCTCATCACGCTGGACATGTCCGAGTTCCAGGAGAAGCACACCGTCTCGCGTCTGTTCGGCGCCCCTCCCGGCTACGTGGGCTATGAGGAGGGCGGCCAGCTCACCGAGAAGGTCCGCCGCCGTCCGTTCTCCGTGGTGCTGTTCGACGAGGTGGAGAAGGCCCATCAGGACCTCTTCAACTCCCTGCTGCAGATCCTCGAGGACGGTCGCCTGACCGACTCGCAGGGCCGTGTGGTGGACTTCAAGAACACCGTGATCATCATGACCACGAACCTCGGCACCCGGGACATCTCCAAGGGCGTCATGACCGGCTTCCAGTCGGCCACGGACACCACCACCGGGTACGAGCGGATGAAGGGCAAGGTCAAGGAGGAGCTGCGCCAGCACTTCCGCCCCGAGTTCCTCAACCGTGTGGACGACGTGATCGTGTTCCCGCAGCTGCAGAAGCACGAGATCGTGGAGATCGTGGACCTGTTCGTCTCCCGCCTCGGCAAGCGCCTGGCGGAGCAGGACCTGTCCATCGAGCTCACCCAGTCCGCCAAGGACCTGCTCGCGGACCGCGGCTACGATCCGGCCATGGGCGCCCGCCCGCTGCGCCGCACCATCCAGCAGATGGTGGAGGACCAGCTCTCGGAGAAGATCCTCTTCGGCGAGATCCCGGCCGGCTCCCTCATCACCGTGGACGCCACGGGCGAGGGGGAGGGCGCCGAGCTGACGTTCGCGTTCTCCGGCGGCCGGGAGGCCCTGGAGGGTGCGGAGCTGGCCGAGCTCGAGCCCGGTGCCGGCGATCCGGTGGACGCCGACCGCTCCGTGTGACCTGCGGGGTCTGACCCACGACGCCGGACCGCGCGTCCGGTGGCCACGGCCCGTCGCCCCTCCCCCTCGGGGAGGAGGCGGCGGGCCGTCGTCGTGCCCCCGCGGGGACGCCGGGGCCGAGGTCCGCGACACCGCCGCCGGCATCAAGGACGGCCTCGCGAAGGACCGCTGAACCGGCCCGCCTCCCCGCAGGCGCGAGAGGGGTTCCCTCGCGGCGGGATCGGTGCCACTGTGGTCTGTGACCGCTCGACGGTGGTCCTGTCTCCGCTTCGGCCCGGCACTCGCCGGGACGGCCGCGGAGCAGCCCCGAGAAGAAGGAGGCCGCCCATGGGTATCGGTGACCTGAACAACCTCGCAAACCAGCACTCGGACAAGATCGACGAGGCCGTGGACAACGCTCAGGAGCAGCACGGCGACAAGCTCGGCGAGCACGGCGACACCGTGAACAAGGGTGTCGACGGCGCGCGGGAGAAGTTCCTGTCCGGGGACGAGGGCGAGCAGCAGGCCTGAGCCTGCCGTCGACGCCGCGGGAGCCCCCGCCTGGTCCGCCGGGACGGGGGCTCCCGTCTGTCCGGGGTCGGGATGTCCGTGCCTAGACTGGACCCCATGCCTGCCGACCGCCCCCTCACCCTCCGCTCGGCGCGGACCCAGGACGTCCCGGTCATCCAGGCGCTCGTGGAGCCGCTGGCGCGGGAGCGCGTGCTGCTCCAGAAGGAGGCTGTGGCCTACTACGAGGCCATCCAGGAGTTCGTGGTCGCCGAGGAGGCGGATGGGACCCTGGCCGGCTTCGGCGCCCTCCACGTGATGTGGCAGGACATCGCCGAGGTCCGCACCCTCGCCGTCTCGGAGGCCCACCGGGGGGCCGGCGTCGGGCACCTGGTCATCGAGGAGCTGCTGGACCGTGCGCGGGCCGTGGGCGTCGAGCGGGTCTTCTGCCTGACCTTCGAGGTCGAGTTCTTCCGCCGGCACGGTTTCGAGGTGATGGCGGACCAGTCCGCCGTGGACCCGGAGGTCTACGCGGAACTGCTGCGCTCCACGGACGAGGGCGTCGCCGAGTTCCTGGACCTCGCCCGGGTCAAGCCGAACACGCTCGGCAACACGCGGATGATCCGCCGCCTCTGAGCCGCCGCACCGCGGGCCGCCCCGTGCCCCGGCGAGGTCAGGCCGGGAAGGTGAGGCCGCCGTCGTCGTCCCGGGCCAGCAGCCCGTCCGACACGAGCCCGGCGACGCACCGCGCCCACTGCGCGTCGTCGGGGCGGTGCGACCCGAGCCGCCCCCCGGCCACGACGACGGCGGGCACCTCCGCCTCGGCCACGCGACCGTGCTCGCGGACGGCGGCCATCACAGCCCCGCGCACCTGACGGTCCGTGCCGGCCCAGGCCTGGCCGCGCGGCACCTCCACCGGCGGCGGGGAGCCCGCCGCGACCCACGCGCACGTCTCCGCCAGGGGGCAGCGGTCGCAGGCGGGGGAGCGGGCGGTGCAGACGAGGGCCCCGAGCTCCATGACGGCCGCGTTCCACGCGTTGGCGCGGGTGGGGTCCTCGGGCATGAGGGCCTGGGCGCGGCGCATCTCGGCGCGGGTCAGCGACCTGCCGGGCAGGGCCTCACCCGCGACCGCGCGCGCGATCACCCGGCGCACGTTGGTGTCCACGACGGTCTCGGGGATGCCGAACGCGAAGCTCGCGACCGCCGCGGCCGTGTACTCGCCGATGCCGGGCAGGGCGCGCAGGGCGGCGGGGTCGGCCGGCACCCGGCCGTCGTGGCGCTCGACGACGGCCCGGGCGGCCTCCTGGAGGCGCAGGGCCCGGCGCGGGTAGCCGAGCCGGTCCCAGGCCGTGAGCACGTCTGCGGTGGGGGCGGCGGCCAGGTCCGCGGGGGTGGGCCAGCGCTCCAGCCACTCCCGCCAGCGGGGCAGCACCCTCACGACCGGTGTCTGCTGGAGCATGATCTCCGAGACGAGCACGCCCCACGGGGAGCAGTCCGGGCTGCGCCAGGGAAGGTCCCGGGCGTGGACGGCGAACCAGCCCAGCACCGCGTCGTGCAGGCGCGGCACGTCCACCGTGGGCGGGACGAGGGGGGCGGGCGCGGGCATGGCGTCCACTGTAGGGTGCGCCGCCGCCTACCCTGGATCGCATGCCGTCTCGTCCGACTTCCCCCGGGTCGAAGCCGTCCCCCGCCGTCTACCGCCGCCGGCGGCTCGTGGCCGCCCTGCTCGCCCTCGTGCTCCTGCTCCTGGTGGGGTGGGCCGTCGTGGCGCTCGTCCGCGCCGGGATCGGCGCCTTCTCCTCCGAGGACGCCGACCCCTCCGCCGCCCCGACGCCGGTGCACTCCCCGTCGCCCGCCCCGGCGACGGACGCCGAGTCCGGCTCCGCCTCGCCCACCGTGGCCCTCGAGGACGCGGCCGAGTGCCAGCCCTCGGACCTGCGGATCACCGCCTCCGCGGACCGGTCCGAGTACCAGCGGGGCGAGGAGGCCGAGCTGCGCCTGGGCATCACGAACCTCTCCTCGACCCCGTGCCGCACGGATGTGGGCACGGCCCGACAGGAGTTCAGGATCCGCACGGCCGAGGGCGACGACGTCTTCTCCACCCGCATCTGCCAGGCGGACCCCGCGGAGGCCCAGCGGGTGCTGTACCCGCACGAGGAGCTCACCGCCGTGTACCGCTGGTCCGGCCGTGCCTCGAGCCAGGACTGCGGCCGACTCGGCGCTCTCGCGGAGCCCGGGCCCCATCTGCTGACGGTCAGCCTCGGCGACGTCACCTCCCGCCCCGTGGCGCTGAAGATCCTCGAGGAGCTCGCCCCGGGGGCCCAGGACAGCAGCTCCTCGGCCACCCCCTCCTCGAGCGGCAGCACCTCCCCGTCGGGGTCCGCCTCAGCTCCGGCGTCCGCCTCAGCATCGGCGTCGGCTTCGCCGTCCGCGGCGCCGGCCACGACCACCGACCCGTCGCCGTCGCCGTCCCGCTGAGCCGGGCGCGTCGTCAGCGGCCGGGGCCAGCCTCCGGACGCGCGGCCGGGCCGCCGCCCGTCCACGTGGGGATCGTAGCGAGGGCCTCGCCGATCGAGCCGACCTCCGCCACCGTGAAGCCCGCCGGGACGTCCCCGAGCGGCTCGGGGGAGCGGGGGACCAGGGCGCGGGTGAAGCCCAGCCGCGCGGCCTCGCGCACCCGTCGCCCGATGCCGGGCACGGGGCGCACCTCCCCGGCCAGCCCGAGCTCGCCGACCGCGATCATCCCCTGCGGGACGGGGGCCGAGAGCTTCGCCGAGGCCACGGCGACGGCCACGGCCAGGTCCGAGGCGGGCTCCGAGAGTCGCACGCCGCCCACGGTGGCCACGTAGCAGTCGTCCTGGGCGAGGGCGAAACGGGCCCGGCGCTGGAGCACGGCCAGGAGCATGTTCACGCGCGCCGCGTCCACGCCGGAGACGGTGCGGCGCGGGCTGCCGCCGGCGGACGGGGTGAGCAGGGACTGCACCTCGGCCACGAGCGGGCGCCGGCCCTCGAGCGTCACCGTCACGCACGTGCCCTCGACCGGCTCCGAGACGCCCGAGAGGAACAGACCGGAGGGGTCGTCCAGGGACTCGATGCCGTCCTCCCGCAGATCGAAGCAGCCGACCTCGTCCGTGGGCCCGAAGCGGTTCTTCACCGCACGCACCAGGCGCAGCCGTGAGTGGCGGTCCCCCTCGAACTGGCAGACCACGTCCACGAGGTGCTCGAGCAGCCGCGGACCCGCGATGGTCCCGTCCTTCGTCACGTGGCCCACCAGGACCGTGGTGATCCCCTTCTCCTTGGCCGTGCGGATGAGGCTGGCCGCCACCTCGCGCACCTGGCTGACGCCCCCGGCGATCCCGTCCACCTCGGTGGACTGCAGGGTCTGCACGGAGTCTACGATCACCAGCTCCGGGTCCGTCCGCTCGATCTGCCCCAGCGCCCGACCCAGGTCCGTCTCCGCCGTCAAGCGCAGGGTGTCCGCGATCGCCCCGATCCGGTCTGCGCGGGAGCGCACCTGCGCCGCCGACTCCTCACCCGTCAGGTACAGCACCGAGCGCGGACCGCCGCCGCCCGCGCCGCGGGCCGTCTGGGCGGCCACGTCCAGCAGCAGCGTGGACTTGCCGATGCCCGGCTCGCCGGCCAGCAGGATCACCGCGCCCGGCACGAGGCCGCCGCCGAGCGCACGGTCCAGCTCGCGCACCCCCGTGGAGCGGAACGAGGCCAGCGTGGCGTCCACGTCCGCGATGCGCGGCGCGACCTCCGCGACCGTGGCCGCGCGCGTGCGGCCGGTGGTGGACGTCAGCCCGATCTCCTCGACCGTGCCCCACGACTGGCACTCCCCGCAGCGGCCGACCCACTTCACGGTGGTCCAGCCGCACTCGGTGCAGCGGTATCCGGGGGCGCGCTTCGGGGCGGTCTTGGTGGCCATGCGCCCACTCTAGGAGCCGGGGCGGACGCGTTAACCGGCCCGCGCACGGCCCCGCCGTCGACCGCCGGGGCCGCGCTCCGCCGTCGGGCTCAGACGCGGGGCAGGTAGGCCCGCGCCTCGTCGTGCTCGGCGCCCGTGGCCTCGATGAGGTCCACCATCATCGGCCGCAGCAGCATCACGAGCGCCTCGCCGTGCACGGACCCGCCGCCCAGCTGGTGCGGGTCCAGTGCGGACGCGGACGCCCCCAGGGCGTCCCGCGCCACGGACAGCGAACGGTGGCGGCCCTCGGCCTGCGGCTCCACGAGGGAGCGGTGCAGGATCTCGACGGCGTCCGCGGCGTCGTCGAACCAGGCGGCCAGGCGCTCGCGGTCGTCGTCGTCGAACACGCCCTCGTCCAGGACCGAGACCACCCGCCGGGCCACGATCCGCAGGGAGCGCACCGCCAGGTCCGAGCGATCCGCCGCGTTCACCGCGTCGTCCACGAAGGAGCGCGAGGAGCGGTGCAGCGGGTTGAACACGGTCTGCTCATGCGTGACGCGCAGCTCGTTGCGCAGCGCCTCCAGCGTGGTGTGCGTGCCGCGGCTGGCCACGAGCGCCATCCACGCGGTGCGGGAGTCGTCGTCCCGCAGGGCCCGGGAGAGGTCGCGCAGCACCGTGGCGATCGAGTTGTAGAGCCCACCCAGCTGACGCACCGCGGGGCGTCGCACGTCCTGGGGTGAGAGGAACGTGACGAGCAGGGCCAGGACGCCGCCCACGATCGCGTCCTGGCTGCGGACGAACGGCCCTCCCGCGCCGATGGGCAGGAGGACCACGAGGACGGACTGCAGGGACATCTGCATCGTGAACGTGGCGCCGGAGTCCAGGAACCGGGCCACCATCACGGACACGAACACGACCACCGAGGCCTGCCACAGGCCGCGGCCGAGCCCGACCATGAGCAGGTCCCCGATCAGGATGCCGACGGTGCAGCCGACGGCGACCTCGGCCACCTTGCGCAGCTTCGGCTCCCGTTGGAAGCCGAGGGCGATCAGCAGGGCGGTGGAGGCGAACAGGGGCTGCTGGTGGCCCAGGATGGTCTCCGCGAACCAATAGGCGCCCACCGCGCAGACCGCGACGAGGGCGGCCTGGCCCACGGAGGAGCGGACGCGGGACCAACCCGCACGGGCGCGCCGACGCAGGAAGCGGCCGAGGCGCTCCCCGCGGGTCTGGGGGTCGACCATCGGCACCGTGCCCGTGGCGGTGGCGAAGCGGTCCGTCATGCGGCCAGCCTAGTCCGACGCCGCGGAGCCCCCGCCGTGCGAGGCTCAACCAAGCATTGTGACCCACGGCACAGCTCATTCCTGCGAATGCCGCTCCCGTTCACCATCTGTTCACCCCGGCCGAGCACTCGATTCACCTCTGGACCGTACGGTCGAGTGCGGTGCAGAACCGGGCCAGCCGGACGCTCTGCCCTCACCGTCGTCATCCGATTGAAAGAGGCTCTTCGTGAAGGCTCTCCGCTTCGGCCGCTCCGCCGCCCTCCTGTCCGTGGCCGCCATCGCCCTGACCGCCTGCTCCTCCGCGGACAGCGGCAACGGCGGCTCCGATGCCTCCGGCTCCGCCGGCGGCGAGCAGGGCACCACCTCCGAGGTCCAGGGCAACCTGGTCGGCGCCGGCGCCTCCTCGCAGGAGGCGGCCATGACCGCCTGGACCCAGGGTGTCACCGAGACCGCTCCGAACCTGACCGTGCAGTACTCCCCGGACGGCTCCGGTGCCGGTCGTGAGAAGTTCCTCGCCGGTGCCACCTCCTTCGCCGGCTCCGACGCCGCCCTCAAGGAGGAGGAGGCTGAGTCCGCCAAGAAGAACTGCGGCGACGAGGGCGCGTTCCACGTGCCGGCCTACATCTCCCCGATCGCCGTGGCCTACAACCTGCCGGGCGTCGATGACGTCAAGATGGACGCCGAGACCATCGCCAAGGTGTTCTCCGGCGAGATCAAGAACTGGAACGACGAGGCCATCGCCGCGCAGAACGAGGGCGTCGAGCTGCCCGACACCCCGATCACCGTCGTGCACCGTTCCGACGACTCGGGCACCACCGAGAACTTCACCGCCTACCTCACCGAGGCCGCCGGCGATGCCTGGTCCTACGACGAGGTCGAGACCTGGCCGTCCGACATCACCGCCGAGTCCGCCCAGGGCACCAAGGGTGTCGTGGGCCTGGCCTCCCAGACCGAGGGCGCCATCACCTACGCCGACGCCTCCGCCGTGGGCGAGCTGGGCACCGTGTCCGTGAAGGTCGGCGAGGAGTACGTGAAGTACTCCGCCGAGGCCGCGGCCGCGACCGTCGAGAAGTCCGAGGCCAAGGAGGACGGCTCGATCGAGCTCGACCGCGCCACCGACGAGTCCGGCGTGTACCCCGTCGTGTTGGTCTCCTACCACATCTACTGCAACCAGTACGAGTCGCAGGAGACCGTGGACCAGGTCAAGGCCTTCGCCGAGTACGTCGTGTCCGAGGACGGTCAGAAGACCGCCGAGGAGTCCGCGGGCAACGCCCCGATCTCCGAGGACACCCGCAAGAAGGCCATGGAGCGCATCGAGGCCATCTCGGTCAAGGGCTGATGTCGCTTCTTGTCGGCTGACCCACCGCCGCTTCGGCCGCCGGGCCCCACGGGCCCGGCGGCTGAAGCCGCGTCAGGGCTCTCGTTCGTCGCGGCCCGTCCATCACCACGCACGTCGATCTGAGGGAAGGCACTGTGTCCTCAACCACCAACGAGGCGGCACCGAAGCCGTCCAGCCTGCGCGGCCCCCGCCGCGGAGCCGCCGGAGACAAGCTCCTCTCCGGCGGGGCCCTTGCGGCCGCCGTCCTGATCCTGCTCGTGCTCGCCTTCGTGGCGGTCTTCCTCCTGACGGAGGCATGGCCTGCCCTGCAGCCGGGTGCGGAGCTCGTGTCCGCGGACTCCTTCTTCCAGTACGTGTGGCCGCTCATGGCCGGCACCGTGATGGTGTCGATCATAGCTCTGCTCATCGCCACCCCGGTCGCGATCGGTGTCGCCCTGTTCATCTCGCACTATGCGCCCCCGCGCATCGCGCAGTCGGTGGGCTTCGTGATCGATCTGCTGGCCGCGATCCCCTCCGTGGTCTACGGCGTGTGGGGCTGGCTGACGCTCGCTCCGCTGATGGTGCCGATCTACGGCTGGCTCAACGAGAACCTGGGCTTCATCCCGTTCTTCGGCGGCTCGGCCACCACCACGGGCCGTACCCTGCTGACCTCGGGCGTCGTGCTGGCCGTGATGGTCCTGCCGATCATCACCGCGCTCTGCCGTGAGATCTTCACCCAGACCCCGAAGCTCCACGAGGAGGCCGCGCTCGGCCTCGGCGCCACGCGCTGGGAGATGATCAAGATGACCGTGTTCCCGTTCGCCCGGGCCGGCATCGTCTCCTCGATCATGCTCGGCCTCGGCCGCGCGCTCGGCGAGACCATGGCGGTCACCATGGTGCTCTCCGGCGGCGTCTTCTCCTGGTCGCTCGTGGAGTCCGGCAGGAACCAGACGATCCCGTCGGAGATCGCGCTCAACTTCCCCGAGGCGTTCAACATGCGCCTGCACGAGCTGATCGCTGCCGGTCTCATGCTCTTCATCATCACCCTGGCGGTGAACATGATCGCCCGCGCGATCGTGAACAAGCACAAGGAATTCTCGGGAGCCAACTGACATGAGCACTGTCTCGACTTCTCCCCGGGCCACCGAGGACAGCGTGACGCCGCGGCGTCACTCCCTGACCGAGGGTCAGAAGCCCGGCTGGACCTGGATGGCCGTCGCAGCTGCCGCGGCCGTCGTCGCCGCCGGCCTGACCGTGCTGCTCAGCGGCGCCTTCAACGTCGTCGGTTTCGTGATCATCGCCGCCATCCTCTACATCGCGGGGCTCTACGTGGCCACCCGCGTGATGGAGAACCGGCGCCGCGCCGCAGACGGCCTGTGCCGCAACCTCGTGTGGCTGGCGTTCCTCGTGGCCCTGGTGCCGCTGGTCTCCGTGCTGTGGTCGGTCCTCTCCGCCGGTCTGCCGACCCTGATCGCCAACCCGCAGATCATGGCGTACGACATGAAGGGCATCACCGGCATCGACGACTCGGCGTGGGTGGAGGACGGCAAGCCCGCCGGCGGGCTCGCGGGCGGTTTCGGCCACGCCCTGATCGGCACCGTCGTGATCACGATCATCGCGACCCTGATCTCCGTGCCGATCGGCATGCTCACCTCCATCTACCTGGTGGAGTACAGCCGCGGCGGCTGGTTCTCCCGCGCCATCGTGTTCTTCGTGGACGTCATGACCGGCATCCCCTCGATCGTGGCCGGCCTCTTCGCCTACGCCGCGATCACGTGGGTCCTGACCCTGGTCACCGGCAGCAAGTCCACCGCACTGCAGTCCGTGCAGATGGGTCTCACGGCCGCGATCGCGCTCTCGGTGCTCATGATCCCCGTGGTCGTCCGATCCACGGAGGAGATGCTCCGTGTGGTGCCCAACGAGCTGCGCGAGGGTGCCTACGCCCTCGGCGTGCGCAAGTGGCAGACCATCGCCAAGGTGGTCCTGCCCACCGCGATCTCCGGCATCGCCTCCGGCGTCACCCTGGCCATCGCCCGCGTGGCCGGCGAGACCGCGCCGATCCTCGTGACGGCCGGCTTCGCCACCAGCATCAACTGGAACCCGTTCGACAACTGGATGACCGCGCTGCCGGTGTACATCTACCGCCAGCTGGTCGCCCCGACCTCGCCCACGGCGGCGGACCCCTCGACCGCCCGCGCCTGGGCAGCCGCCCTGCTGCTCGTGACCATCGTCATGCTGCTCAACCTGGCGGCACGGTTCATCGCCAAGGCGTTCGCCCCCAAGAAGGGCCGATGAGGTCCGGCCGCCCGGAATCCCCCGGGCGGCCGGCCCCGACCCCGTCGCACCCCCCCCAGAGACTTCCACGAAGGAACAGAACCACTCATGTCCAAGCGCATCCAGGCCGTCGACGTCGATGTCTTCTACGGCAAGTTCAAGGCCGTCGAGGGCGTCAACATCGACATCGCCCCCCGCTCCGTCACCGCCTTCATCGGCCCCTCCGGCTGCGGCAAGACCACCTTCCTGCGCAGCATCAACCGCATGCACGAGGTGCTCCCCGGCGCCACCGTGGACGGCCAGCTCCTGCTCGACGGCGAGGACATCTACGGGCCCGGTGTGGACCCGGTCCGCGTCCGTTCCCAGATCGGCATGGTCTTCCAGCGCCCGAACCCGTTCCCCACGATGTCCATCCGCGACAACGTGCTGGCCGGCTACAAGCTCAACGGCACCCGCCTGAACAAGTCCCGTGCGGACGAGCTCGTGGAGAAGTCCCTGCGCGGCGCCAACCTGTGGAACGAGGTCAAGGACCGCCTCGACAAGCCCGGCTCCGGCCTCTCCGGCGGTCAGCAGCAGCGTCTGTGCATCGCCCGCTCCATCGCGGTGCAGCCCGACGTGATCCTCATGGACGAGCCCTGCTCCGCGCTCGACCCGATCTCCACCCTCGCCGTCGAGGACCTGATCAACGAGCTCAAGGAGGAGTACACGGTCATCATCGTCACGCACAACATGCAGCAGGCCGCGCGCGTGGCGGACAAGACCGCGTTCTTCAACATCCAGGGCGTCGGCAAGCCCGGCAAGCTGATCGAGTACGACGACACCAACGTCATCTTCAACAACCCCTCGAGCCAGCAGACCGAGGACTACGTCTCCGGCCGTTTCGGCTGAGCCGCCCCGCGCTCCGTCCCCGACCCCGTCCGGCCGCACGCCGGGCGGGGTCGCGGCGTCTGCGGGGCCGGGCGTCGTCGTCGGGCGCGGCCTCAGGCCAGCGGGAGGAGGGCCAGCGTGCCGAGGAGGCCGAGGAGGGCGCAGGCCACCGGCGTGAGCAGCCACCAGCCGACCACGCGCAGCACGGTGGGCCAGCGCACGGACGCGTAGGTCTGCGTCTGGCCGGCGCCCACGATGGCCGCCGTCGCCGTGTGGGTGGAGGACAGGGGCAGGTGGAACACCAGGGATCCGACGAACAGCAGGCCCGCGGGGATGACGGCGGCCACGGACGCCCGCAGGGGGTCGAGGCGCACGAGACGCTCGGTGAGGGTCCAGGCGATCCGCCAGGCGCCGCCTAGCGTGCCGAGCCCGACCGCGAGGGCGAACAGGAACGCGCCCCCCACGAACTCGGCCGTCAGGGCGTCCGGCGCCAGGACGGACCCGGACCCCACCAGCACGGCGGCCCACAGCACCCCCATGCGCTGACCGGCCTGCAGGCCGTGGCCCATGGCCATGGCGCTGGCGGAGATGCCCAACGCGACGCGGGCCCGGTGCTGGACGTTGACCGTGGTGCCGCGGGTGGCGAGCCGCGTGGCGGGCGCAGTGAGCAGGCGGGCGAGCGCCCACGCGATCAGGGGCGAGAGCAGCAGGCTGAGCAGCACCTCGGCGCGGACGAGGTCGAAGATGGTGTGGGCGACGTCGATGTGCAGGCTCAGGCGCACGGCGAGGTGGCTGCCCGCCAGCGCGGAGATCAGCGCGTGCGTGCTGGAGCCGGGCAGGCGCCGCCACCACAGCAGCAGACCCCACACGAGGGTCACCGCGCAGGACACGCCCACGGCCAGGGGGCCGATCTCGCTGCGCACCGCGGGCGAGGTGAAGTAGTGCACGCTCAGCGTGATGAGCCCGATGCCCAGCAGCGCGCCCACGGTGTTGACCGCTCCGGTCAGGAGGAGGGCCCCGCGCGGTGTCAGCGCCCGGTACCGGACAGGCAGCGCCGCGGCGTTGGGGGCGTCGCGGAACCCCATCAGCGCGCCGACGGCGCACAGCAGCACGAGGACGACGGCGAGCCCCGCGGTCACGGCGCCTCCACCGGCTCAGGACTCACGGACGAGCACCATGCCCAGGTCCATGTTCACGCGGGAGAGGGCCTCGAGCGCCGCGTGCAGCGCCCAGGCGACCTCGCGCTGGCGGTTGTAGTCGCGCTGCAGCAGGTCCATGCCGAGGTCGGCGAGCCACTCGACCATGATCCGCTCCGTGCGGCGGGAGGCGCGCAGCAGCTGCATCCACGTGGCCTCCAGGGCGTCGAGGTCGCGCATCTCGGCGGCGCCGCGGGCGAGCAGCTCGGCCTGCCGCCCCACGGTCTCCAGGACGTCGAGGGCGTGCGTCGGCAGCTCCTCGAGGTCGGCCCGCTGGATCAGCACGCCCGCCGACACGACGCGCCGGGTGGTCGCGTGCACGCCGCTGGCCAGCCGGTAGAGGTCCTGACGGGGCAGCGGAGTCACGTAGGCGCTGCGCAGCGCGGTGAGGAAGGCCATGAGGGTGGCGCTCGAGGACGAGTCGAGCTCCTCGAGCTCACGGGCGGCACGGTCCGCCTCGGGTCCGCGGGTCCCCGCGACCTGGGCCACCAGATGCACGGACCGGTGCAGGGCCTCGGCGAGGTCCGCCATGTGGCGCAGCGCCGGGGTGTCGCGCGTGACGAGCCAGGGCATGCGGGGGGACATGGGCAGCGGTCGCTCTCTCGTCGACGGGTGGCGAAGGGGTCGACGACGACGCCGGACCGGGAACGCCTCTCGGCGGAAGGCCGCTCGCAGCGGCTATGTGTTGGAGCCCGGGGTTACCAGCGGCCCGGCGCCGTCCCCATCAGTCTAGCGATCCGTCCCGAAACGCTCGACCCGCCGCCTCCAGGGCGTCGGCGGTGCTGACCAGGCGCGCGGCCCGGCGGGTGAGGGCGGCGGCGCGGTCCGGGGCGGCGGCCTCGGAGCCCTCGGCGTGCTCGACCTGGCCCAGAGCCACGACGCGGGCGTAGGCCGCGGCGCGCTCGAACGCGACGTCGATCTCGGAGCGGTAGGCGCCCGTGAGGATCGTGTCCGTGAGGCGGCGCAGCTCGGCCGGCCCCGGCGGCTCGACGGCCCCCGCCACGACGCGCGAGGCGTAGGCGGCATGCCCGGCGCGGTACCAGGCGGCCCAGCGCTCGCCGTCGCGGGTCGTCGCCTCCTGGAGCGCGTACAGGCGCCACAGGGCGCCGGCGAGCGAGACGGGCGGGGCGTCCGCCCACAGCTCGGCGAGCGTCTCGACGCCCAGCTCGCGGACCAGCCCGACCAGCCGCTCGACGATGGCCGGGTCCTCCTCCGCGCGGCCGCCGGCCACGAGGGCGTGGGCCAGGCGCGAGGCCGCCGCGGCCACTTCCTGCGGGTCTTCGCCGCCGGCGAAGTGCGTGAGCTCCTGCGGTTCCGAGAGGCGGGGCCGGTGGGGGCGCAGCACGCCCGAGGCGCTCGAGCTGGCGCCGCGGCCGGCGGGCAGGCGGTGACGTGCCATGGGCGGGCTCCCTTCGAGGGCGCATCGGGGTGGGGATGTGGTCGCCGGAGGCGGCGGCCCCGTCCACGGTAGTGCCCCGGGCGCCTGGGCTACCATCGGAGGGCACCCGCGAGGGTCGCCGTCGTCGGCCGCACGCCGTCGTCGTCGGCCGCGGGTGAGGGCCTTTAGCTCAGCTGGCAGAGCATCGGACTTTTAATCCGCCGGTCGCGGGTTCGATCCCCGCAGGGCCCACGCGAAAACGGCCCCTGACCAGGCATGACGCCCGGTCGGGGGTCCTCCCTAGGATGGAGCCATGAGCCCCACGCCCCCACCAGTCACCGAGACGATCAGTTCCGGCCACAGCGTGGTGTGGTCGCGCCCGCCGGCGGAGCGCGCGGGCACGGACCTGGTGCTCGTGTTCCACGGCTACGGCTCCAACGAGGTCCGCGCGGCGCGCCGCCACTTCCCGATGCTCCCGGAGCGGTGCACCGGCCTGGCGGTGCGCGGCGGCTTCGAGATCGACGAGACGGCGTCCGAAGGCCCGGGCGACCCCGGCGCGCACGGCTGGTTCCTGCTCGACCTGCTGCTGCAGTCCGACTTCGCCCAGGTGCTCGCCGCCGCCCACCGCGTGTTCGACGTGCTCTCCGCCGAGGAGGTCGTGGCGGCCGGCTTCCGCACGGTCTCGGTGCTCGGCTTCTCCCAGGGCATGGCCATGGCGACGACGGTCCTGCGTCTGCGCCCCGAGGCGTTCACCTGCGGTGTGGGCCTGAGCGGCTTCGCCGTCGACAACGAGCTGCTGGCCATGCTCGACTCCCCGGCCGAGGGACCGGGCCCGCGCCCGTTCTTCTGGGGCCGGGACGCCGAGGATCCCGTGATCCATCCGGACGCCGTCGCCCACACCCGCGCGTGGGCCGAGGAGCACACCCGCCTGACCGTGCGCACCTACCCCGGGATCCTGCACGGGACCGGCCCCGACGAGGTCCGTGACGTGCGCATCTTCCTCGAGCACTCCCTGCGCGCGGCGACGCCCGGGTCCTGACCGCGGGGGTCGCGCGCCGATACTGTGGCGCGCATGGCAAAGAACTCGACGATCGGCCGGTACGCGTCCGGGAAGGTGAAGGACTTCGGGCTGAAGTCGGCACTCGATGAGAACGGCGAGCCCACGGAGGGCTTCGAGAAGGCCCTCTCCACGGTGTTGGCGGTCCAGCGCCCCCTGGTCCTGAAGAACATCCAGCGCATGGCGGCGAAGCACCCGGGGGAGAGCCCGGAGCGTCTCGCCGAGCGGCTCGGGCAGCAGTACCTGACCACCGTCACGGGGGCCGGTGCCGCCGTGGGCGGCACCGCGATCGTCCCGGGCATCGGCACCGTGGCCGCGCTCGGCCTGTCCGGTGCCGCGGTCGCCGGCTTCATGGAGGCCACCGCCCTCTACGCGCAGTCCCTCGCCGAGCTGCACGGCATCACCACGCAGGACCCGCAGCGCGCCCAGGCCCTCGTCATGGGCCTCATGCTCGGCGACGACGCCAAGGAGCTGCTCCGCGAGGCCGCCGCCAAGGCCGGCCGTCCCTACGACCCGCAGTCCAGCCTCAACGCGCTCGCGGGCACCGCATCGGGCACCGGCATCAGCGCGTTCGTGGTGGATCGCCTCAAGAGGACGTTCATGCGCAAGATGCGCCTGCGGCAGGGTGCCGGCTTCGTGGGCCGCGCCGTGCCGTTCGGCGTGGGCGCCGTGATCGGCGGCGTGGGCAACCGCGCCATGGGCAAGGCCGTGATGGAGAACGCCGCGGAGCTCTTCGGCCCCCTGCCGATGGTGATCCCCGGCGAGATCCGCGAGGGCGCCGCACAGGGGCGCGCCGATGGCACCAAGGACGACGGCGGCGTCTTCGGTGCGATCCGTCGCGCCCTGCCCGGCGGCAAGGACGAGAAGGACGACAGGCAGAAGAAGGGCAAGCCCGCCGCCTGACGGCCCCGCCCCCGCGCGTCCGTCGCCCCCGCCCCCGCGCTTTCGAGCGTGAGAAAGTCCCTATCTCACGTTCGAAAGCGCCCCTTCGCCACATGTCACGTTCGAAAGTGCGGGGGAGGAACCGCCTCTCAGAGGAACAGCGTGGCCACCCCGTGGATCGCCAGGCCCGCGAGCGCGCCGACGACCGAGCCGTTGATGCGGATGAACTGCAGGTCCTTGCCCACGAACAGCTCGAGGGTGCGCGCGGTCTGCTCGCCGTCCCAGCGGGCGACCGTCTCCTCGATCACCCCGGTCAGCGCCGGGCCGTAGGAGCTCAGCGCATAGGCCGCGGCGCGGCGGGCGTGGCCGTCCACACGGTCGCGCAGCTCGGGGTCCTCCTGCAGGCGGGCGCCGAGGTCGCGCAGGGCGGCCACGAGCGCGCGATGCAGGTCGGAGGACGGGTCCTCGAGCGCGTCCAGGAGCGAGTCCCGCAGGGAGACCCAGGCCCGCCCGGCCCACGCACGCAGCCGTTCGTCCGCGAACAGGTTCCGCTTGAACCGCTCCACCGAGGCGCGGGTGGTCGGCTCGTTCCGCATCTCGTCGGCAAGGCGGTCGAGCCAGTCGTCGACAGCGCGGCGGGCCTCGTGCTGCCGGTCGCGGCGGATGCCGGCGAGATACTTGAGGGTCTCGGCGTGCAGTCGCTCGGCGAGGAGGCGGTCCACGAGGTCCGGGCTCCACTCGGGGGAGCGACGGCGCACGGTCTCGACGAACAGCTCGGGGTGGGCGGCCACCCAGTCCCCGGTGTGGGCGACCACGAGGTCCACCACGCGCTCGTGGTGCCGTCCGGCCACCACGTCCTCCAGCACGCCCGCGAGCGTGGGGGACCAGTCCGGGGCCACCATGTGGCGTTCCATCAGCTGGCGCAGCAGCTCCTGGACGGCGTCGTCGTCGGCTGCGGCCATGGCGCCCCGGGCCGCCGTCGCGATCTCCCGGGCGGTGCGGGCCGCGTTCTCCTCACGGCGCAGCCAGCCGCCGGCGGCCTCGGCCACCTTCAGCCCGTCGACCTTCTCGTGGGCGACCTCCGAGTCCAGGAAGTTCTCCTGCACGAACTCGGTCAGCGCGGCGCCGAGCTGGTCCTTCTTCCGCGGGATCAGGGCGGTGTGCGGCACGGGCACCCCCATCGGGTGGCGGAACAGCGCCGTGACCGCGAACCAGTCCGCCAGCGCGCCGACCATGCCCCCCTCCGCGGCGGCGCGCACGTAGCCCCACACCGGGTGGGTGTCCTGCAACGGGAACGCGACCACGAACACCACGGCCAGCAGGATGAGCAGCCCCAGGGCGACGGCCTTCATGCGCCGCAGGCCCGCCGCGCGTTCGAGGGCGCCGGCGCTGAGCAGCTGCTGGGCGGGGTCGGGGGAGAGGGACACGGGAGGCTCCTGATCGCGCGCACCGAATGGTCCCCACCAGTTAACCAGCCGGGCACCTTGCGGTGACGTGGCCGGCACTCGCGCTCCCTAGCCTGGCGGCGTGCCCGCTCTCGTGATCGCCCACCGCGGTGCCTCCGCCGCCTTCCCCGAGCACACCCGCGCCGCCATGCTCCACGCCCTCGCCGTGGGCGCGGACGGTCTCGAATGCGATGTCCAGCTCACGCGGGACCGCGAGGTCGTCTGCTGGCACGACCCCACCGTGGACCGCACCTCGGACGGGCGCGGCGCCGTCGCGGACCACACGCTGGATCGTCTGCGCGGTCTCGACGTCGTCTCGTGGCACGCCCGGCGTCCGGGGGCCGAGCCCGCCACGACGACGGCGCCGCCCGCCGTGTACGGCGGCGCGGGGGAGCAGGTGCTCACCCTGGCCGACCTCCTGGCGATCGCGGCGGCCGCGGACCGGCCGCTGCGCCTGGCCGTGGAGCTCAAGCACCCCTCCCCGTTCGGGCATGAGCTCGAGGAGCGGGTGCTGCGGGAGCTGCTGCGGGCCGGTTGGGACCCGGAGACCGGCCGACTGGGTCAGGTGCAGGTGTCCCTCATGAGCTTCCATCCGGACGCGCTGCGCCACGTGGCGCCGCTGGCCGGCACGGACCCCCTCTGCCCCCTGATGGACCTCATGCCGACGGAGCTGCCGACCCGGCTCGCGCGGGGGCCGCTGAGCCGGGCGGCGGTGCGTGCGGCGGCGCGTCAGTCGCTGGCGGGGTCCGAGGCGCTCGTCTGGCGCGGCCGGGCCGGGATGGCGGGGCCCTCCGTGGCCTACGTGCGGGAGCACCTGGCGGACGTGAAGGCGTGGCTGGCGGCGGGGCGGCGGCTGCGGGTGTGGACCGTCGACGAGCGCGAGGACGCCGATTTCCTCCTCGCCCAGGGGGTGCAGGAGCTCACCACCAACCGTCCGGAGGACGTGCTGCGCTGGGTCCGCGAGCGGGCCGCCGCGCGTCGGGAGCGGGTGCCCACCGGGGCCTGAGGGCGCCGTGCCGCACGCGCAGACGCGGCCTGCGTTGCGTTCCTGCCCGCGCTTGTGGCTATAGTCACGTCCAGGAGCGTGCCCGAGGTCACACCCGACGGCGCGGTCCCCTCGCACCCGCGTCTCGGCTGAGACCTCTCCCGGAGGAGCCCCCATGGCCACCCGTCTGCGTCACCGACTCCTGTCCGCCGCCGCGCTCACCGCGGCCGGCGCCCTGCTCGTCACCGGCTGCGCCCAGAGCCAGCGCGACGGCGGCGGCTCCGGCGGCTCGGGCGGGGGCGACGCCGCCCAAGTGGACGGCTCGTTCATCTTCGCCGCCTCCTCCGACCCCAAGAGCCTCGATCCGGCGTTCGCGAGCGATGGCGAGACGTTCCGGGTCTCCCGTCAGATCTTCGAGGGCCTCGTGGGCACGAAGCCGGGCACCGCGGACCCCGCGCCGCTGCTGGCCGAGTCCTGGGAGTCCTCGGAGGACGGCCTGACCCACACGTTCCAGCTGAAGGAGGGCGTGACCTTCCACGACGGCGAGCCGTTCAACGGGGAGGCCGTGTGCGCCAACTTCGACCGCTGGTACAACTTCACGGGCATCCAGCAGTCGGAGACCCTCTCGTACTACTACGGCAAGCTGTTCCGCGGCTTCGCGGACAAGCCCGAGGACGCCGTCTACAAGGAGTGCGAGGCCACCGGCGAGCACGAGGTGAAGATCACGCTGGCGCAGCCGTTCGCGGGCTTCATCTCCTCCCTGTCCCTGCCGGCCTTCGCCATGCAGTCGCCGAAGGCGCTCGAGGAGTACAAGGCGGACGAGGTCGGCGGCACCGCCGAGTCGCCCCAGATGTCCGAGTACGCCCGGGCACACCCCACCGGCACCGGCCCCTACAAGTTCGAGTCCTGGAGCGTGGGCGAGGACGTCAAGCTCACCGCCAACGAGGACTACTGGGGCGAGGGCGGCGAGGTCACGGACATCACCTTCCGCGTGATCGACGACCCGGTGGCCCGCCGTCAGGCGCTCGAGGCCGGGGATGTCGACGGCTACGACCTCGTGGCCCCCGCGGACACCGCGGCGCTGTCCGAGGCCGGCTTCAACGTGGTGGCCCGCGACCCGTTCACCATCCTCTACCTGGGCCTGAACCAGGAGAAGGAGGAGCTCCAGGACGTCAGGGTGCGCCAGGCGATCGCCCACGCGATCGACAAGGACGCCCTCATCGCGCAGACCCTCCCCGAGGGCACGGAGCCCGCCACCCAGTTCATCCCGAAGTCCGTGAACGGGTACAGCGAGGACGTCACCACGTACGAGCACGACCCCGCCAAGGCCAAGGCGCTGCTCGCCGAGGCCGGCTACCCGGACGGCTTCACGATCGACTTCAACTACCCCACCGGCGTCTCGCGCCCGTACATGCCGACCCCCGAGCAGGCGTTCTCCAACCTCTCGAGCCAGCTGGCCGAGGTGGGCATCACGGTGAACGCGAAGCCGGCCAAGTGGAGCCCGGACTACCTCGACCAGGTGCAGGGCACCTCGGACCACGGCATCCACCTGCTGGGCTGGACCGGTGACTACAACGACACGGACAACTTCGTGGGCGTGTTCTTCGGCCAGGAGAAGCCCGAGTTCGGCTTCACCGACGAGGAGCTGTTCTCCGCCCTCGAGGAGGCCCGCCAGATCCCGACGCTCGAGGAGCAGACGCCGAAGTACCAGGAGATCAACGAGCAGATCTCCGAGATCGTCCCGGCGGTCCCGCTCGCCCACCCGGCCCCGTCGCTGGCCTTCGACAAGCGCGTGGCCTCCTACCCGGCGAGCCCGGTCAACGACGAGGTCTTCAACGAGATCGACCTGACCGAGTGAGCCCGGCGGGCCGGGGACGACCCGCCCCACCGGCGACGACGGCGCCGCGCCCCGGCGCCGTCGTCGCCGGCCCGCCCGCCACCGCCCGTCCCTCGCACCGACCGGCCCGGCCCCCGCGCCGGCATGGAGGCCCCTCGTGCTCAGACTCATCGGCAAGCGCCTGCTGCTGCTGATCCCCACCCTGTTCGGACTGTCCGTCCTGCTGTTCGTGTGGGTCCGCAGCCTGCCCGGCGGCCCCGCCACCGCCCTGCTCGGCGACCGCGCCACCCCCGAGGCCGTGGCCCGCGTGAACGCGGCGTACGGCTTCGACAAGCCCCTGCTCGAGCAGTACCTCACCTACATGGGGCGGCTGCTGCGCGGCGACTTCGGCACCTCGACCATGACGAACCGGTCCGTGGTCGAGGAGTTCGCGGACCGCTTCCCGGCCACGCTGGAGCTCTCGGTCTTCGCGATCGTGTTCGCGGTGGCCATCGGCATCCCGCTCGGCTACTGGGCGGCCCGCCATGTGGGCCGGTGGCAGGACGACGTCGCCGTCGTGCTGTCCCTGGTCGGCGTGGTGGTGCCCGTGTTCTTCCTGGCGTTCATCCTCAAGTGGGTGTTCGCGGTGAAGCTGGGCTGGCTGCCCACGGACGGCCGGCAGGACCCGCGGATCGACGCCACCCACTACACGAACTTCTACGTGTGGGACGGCATCATCACCGCGGAGTGGGACGCGGCCCTGAACGCGCTGACCCACCTGGTGCTGCCCGGCATCGCGCTGGGCACCATCCCGCTGGCGATCATCGCGCGCATCACCCGTGCCTCCGTGCTGGACGTGCAGGACGCGGACTTCGTGCGCACGGCCCGCGCCAAGGGCCTGGCCCCGCGCCTGATCCGAAACCGGTTCATCATGCGCAACGCCCTGCTGCCGGTGAGCACCACGCTCGGCCTGCAGCTGGGCCTGCTGATCTCCGGGGCGGTGCTCACCGAGACGGTGTTCGCGTTCAACGGGATCGGCCGGTTCCTCGCGCAGGCGATCTTCCAGCTCGACTTCCCGGTGCTGCAGGGCTTCATCATCTTCATCGCCCTGCTCTACTCGCTGATCAACCTGGTCGTGGACGTCTCCTACGGCCTCATCGACCCGAGGGTGCGTGTCTCATGAGCGTGAACCTGCCCCCCAGCCCCGGCGGCGGACCCACCGAGCACGCCGTCGAGCACGCGCTGGCGCCCGTCGAGGCCGGGGCCACCCAGGCGACCACCGAGGCCGCCGCGGACGCGCGCGGCACCTCCGTGTGGGGCGCCGCGTTCCAGCGGCTGCGCCGCAACCCGGCCGCGATCGCCGGCGCCGTGATCGTGCTGCTCTTCGTGCTCGTGGCCGTCCTCGCCCCGGTGCTGGCCCCGTACGCGGGCACGGCCACACCCGGCATGCGCGAGATCCGTCCCACCCACGTGCCCGGCCCCGGCGAGGTGGCCGGCTACCCGCTGGGCCTGGACCGCTTCGGCGGGGACGTGCTCTCCAAGCTGATCTGGGGCGCGCAGGCCTCGCTGCTCATCGGCGTCATCTCGACGGCGTTCGGCCTGGCCGGCGGCATGCTGCTCGGCCTGCTGGCCGGCACGTTCGGCGGCTGGGTGGACTCCGTGGTGATGCGCGTCGTGGACATCCTGCTCTCGGTGCCCAACCTGCTGCTGGCGGTGTCCATCGCGGCGATCCTCGGGCAGACCCCGTTCGCGGTGATGATCGCGATCGGGGTGGCGCAGGTGCCCGTGTTCGCGCGGCTGCTGCGTTCCTCGATGCTCACGCAGAAAGGGTCGGACTACGTGCTCGCGGCGCAGACCCTCGGCCTCTCGCGCGGGCGGATCACGATGTCCCACGTGCTGCCGAACTCGCTGGGCCCCGTGATCGTGCAGGCCACGCTCACCCTGGCCACGGCCGTGATCGACGCGGCCGCCCTGTCCTTCCTGGGCCTCGGCGGCGGCCGCCCCGAGACCGCCGAGTGGGGCCGCATGCTCACCTACGCGCAGGCCGAGCTGGGCATCAACCCGTGGCTCGCGTTCCTGCCCGGCCTGTGCATCGCCATCACCGCGCTCGGCTTCACCCTGCTGGGCGAGTCCCTGCGCGAGGCCCTCGACCCGACCTCCCGGAGGCGCTGACCATGGACCCCAAGCACGACGACGGCGCGCCCGGCCCCGGCACGACACCCGCGGTCCCCGCGGCCGGCGCCCCGCTGCTGGAGATCCGCGACCTGGATGTGGAGTTCACCACCCAGCAGGGCACCGTGCAGGCCGTGGAGGGCGCGTCCCTCACGCTCCCGGCCGGAGGCACGCTGGCGATCGTGGGCGAGTCCGGCTCGGGCAAGTCCACCACCGCGATGGCCGCGATCGGCCTGCTGCCCGGCAACGGCCGGGTCACGGCAGGCTCCGTCCGCTTCGCGGGCGAGGAGCTCGTGGGCCTGCCCGAGTCGCGGATGCGCGGCATCCGCGGCCGCCGGATCGGGCTGGTGCCGCAGGACCCGATGTCCAACCTCAACCCCGTGACCCGGGTGGGGCAGCAGATCGGGGAGACCCTGCTGACCCACGGCATGACGACGAAGAAGGACGTGGGGGCCGCCGTCGTCGAGGTGATGGAGCGCGCCGGCATCCCCGAGCCCGCGCGACGGGCCAAGCAGTACCCGCACGAGCTCTCGGGCGGCCTGCGCCAGCGCGTGCTGATCGGCATCGGCCTGGCGTGCCGGCCGCAGCTGCTGATCGCGGACGAGCCGACCTCCGCCCTGGACGTGACGGTGCAGCAGGTGATCCTGGACCAGATCGACGAGATGACCCGCGAGCTCGGCAGCTCCGTGCTGCTGATCACCCATGACCTCGGCCTCGCCGCCGAGCGGGCGCAGCAGCTCGTGGTGATGCACCGCGGACGCGTGGTGGAGTCCGGCGACGCGCGGGCCATCCTCGAGGACCCGCAGCACGCCTACACCCGCTCGCTCGTGGCGGCCGCGCCGTCGGTGGCGGCGGCCCGCCTGCTGCCCGAGGCCTTCGATCCCGCGCCCGTCGCACTGGCCGAGGACGACACGGCGGCCCTGACCACGGTGGCCCTGGCGAAGCAGGACCTCACCCCGCTGGTGGAGATCCGCGACCTCACCAAGGTCTATCCCGTGCGCGGGCACGAGGACTTCATCGCCGTGAAGGACGTCTCCCTGAAGATCCCGCGCGGCAAGACCGTCTCGATCGTCGGCGAGTCCGGCTCCGGCAAGACGACGACGGCGCGCATGCTGCTCAAGCTGATCGAGCCGACCTCGGGCGAGATCAGCTTCGAGGGCAAGGACGTGCTGGCGCTGAAGGGGGAGGGGCTCAAGGACTTCCGGCAGCGCGTGCAGGCCGTGTTCCAGGACCCCTTCTCCTCGCTCAATCCCTCGTTCACGGTGGGCCGGATCATCGAGGAGCCGCTGCAGACGTACCGGCGGGGCAACGCCAGGCAGCGGCGGGCGCGCGTGCTCGAGCTCATGGACCAGGTGGCCCTGCCCTCGCACTTCCACCGTCGGTACCCCGCCGAGCTCTCGGGCGGGCAGCGCCAGCGCGTGGCGATCGCCCGGGCGCTCGCGTTGAACCCGGAGCTGATCGTGTGCGACGAGCCGGTCTCCGCGCTGGACGTGCTCGTGCAGGACCAGATCCTCACGCTGCTGCGGCGCCTGCAGGAGGAGCTGGGGCTGAGCTACCTGTTCATCTCGCACGACCTCGCGGTGGTGCGCCTCATCTCGGACTACGTGTGCGTGATGAAGGACGGCGAGGTGGTGGAGGCGGCCAGCTCGGAGGAGGTCTTCACCAACCCCCGGCACCCGTACACCCGCCGCCTGCTCGCCTCGATCCCGGGCAACGAGCTGGGCATCGCCGTCGAGGCGGACGGCACCCACGTCTGAGCGCTGACCGGGCCGGACGGTCGGGTGCAGAAGCGCCCCGTTCGTGTCGACCGAGCCGCAGCGACATCACTGCCGGGCGGACCGGCGGCGATGTCGCTGGGCGTCGGTCGGACGGTCGGGCGCGGTGCTCAGCGGGCGAGCTCCCACGTCAAGCGGGCGATCGCCTGCTCCTCGTCCGTGGGGACCACGAGGACCGGGATCGCCGACTCCGGCGCGGAGATCGTGTGGGGCCCGGCCACGCGGGCGCGGTTGGCCTCGGCGTCGTAGGCCACCCCGAGCGCCCCGAGCCGGTCGAGCACGCGCGCCCGGAACGGAGCCGAGTTCTCGCCGATCCCGGCGGTGAACACGATCGCCTGCGCCCCGCCCACGGCCACGTGGTAGCCGCCCACGTACTTGGCCAGCCGGTAGGAGGCCACGTCCAGGGCGTTGCGGGCGCGGCCGTCCCCGGAGGCGGCGTTCTCCAGCACCTGGCGCATGTCCGCCTCCCCGGCCAGGCCCAGCAGGCCGGAGCGCCTGTTCATGAGGGTGTCCAGCTCCTCGGCGTCGTAGCCGTGGTTCCGCATGAGGTGGGTGACCACGGAGGGGTCCAGGTCGCCGGAGCGGGTGCCCATCACCAGGCCGGCCAGCGGGGTGTAGCCCATGGAGGTGTCCACGGAGACGCCGTCGCGGATGGCGGTGGCGGAGGCGCCGTTGCCCAGGTGCAGCACCACGGCCCGGAACTCCCCCCGCGGGATGCCCAGATGCTCCGCGGCGAGGCCGGTGACGAGGTCGTGGCTCGTGCCGTGGAAGCCGTAGCGGCGGATGCCGTGCTCCGTGTAGACCTCGTCCGGCAGGGCGTACTGCCAGGCCTCGCGGGGCATGGTCTGGTGGAACGAGGTGTCGAACACGACCACCTGGGGCATGTCCGGCCAGCGCTCGGCCATGGCGCGCAGCCCCTGGGCGGCGGCGGGGTTGTGCAGCGGGGCCAGCGGGGCGAGGCGCTCGATCGCGCGGATCACCTCGTTGGTCACCCGGGCCGGGGCGGTGAACCGCTCGCCGCCGTGGACCACGCGGTGGCCGGCGGCGTCGATGGTGCGCCCGCCGGTCGCCTCGGCCAGCTCGGCCTCCACCTGCTCGAGGGCGGCGGCGTGGTCCGGCACGCCGGAGCCGGGGACGCCGATGCGCTCCACCAGGCCCTGGGCGAGGACGGGCACCGGGGCGTCCGTGCCGTCGTCGGCCAGCTCACGGAGCTGGTACTTCAGGGACGACGAGCCGGAGTTGATGACAAGGACGAGCACGGGGGACTCCTTCCGGGGCGTCAGCCCTGGGCCTGGGCCTGGATGGCGGTGATGGCGACGGTGTTGACGATGTCCTCCACGGTGGTGCCGCGGGAGAGGTCGTTGACGGGCTTGTTCAGGCCCTGCAGCACGGGCCCGACGGCGACCGCCCCGGAGGACTGCTGGACGGCCTTGTAGGTGTTGTTGCCGGTGTTCAGGTCCGGGAACACGAACACGGTGGCCTGGCCGGCCACCTCGGAGCCGGGCATCTTCGAGGCCGCGACGGAGGCGTTGACGGCGGCGTCGTACTGCAGCGGGCCCTCCACCTTCAGCTCGGGGGCACGCTCCCTCACGAGCTCCGTGGCGGCGCGGACCTTGTCCACGGACTGCCCGGAGCCGGAGGCGCCCGTGGAGTAGGAGAGCATGGCGACGCGCGGGTCCACCCCGAACTGGGCGGCGGTGGCCGCGGACGCCACGGCGATGTCCGCGAGCTGCTGCGCGTCCGGGTCCGGGTTCACGGCGCAGTCGCCGTACACGAGGGCGCGGTCCGGCAGCAGCATGAAGAACACCGATGAGACGATCGAGACGCCCGGCTTCGTCTTCACGAACTCCAGCGCGGGGCGGATGGTGTTGGCGGTGGTGTGGGCGGCGCCGGAGACCATGCCGTCCACGTCGCCCAGGTGGACCATCATCGTGCCGAAGTAGGCGCCCTCCTGCATGACCTCGCGGGCGCGCTCGGCGTCCACGCCCTTGTGGGCGCGCAGCCGGGCGTACTCCTGCGCGTAGCGCTCCAGGTCCGGGGAGTCGGCGGGGTCCACGAGCTCGATCCCGCTCAGGTCCACGCCCTCGCGGGAGGCCAGCTCCCGCACGGCGGCGGCCGGGCCGAGCACCACGAGGTCGCAGACGTCGCGGCGCTGGAGGATCTCGGCGGCGCGCAGCACGCGGGCATCCTCGCCCTCGGGCAGCACGATCCGGCGGCGGTCCGCGCGGGCGCGGGAGATCAGCTCGTGCAGGAAGCGCAGAGGGGTGACGACGTCGGTGCGTGGCAGGTCGAAGCGGGCCAGCAGCTCGTCCCCGTCCACGCGCTGGTGCCAGGTGCCCAGGGCGGCGGCGGTCTTGCGGGGCTGGGCGCTGGAGAGCTCGGAGCGCACCCGGGAGACCTTCGCGGCGGTGGTGAACGTGTCGTCGTGGGTGACGAACACGGGGAAGGCCGCGCCCAGGTAGAGCCGCTGGAGCTGGCGGTTCGGGAGGATGCCGTTGGTGAGGATCATGCCGGAGGGGGTGGGGAAGTCCGGGGTCAGCGAGGAGGCCACGGTGGCCAGGATCGCGTCGGAGCGGTCGCCGGAGACGATCACGAGCGCGCCCTCGCGCAGGACCTCGAGGAAGTTGCCGCCCTCCATGGAGACGGCCTTGACCTCGGCGACGTCGCGGTCCAGCGTCTCCTGCCCGGCCATCTGCTCGAGCCCGAGCGCGTCCGCCACCTCGGCCACCGAGGGGTGCGCGAGCTCGGTCAGCTCGGGCAGCACGTACACGGGCCAGGCGTGGCGGCCGGGGCGCACGGCCGCGCCGACGGCGTCGAGGTCACGGGGGTCCGCGCGGTTGACCATGACGGCCAGCAGCTCGACGCCGGCGTCGTCGAGGGTGCGCCGGGCCAGGTCCACGACGTCGGCCGCCTGCTCGGGTGTCAGGTCCGCGCCGGAGACCACGGCGACCACGGGGGTGCCGAGGTTGCGGGCGAGCTGGGCGTTGAGGTCGAGGTCGGCGGCCGGGTCCGGGCTGATCAGGTCGGTGCCCTCCACCACCACGACGCCGCCCGCCGCCCGCATGGCGTCGTACTGCTCCACGCAGCGCTGCTGGACCTCGTCGCCGCGGCCCTCGGCCATGAGGGTGCGGGCCTCGGCCGCGGTGAGGCCGCCGCGGGCCTGCTCCGGGGAGAGGCCGTACTGCTCGCGCATCAGCAGCACCATGGGGTCGGTCTCCACGTCGTCGCCGGGCACCACGGGGCGGAAGTAGCCCACCGTGCCGGAGCGCCGGTACAGCGAGTCGGCCAGGCCCAGGCTGACGAGGGACTTGCCGGCGCCGGTGGACGTGGTGGAGACGAAGATTCCCTGGGGCATGGCGGACCTTCCGGTGGAGGACGGGGCTCGTCGTTCACGGTACCGAGGCCGCGGCGTCGGGGCCCGTCCCGGCCGACGCGGATCGACGTGAGTGAGGCGTGTCTCTCACGCGCGTAATACACATGACTGCACTCGCCCCGTCAAGCATTAAGGACCCTCCCATGGCAACGAGAGCCGACCGCGGCCGCCCCGTGCACAACCCCGACATCATCGGGTTCACGGACGCCGAGCTCAACGAGACCCCCATCCGGCCGAAGTGGAACTCGCTGGGACCCGGCATCGTGGCGGCCGCCACGGGCGTGGGCGCCGCGGACATCGTGGCCACCCTCACCGCCGGCTCCCGCTACGGCTACATGCTCCTGTGGGCCGTGATCCTGGGCGTGATCTTCAAGATCGTGCTCGTGGAGGGCGTGGGCCGCTGGTACCTGTCCACCGGCAAGACGATCTTCCAGGGCTGGCGCTCGCTGGGCTCCTGGACCTCCTGGTACTTCGGCCCCTACATCCTGATCTGGGGCTTCGTGTACGGCGCCACCGCCATGAGCTCGGCCGCGCTGCCCCTGGCCGCGCTGTTCCCGGGCGTGGACATGAAGGTCTACGCGATCGGCCTGGGCCTCGTGGGCCTGGGCCTGGTGTGGCTGAACCGGTACGGGCTGATCGAGAAGCTCATGGCGGTGCTGATCGGCGTCATGTTCCTGACCGTCCTGCTCTCCGCGGCGCTCACCGCCCCCAACGTGGGCGACATCCTCGCCGGCCTGGTCCCGCGCATCCCGTCCGGCGACCCGGACGTCATGTTCTACGTGCTCGGCCTGGCCGGCGGCGTGGGCGGCACCATCACCCTCGGCGCGTACGCCTACTGGCTGCGGGAGAAGGGCTGGAACGTCCCGAAGTACATGCGGGTGATGAAGTTCGACAACGCGACGTCGTACATCCTCACCGGCATCTTCGTGATCGCCACCATGGTCATGGGCGTGGAGCTGCTGCACTCGGCGGGGCTGGCGATCTCCTCGGGCGACAAGGGCCTGCTCGACGTCGGCGACGTGCTGGCCGAGCGCTACGGCTCGGCGTGGTCCACGGTGTTCCTCATCGGATTCTTCGCCGCGTCCTTCTCCTCCCTGCTGGGCGTGTGGCACGGCGTCTCGCTGATGTTCGCGGACTTCTGGACGAACTTCCGCCGGCCCGCCGAGGAGCTGGACCAGGACGACGCGCCGTCGCTGTCCTCGAAGCCCGGCCGCTTCTTCCTGCTGTGGCTGACCCTGCCGCCCATGGCGCTGCTGTTCCTGGACCGGCCGATCTTCCTGATCCTGCTCTACGGCACGCTCGGCGCCCTGTTCATGCCGTTCCTGGCCGTGACCCTGCTGTTCCTCAACAACACGAAGGACGTGCCGCGGCAGTTCCGCAACGGCTGGGTCCGCAACACCCTGTTGGGCCTGACCGCGGCCGTGTTCGTGGCGATCGGCGTGAACGAGCTGATCAAGGCCCTGCAGCCGGTGCTCGGGGGGTGAGCCGGCGGCGGGGGCGGGGCACACTGGTGCCATGATCGTCGCCTTCTCCGTCGCCCCCTCCGGCCAACCCGCCGACGCCGAGCACCTGCCCGGCGACGCGGACACCGCGTCCGTGCACCGGGCGGTGGCGGCCGCCGTCGCCGTGGTGCGCGCCTCCGGCCTGCCGCACCGCACCTCCTCGATGTTCACCGAGATCGAGGGGGAGTGGGACGAGGTGATGGAGGTCGTGCGCGCCGCCGTGGACGCCGTGTCCCCGTACGGCACACGCGTCTCGCTCGTGCTGAAGGCGGACATCCGCCCCGGCCGCACCGGCGAGCTGGACGGCAAGCTCGAGCGCCTCGAGTCGGCCCTCGCCGAGGACGAGCAGCGGCGCGCCGCCCCGGCCCCGCGCGACGGCGACGCCGGGTGACCCCCCTCCCCGCTGCCCCCCCGGACGCTTTCGTTCGAGAAACGGCGGCGTGTCGAGACGCTTTCGTTCGAGGAATGGCCGCCGCGCCGGCGGCCCAGAGGAGCAGCCCGTGCCTGAGTCTGTGACCGTGCGCCCCGCCGCCCCCGGGGACGTCGAGGCGCTGCTGCGCGTCAAGGCGCGGTCGTGGCGGGAGGCCTACGGCGCGCTCCTGCCGTCCGCCTACCTGGACGCGATCGAGGACCGGATCCCGGAGGACGTGTCCGCGTGGACCGCGCTGATCGGATCGGACCGGGACCTCTGGGTCGCCGACGACGGCGGCCGGCTGCTCGGCGTGGCGCTCGCGGGCCCGCGTCGCTCGGCGGCGGAGACGGGCCGGACGGGTGCGGACGACGCGCCCGCATCGCCCGCCGACCCGCCCGATGTGGAGCTCATGGTGCTCTACGTCCTGGCCGAGGCGTACGGGACCGGTGTGGGAGCGCGCCTGCTGGACGCCGTCGTCGGCGACCGCCCCGCGATGCTGCGCGTCCTCGCCGAGAATCCGCGGGCCGCGGCGTTCTACGCCAAGCACGGGTTCGCGGCCGTGGGGGCGCCGGAGCCGATGACCGGCCCGTGGGCCGGCCTGCACGAGCAGCTGATGGTGCGCCGTCTCCCGCACGACGGCGGTGCGGCGTGAGTCGCCGGTCGTCGGCGCGCCGGGGCCGGGCCGTGGGCGGCCCCGCCGCCCCCGCCGGGATCGAGCCGGGCGTCCACGCGATCACCCACGGCACCGCCGAGATCCGCGAGGACGCCTTCGAGCCGGGCGCGTTCATCCTCTACGTCAACGGCGTCGAGTCCTCCCCGCTGGACCCCGAGCGCCCCGAGCGCATGGCCTTCGAGTACATGCGCTGGGCCGCCGCGGCCGTCCGGGCGCACTGGCCGGAGCCCACGCCGCTGCGGGCCCTGCACCTGGGCGGCGCGGGCTGCGCGCTCGCCCGCTGGGTGGACCACGCGTACCCGGGCTCCCACCAGACCGCGGTGGAGATCGACGCCGGCCTGGCCGCCCTCGCCCGCGAGCGCTTCGGCCTGCCCCGCGCCCCGGCCCTGCGCATCCGCGTGGCCGACGCCGCCGAGGTCCTGGCCACGGCCCACCCGGCCAGCCGCGACCTGATCATCCGCGACGTCTTCGCCCCGGACCCCACGGACCTGACCGGCGCCCGCCACATCACCCCGCCGGGCCTCACCGGCCTGGACGCGGCCCGCGCCGCTGCGCGGGTCCTCGCCCCGGGCGGGCTGTACGTGCTCAACGTGGGCGGCGGGCCGGACCTGACGTCGGTGCGGGCGGACGTGGCTGCCGTCGTCGCCGCGTTCGAGCACGTCGAGGTGATCGCGGATCCGCCCATGCTCAAGGGGCGGCGCCGCGGCAACGTCATCGTGGCGGCCTCGGACGCCCCCGTGGCCCGCCCCGCCGCGGACGCCCCGCCCGGCTCCGACCCCCGCGACCGCCTGGCCCGTGCCCTGCGCATGGACGCCTTCCCGGCCCGGCTCGCGGAGGATCCACGCGGCTTCCCCGCGGGCGTCGCGCCCGGGATCACGGGACTCGTCCCGGGCCCCGAGGCGTAGACTGGAGGCACTCGGCCGGGTCCGCCCGGGGCCCGTCGAGTCCGACTCGAGGAGGTCGCCATGTCCGCCCAGACCCAGCCCGCCGCCACCCGCCGTGAGGACGCACCGCTCGGCGTCCTGGTGGGTGTGGACGGCTCCGACCAGTCCGTCTCCGCCGCCCGCTGGGCCCAGCGCGAGGCCGGCCTGCGCGGCGAGCCGCTGACCCTCGTCACCGCCTACTCGATCCCCGCGTACTGGGGTTACGGCGCGGACGCCGGCGGCGCCGTCCTGGACGACTCCCGTCTCCGCGAGGGCGTGCAGGCCCTCCTGGAGGAGGTCGCCGGCAAGCTCGACGCCGACGGGGTGCGTCCGGAGCTGCGTGTGGAGATCGGGGACGCGGCCGGCGTCCTCGTGGAGCTCTCCGCCGAGGCCTCCCTGCTCGTCTCGGGCGCGCGCGGCCGCGGCGGCTTCATGGGCCGCCTGCTCGGCTCGGTGGCCGCCGCGCTGCCCGGCCACGCGCACTGCCCGGTCGCCATCATCCCCGCCGGGGTCGAGGCCAGCCGCGCGGGGGACAGGACCGCCGTCGTGGTGGGCGTCGACGGTTCCGAGCAGGGTCGTGCCGCCGCTCTCGAGGCCGCCGAGGAGGCCCGCCTCCGCCAGGCCCCGCTGAAGCTCGTGTGCGCCGTCCCGCCCCTGGGCGCGAACGCCGCGTGGCTGGCCGTCAGCCTGGACGAGGAGGCCCGCGAGCGGGAGCTGCGCGAGCGTCTCGACGCCGGCGCCGCGTGGATCAGCTCCGAGTTCCCCGGCCTCGAGGTCCTCACCGAGCTCGTGGACGGCACCCCCGTGGACGTGTTGGTGGACCAGAGCGCCACCGCCTGCCTCACCGTGGTGGGCACGCGCGGTCTGGGCGGCTTCGCCGGTGCGATCGTCGGCTCCACGAGCCGCGGCGTCGCGGACCACGCGAAGGGCCCGGTGCTCGTCGTCCCGTTCCGCGAGGACGTCCGCCTCAGCCGCCGCGCCTCGTTCGGCCCGGTCCAGGACCAGCCGGAGTCCTGACCGGCGCTCAGCCCCAGCCGAGCTCGTGGAGGCGCTCCTCGGAGATGCCGAAGAAATGCCCGACCTCGTGCATGACGGTGACGGTGATCTCGTCCTCGAGCTCGGCGCGGGAGGTGCAGTGGCGGGTGAGTGGACCGCGGAACACCACGATCCGGTCCGGCATCTGCCACGCGAACTCGGCGCGCTCGGTCAGCGGCACGCCCTCGTAGAGGCCGAACAGCTCGGTGGCCGGGTCCTCCCAGCGCTGCGGCTCGTACTCGTCCTCCACCACCACGACGACGTTCGTCAGCAGCCGTGCCAGCTCGTCGGGGATACGGGCGAGGGCCGCGGAGACGGCGTCGTCGAACTCCTGCTCGCTCATCCACGTGGCGGCGGGCTGGTCGGGCGACGGGCGGTGGTCCACGGCGGCTCCTGGGGGTGCGGGGCTCCGCGGTGCGGAGGGCGGCCGGCCGGCGGCCGGACTTGCCGGAGGGTGTGCGGCCACCATAGACTCCCAGGGTCCACCTCGGGAATCTCGACATCGGACCTGCCCCTATCGTCTAGAGGCCTAGGACACCGCCCTTTCACGGCGGCGACACGGGTTCGAATCCCGTTGGGGGTACGCAGAACGGCCGCCCTCGGCGGCCGGAACGGCACGTGGAGCGTGGATTTGCACGACGCTCGGAGGCTCTGCTAGAGTTTCCACTCGTTGCGAAAGCGGCGAGAACAACAGAACATGGCCCTGTAGCGCAGTTGGTTAGCGCGCCGCCCTGTCACGGCGGAGGTCGCGGGTTCAAGTCCCGTCAGGGTCGCTCGGATCGTCCGATCACCGGCATTCGGAAACGGAGTCCGGTGACGCATGGTCCTGGTGACGAAGGTCGCCGGGCTCTGTAGCTCAGTTGGTAGAGCGTACGACTGAAAATCGTAAGGTCACCGGATCGACGCCGGTCGGAGCCACCACTTCGAGAAGGCCCCCCGCAGACGCGGGGGGCCTTCGTCGTCCGGGGCGACGGGCCGCTGACAGGCGGCGACGCGGTGGGCACACTGGGTCGATGCCCGATTCCCCCTCCGCCCGCGCGACCGGCGGCGAGACCGCGCTCGTGGTGATCGACGTCCAGCACAGCTACTTCGAGCATCCCGCGCTGGCCGCCCATCAGTCCGAGCTGACGGCGGCGGTCGTGGAACTGCTCCGGGCCGCGCACGAGGCCGGCCGTCCCGTCTTCCTGGTGCGGACCGAGCACGCGCGGGACCGCTCCACGTGGACGTTGAACATGCTGGCCGACGACGAGGGCTTCGCCTTCCCGGGCACCCGGCAGGCCGCTCTGCTCGACGGGGTCGCGGCGGCCGCCCCGGACGCCGTCGAGGTCGTGAAGACCCGGGACTCCGCCTTCCACGGCACAGGACTGGCGGCCGAGCTGCGGGGCCGCGGGGTGGATCGGCTCCTGCTGTGCGGCGTCTCCACCCACAGCTGCATCGCCGAGACCGCCACGGCCGCGTTCGCCCTCGACTTCCACGCCGCGATCGCGACGGACGCGATCGCCTCCGAGGAGCCGGCGCTGGCCGCGGCGATGCTCGACTTCCTCCGCGACGAGATGCGTCAGCCGCTCCTCGGGCAGGACGAGGCACTCACCCTCCTGCGCACCGGCCTCGTCCCCGACCGGGGCTGAGGGGCGTTCACAGGATCTCGACGTCGCCCTCGTCCGCACGCGTGCGGTCCTGGGCGTCCTCCTCGATGTGCATGGCGGCGGACTCCGCATTGCGCAGGGAGTCCGGGGCACGTCCCTCCCCGGCCCGGTGCTGCGGGTCGTCCGAGCCGCCGCGCACGGGCTGGCCGTCGCGGCCGTCCTCCGGCTCGGGGTCGCCGGCGGCGTTGGGATCGGCGAGCAGGTCCGTCTCGAGCTCTCGTTCGTCCTCGCGGTCCTCGAAGGGGACGTCGGTCATGGTGCGGGTCCTTCCTCTCACGGGCGGGCCCGTCCGGCGCCGCCGTCGTCGTGGTGCCCCACACCCTAGTGAGGCCGCCCACGCCTCACCAGGGGGCGCCCGCGCCGGGGCCGTGGGCGCGGTCACCCGGCCGGGTGAGACCGTCCACTCGGCCGCGTCTCAGGCGGGGGGCCGGCGCGCGGGACCACGTAGGGTCGGGAGGATGAGCGATCCGACACCGCCCTTGAAGAATCCACTGGATCCTGAGCGGGCCGACACCCGCCCCTCCTCCGCCCCCACGGCCGACGGCGCCGTCGCCCCTGCCACCTCCGCCGCGGCCGCCCGCGACCGCGTCCTGCTGCCGTGGGTGTTCTGGCCCTCCGCGGTCATCGTGCTCTCCTTCGTGGGGGCCACGCTGCTCGCCCCCGAGCAGATGACCGTGGGCATCGGCCTGGTCCAGCAGGCCATCATCACGAACTTCTCGTGGTGGTACGCCCTCGTCGCCCTGTTCTTCGTGCTGTTCTGCGGCTACCTCGCGTTCTCCCGCAAGGGCGACATCACCCTGGGCAAGCCCGATGAGAAGCCCGAGTTCTCCACGCTGTCCTGGTTCTCCCTGCTCTTCGCGGCGGGCATGGGCATCGGCCTCGTGTTCTTCGGCATGACCGAGCCGCTCATGCACTTCACCTCGCCGCGGCCCGACGTGGCGGCCGCCAACCCCACCCAGGCGGAGGCCGCCCAGTCGGCGCTGGCCACCACGTTCCTGCACTGGGGCCTGCAGCCCTGGGCGATCTACGCGGTGGTGGGCGTGGCGGTCGCGCTGGCCATCCACCGGCGTGGCCGTCCCCTCGCGCTGCGCTGGGCCTTCGAGCCGCTGATCGGCGAGCGCCGCGTGCGCGGCGGCTGGGGCCACCTGATCGACAACATCGCCCTCATCGGCACCGTCTTCGGCGTGGCCACCTCGCTGGGCCTCGGCGTCACCCAGATGTCCGCGGGCCTGCGCGCGCTGGGCATCGTGCCCGAGGACAGCCCCTGGCTCGAGTACGCCATGATCGGCGCGGTCACCTGCGTGGTGCTCTACACCGTGGTCTCCGGTGTCGAGCGCGGCATGAAGTGGCTGTCCAACACCAACCTGATCCTGGCCGCCGGACTGCTGCTGTTCATCGCGATCGTGGGGCCCACCGCGTTCCTGCTCAAGGAGATGGTGCAGTCCCTCGGCTCCTACATGCAGTACTTCTTCGCGAACTCGCTCAACGTCTCCGCGTTCTACGGCGCCGAGGGCGACGCGTGGCAGGCCGGCTGGAGCGCGTACTACTGGGGCTGGTGGATGTCCTGGACGCCGTTCGTCGGCATCTTCATCGCCCGCATCTCGCGCGGTCGCACCGTGCGCGAGTTCATCGCCGGCGTGCTGCTGGTGCCCACCCTGGTCTGCGTGGTCTGGTTCGGCATCCTGGGCGGCACCGCGATCTTCCTCGAGACCACCCGCCCGGCCGGGTACACCTCCGTGGTGGGCGCGGACGGCGCCATCGACTCGAACACCGCGCTCTTCCAGGTGCTCGAGCAGCTGCCCGCGGGCATGATGCTCGTGGTCGGCGCCATCATCCTCTCGGGCATCTTCTTCATCACCTCCGCCGACTCGGGCTCGCTGGTGATGGGCATGCTCGCCACCGGCGGCGACGTGAACCCGAAGGCCACGGTGAAGATCTTCTTCGCCATCGCCACCTCGCTCATGGCCGCGGCCCTGCTGGCCGCCGGCGGCCTGTCCGCCATCCAGGTCCTGGCCATCACCATCGGCCTGCCGTTCTCCGTGCTGATGCTGCTGATCTGCCTGGCCACGTTCCGCTCGCTCGGCTACTCCGTGGCGCGGGTGGAGGCGGTGCGCCGTCAGGCCATGCTGGCCTCCATCAAGGACCGCCTGGGCCTCGAGTCCGACGACGACGAGGTGGTCGACGCCGGCCCCGTGGCGGCCTCGCAGTGGTGGGCCTCGCTCAGCCGGGACCACCAGCAGCGGATCGCCGATGCGGCCGCCGGCGTCCCGGCCTCGGAGGGGCCGCGCCGCACCCGGCTGCGCCGCCACGGGCACTGACGTCCGCCCCCGGGCGCCCTCCCGGCCCCGACGAGAACGGCCCCTGTCCCGCGCGGGACAGGGGCCGTCGTCGTCGTGGGGGTCAGTCCTCGTGGGACTGGCGGGTGCGGACCACCGGCAGGGTGCCGGTGCGGTCGTGGGCCGCGGCCGACGTGCGGGTGCCCGTGACGAACCAGGCGAGGGTCAGGACCGCGACCCACACGAGACCGATGATGAGCGCCTGGCGCGAATCCGGGATGGTGGCCATGGTGATCACCACGGTGGCCACGAACGCCAGGCCCAGGTAGGTGCCGACGCCGCCCAGCGGCATGGGGAAGGGGGACGGCTCCGCGCCCTGCTCCGCGACGCGCCTGCGCATGGCGCGGTGGGACAGGAAGATCATGGCCCAGGTCAGCACCACGGCGAACGAGGCGACGCCGGCCACCAGGCTGAAGGCGTTCGGGTCCACGGTGATCAGCACCGCGCCGAGCACCATCACGCCCAGCATCACGGCCACGGACAGCCACGGCACGCCGCCGCGGTTGGTGTGGGTGAAGGCCCGGGGTGCCTGGCCGTCGTGGGCCATCGCGTAGAGCAGGCGACCGGACGCGTAGATGCAGGCGTTGATCGCGGAGACGGCGGCGGTGAGCACCACGAAGTTCAGCAGGTGCGGGGCGAAGGGGACGCCGAGGCCCTCGAAGATCTGCACGAACGGGCTGGCCTTGCCGTCCACCTGGTTCCAGGGGACGAGGGCCATGATGACCGCCATCGTCAGCACGTAGAACAACAGGATGCGGATCGGCACCGTGTTGATGGCCTTGGGCAGCACCTTCTCCGGGTTCTTGGCCTCGCCCGCGGCCACGCCGAGGGTCTCGATGCCGCCGAAGGAGAACGTCACGATGGTGAGCGCGGTCAGCACGCCCAGGATGCCGTGCGGCAGGAATCCGCCGTGGTCCACGAGGTTCGCCAGGCTGGCCTGGGTGCCGTCCGCGGTGGAGGCGCCGGTGAAGAGCAGGATCACACCGCCGAAGATCATCGCCACGATGGCCCCGACCTTCACGAGCGTCAGCCAGAACTCGGCCTCACCGAAGTTGCCGACGTGCGTGAAGTTGATCAGGCCGACCACGAGGATCGTGGCCGCGACCCAGGCCCAGGCCGGGACCCCCGGGAACCAGAACGCCATGTACGTGGTGATGGCGGCGGTGTCCGCGACGATCACGACGGCCAGCTCGAAGACGAAGGTCCAGCCGGTCACGTAGCCGGCGAAGGGGCCGAGATAACGGGAGGCGTAGGCGGCGAAGGACCCGGAGACGGGCTCCCGGAGCGTCATCTCGCCGAGGGCGCGCATCACGAGGAACACGGCGGCGCCCGCGACGAGGAAGGACAGGATCACGCCCGGCCCGGCGGCCTGGATGCCGCCGGCCGAGCCGTAGAAGAGGCCGGTGCCCACCGCCGTGCCCAGGGCGATGAACATGATGTGCCGCTGGCTCAGGCCGCGGTGCAGCTGCCCGCGGTCCGCGGTGGCCGCGCCGGTCTCGGCGACGCGGGAGCCGAAGGGGGAGGTGCTCACGTGAAGTCTCCGCTCGAAGGGGGGTGGATCAGGACACGCCATGGTGACTCGTGACACAGCGTTCATGCCACTTTGTCCGGTGTGATGCGAGTCATCGTGGACGTTACGTCGCGTTCGTCCGGCCGGGCCGGATGATGTGACCTCGCCCACCGCGGATTCCCCGCGGAAGGTCCGGGGTGCCCCGGCGGGTCCCGGGGCGCGCCGGGCTCAGTCCATGAGCAGCCACGCGGCGGCGTCGTGCGCGAGCCGCCCGTCCTGCACGGCCTCCGCCTCCTCGAGGGAGAACAGGGCCCGGGAATGGCCCGCGGGCAGGTCGACGGGATCGGTCGACAGGTTCGCCATCACGAGCACGGTGCGCGCCGGGATCGGCTCGCCCGAGCCCAGGTGCCGGCCACCGCCCGAGGTGACCGTGAACGCCAGCACCCCGCGTGCGGGGTCGTGGTGCTCGGACCACGCGAACGTGCCCGTGCCCAGGTCGAGCTCGCCGCGGATCTGCAGCAGACGCCGGTACAGCTCGAACACGGAGCCCTCGACGCCGACCTGCCGGTCCGCCGCCAGCGCTCGGAAGGACGCGGGCTGGGGCAGCCACGGCGCGGCGACGCCCTCGGCGGCGGACGCGGGGCCGTCGTCGTCCGCGGGGGTCGAGAAGCCGTAGGACGGCTCGTCGGCGGCCCACGGCAGAGGGATGCGGCAGCCGTCGCGGCCGGGCTCCTTGCCGTCCGTGCGGAAGAAGTACGGGTCCTGGCGGTGCTCGGCGGCGAGGGTGGTGTGCTCGGGCAGGCCCAGCTCGTCGCCCTGGTAGATGTACGCGGAGCCGGGCAGGCCCAGCTCCACCATCGCGGCGGCGCGGGCCCGACGGCGACCGACCGCCTCGTCTGGCTGCTCGTCCTCGGCCGTGATGCCGGCGGGGTAGGAGCTCGGGTCGGCGAGGCCGTAGCGGGAGGCGTGGCGCACCGTGTCGTGGTTCGAGAGCACCCAGGTGTTCGGGGCGCCGACCCGGCCGGCCTGCTCGAAGGACCGGTCGATCGCGTGGGTCAGCGAGGCGGCGTCCCAGCCGGCCATGAGGTAGGTGAAGTTGAAGGTCTGGTGCATCTCGCCGGGGCGGACGTACCGGAACATCCGCGAGAGCGGGGCCACCCACGCCTCGGCCACCATCATCGGCT
This sequence comes from Micrococcus sp. Alg238-R198, assembly GCF_900537135.1. Taxonomy (NCBI): domain Bacteria; kingdom Bacillati; phylum Actinomycetota; class Actinomycetes; order Micrococcales; family Micrococcaceae; genus Micrococcus; species Micrococcus sp. Alg238-R198. The sequence continues at coordinate 99,781 of NZ_UNRH01000004.1, forward strand.
CGTGGTCGTAGGAGTCCAGGACCCGCCGCCAGTCCCGGTAGACCTCGTGGACGCGGTCCTGGTCCATGAACGGGGTGAGCGGCTCGAAGGTGTCCGGGTCGAACGTGGGGTCGGCGTCCTCGCCCGCGTCCGTGACCATGCCCATGCGGGAGTGCTCGGCGTCCGGGTAGCCGGGCTGCTTGATGAGCCCGTGGGCCACGTCCACCCGGAAGCCGTCCACGCCGCGGTCCAGCCAGAACCGCAGGATGGAGCGGAACTCCTCACGCACCTCCTCGTTCTCCCAGTTCAGGTCCGGCTGCGTGGTGTCGAACAGGTGCAGGTACCACTGGCCCGGGGTGCCGTCCGCCTCGGTCACGCGGGTCCAGGCCCCGCCGCCGAACGTGGACTCCCAGTTGTTGGGGGGCAGCTCGCCGTGCTCGCCGCGGCCCTCGGCGAAGTGGTAGCGGGCGCGCTCGGGGGAGCCGGGGCCGGCGGCCAGGGCGGCCTGGAACCACGCGTGCTCGGACGAGGTGTGGTTCGGCACGAGGTCCACGACCACGCGGATGCCGGCCTCGTGCGCGGCGGCGATCATCTCGTCCGCGTCCGCGAGCGTGCCGAACCGCGGGTCCACGGCGCGGTAGTCCGCGACGTCGTAGCCGGCGTCGTGCTGCGGGGAGAGGTAGAAGGGCGAGAGCCAGATCGCGTCCACGCCGAGCTGGGCCAGGTAGTCGAGGCGCGAGGTGACGCCGCGCAGGTCGCCCATGCCGTCCCCGTCCGCGTCCGCGAAGGAGCGCGGGTACACCTGGTAGATCACGGCGTCCACCCACCACGGGGTGACGGGCCGGTTCCGGGCTTCCGAGGGCGGGGTGCTCAGGCGCTGCGTGGTCATGGGATCCACCCTAGGCCCGACGCGGGAGCGCGCGCCCCGCGTGAGCGGCGTCGGCGGCGTGGTGTGCGTCTCGGGCGCCCGGCGCGGTCGGACGCAACGGCCGGCTCAGGTCAGCCGGGCCAGCATCCCGACGGCGGCCCAGCGGCGGTTCAGTCGTTCCTGTGCGACGCCGGCGGTCGCCTCGTCGCCCTCCTCGAGCGCGTCGATGAGCGTCCACAGGTCGAAGACGGAGTCGTCCGGCCACACGTGCCGCGTGAGGCCGCCGTAGTCCAGCTCGATCCACGAGTCGGGGTGGAACGCGCCGAGCCACTCCACCATCACCGTGAGCTCGCCGATCAGCTCCGCATCCGGGGCGTGCCGCGCGAGCACCGCCGCCGCGTGCCCGGCCCGCTCCCGGGCGGCCACGATCGGGGCGCGCCGGTACGCCGTGCGCTCGCTGTCCACGAGGCGCTGCACGGGCTCCTCGGGGTCGAACACCGTGAGCCAGCCGTGCGGCACACCCCACGTGGCCGTGCGCGTCTGCACGCGGTGGTGCTCCGGCGCGCCGCCCTCGTCCTGCGGGTCCTGGCCCGCCGCGTCCGGGTCGGGGGAGAGGCCCCACTCGTCCTCGAGCGCCACGAGCGCGCGGCCGCGGTTCATGGCGCGCGCCGCCGGCGGGATGGCGGCCTCGTGCAGCCGCGGCAGCATCGTCTCCTCGAGCATGGCCGCGGCCATCTCGGCCCGCAGGCCCCGCTCGTCCGGGCAGTAGAACGCGGAGCGGTGCTCGTCCTGCAGGACCCGCACGAGGTCGTCCTCGCCGGGCTCCGGGAACGGGTCGGCCACGGGCCGGGCGAGGCGACGCCGGGCCCGTTCGGCCGCCTCGGCCTCGACCTCGGCGCGCGTGCGGTGGCCGCCGGCGATCAGTCGTGCCTGGACCGCGTCCGGGAACGCGGCCAGCGGCTGGAAGACGCGCAGGTGCGCGGTGCCGCGCGCGACACCCGGGGGCGGGCCGTCGTCGTCGTGGGTCATCGCGGGCTCGTCCGTGGCTCAGCCCAGCTCGACGACCACGGGCGCGTGGTCCGAGGCGCCCTTGCCCTTACGCTCCTCGCGGTCGATCCAGGCGTCCGTGACCGTCCGTGCGAGGGCGGGGGAGCACAGCTGGAAGTCGATGCGCATGCCCTTCTTCTTGGGGAAGGCCAGGCCCGTGTAGTCCCAGTACGTGTACACGCCGGGGCCGGGGTGGCGCGGGCGCACCACGTCCACCAGCCCGGCGTCCTCGAACGCGTGGAACGCCGCGCGCTCGGCCGGGGAGACGTGCGTGTAGCCCTCGCGCTGGAACAGCTCGATGTCCCACACGTCCTCGTCCTGCGGAGCGATGTTCCAGTCGCCGGCCAGGGCGAGCCGGGTGTCCGGGTCCTCGGCGAGGCGAGCGGCCGCGTGCTCCTGGAGCACGCGCAGCCACTCGAGCTTGTAGCCCATGTGCTCGTCCTCCAGGCCGCGCCCGTTGGGCACGTACAGGCTCCACAGGCGCACCGGGGCGACGCCGTCGGCCGCCTCGGCGCCCACGGTCGCCCCGATGGCGCGGGACTCCTCCTGCGGGTCCACGCCGCCCTTGCCGAAGTGCGGCTGGCCGGGGAAGCCGCGCTGCACGTCGCTCAGGCCGACGCGGGAGGCGATGGCCACGCCGTTCCACTGCGAGGTGCCGTTGTGCGCCACCTCGTAGCCGGCGCGCTCGAAGAGCTCCCAGGGGAAGTTCTCGTCCCGGCACTTGGTCTCCTGGATGGCCAGGACGTCGATGTCATGGCGCTCGAGGAAGGCCTCGACGCGGTCGGCGCGGGCACGGAGGGAGTTGACGTTCCAGGTGGCGATCTTCACCCGGCCAGGCTATCGAAGGGCGCGGACACCGTGGGATCGGCGCCTCAGCGCCACCAGTCGTCGTGGATCGTCACCGGCGTGGTGCGCTTGTGGCGGCTGCGGAGCCAGATGCCCTCGAGCTTCTCCGCGACCTCGGCGGGGACGTCCTTGCCCTCGAGGTAGTCGTCGATGTCCTCGTACGTCATCCCGAGTTCGGCCTCGTCCGTCTGGCCCGGCGTGCCGTCCAGCAGGTCCGCGGTGGGCACCTTGTTCCACAGGGGCTCGGGGGCTCCGAGTTCGCGGCCCAGCGCCCGCACCTGCCGCTTGTTCAGGCCGGCCAGCGGCAGGACGTCCGCGCCGCCGTCGCCGAACTTCGTGTAGAACCCGGTGACGGCCTCGGCCGCGTGGTCCGTGCCGATCACCAGCTGCCCGTGGGCGCCGGCCACCGCGTACTGGGCCGTCATGCGGATGCGGGCCTTCACGTTGCCCTGGTTGTAGTCCGAGATCGGCTCCCCCACGGCCTCAGCGAAGGCGGCGGCCAGACCCTGCACGGCCTCCGCGATGTTCAGGGTGACGTCCTGATCCGCACCCACGAAGTCCATGGCCGCCCGGGCATCCGCCTCGTCGTGCTGCACCTTGTAGGGCAGGCGCACGGCGGTGAACCGGGGGTTCTCGCGGGAGGGCACGACGTCGGCGCCCACCCCCGCCTCACCCGGCGGGGTGGTGTCGGGGCCGCCCAGGGCGACGGCGTCCGTGACGCCGAGCTGGGCGCGGCGACGCTCGACGGCGAGCTGGGCCAGCCGGCCGCCCACGGTGGAGTCCACGCCGCCGGAGATGCCCAGGACGAAGCCGGACGCGCCCGTGGCCGCGAGGTAGTCGACGAGGAAGGCCACGCGCCGTTCGACTTCGGCCGCCGGGTCGATCTCGGGGAGGACGCCCTGCTGGGCGATGATCCGCTGTTGGAGTTCACGCATGCCGGTCAGCGTAGGACCGGCCCCGCGCACGGGGACAGGGGCGGTCGGCGACGGCGGCTCACGCGTCCGGGTGCCCCAGATTGCGGGCGATGCGGCGCAGGACGCGGACGGCGTCGTCGATCTGGTCCCGCGGGACGTCCGCCGTCGCCTCGGCACGCAGGGCCTCGACCGCCTCACCGACGCGGGCGCCCGCGGTGCGGCCCGTGGCGGTGAGGGTGTAGAGGTCGCCCTCGACCGTCACCCAGCGGGACTCGACCAGCTCCTCGATCTGACCGGACACCGCGCCGCGCTGCTCCTCCTCGAAGCCGGCCTCGAGCTCGGCGCGGGACTGCGGGGCCACCGTGAGGGTGTTCAGAAACTGCCACTGGGCGCGGGTGAGGCCGTGCTCCTCGAGGCTCTCGGCCACGCGCGCCGCGATCAGGCCCTCGGTGAGGGTGAGCCAGTGCGCCAGGGGCAGGCCGGAGGGATGCTGGACGGCGTCGTCGTGCTGGATCTCGCTCATGGCCTGAGCCTAGCCAGTCCGGGACGGAAGCGGCAGGGGCGGTCGGGCCCGCACTAGCATGGGCGGCATGACCGACGCGCAGACCCCCACCGTCCCCACGCCCGAGCAGGACCGCGAGCGGCTCAAGCAGCTCATCCAGGATCTGGCTGTGGTGCACGGCCGGGTGACCCTGTCCTCCGGCAAGGAGGCGGACTACTACGTGGACCTGCGTCGGGTCACCCTGCACCACGAGGCCGCCCCGCTGATCGGCCGCGTGATGCTGCGCCTGCTCGAGGAGAACGGGATCGGGTGCGACGCGGTGGGCGGGCTGACCATGGGTGCGGACCCCGTGGCCACCGCGATGATGCACCAGGCCGGCGCCGCAGGCCGCGCGCTCGACGCCTTCGTGGTGCGCAAGGCGCAGAAGTCGTACGGCATGGGCCGGCAGGTGGAGGGCCCGGGCGTGGACGGTCGCCGCGTCGTCGTGCTGGAGGACACCTCGACGACGGGCGGCTCCGCGCTGACCGCCGTCGAGGGCGTGCGCAACGCCGGCGGCGACGTCCAGGCCGTGGCCGTGATCGTGGACCGTGCGACCGGCGCCGCCGAACGCGTGGCCGAGGAAGCGGGGGTGCCGTACCTGTACGCGTTCGGCAAGGACGAGCTCGGCCTCGACTGAGCCTCGGACGGCCCCGCGCGCCGCCCGCCTAGAGCCAGTCCGCGCGCTTGAACAGCACGAACAGCGTGAGGGCCACCGCCAGCATGAGTCCCAGGGCGAACGGATAGCCGAACGCCCAGTGCAGCTCGGGCATGCCGTCGAAGTTCATGCCGTACACCGAGCCCACCAGCTGCGGCGCGAAGATGATCGCCGCCCAGGACGAGATCTGCTTGACCTGCTCGTTCTGGGCGATCGACTGCTCGGCCAGCCGCTTCGAGGCCAGCGTCGAGTCCAGCTCGAGGGCGCTGTTGAGCATCTGGCGCATGGTCATCACGCGCTCGTTGATCTGGACGGCGTGGTCGTGGACGTCGCGCAGGCGGCGCAGGTTCTCCACCTCGAGACGCGCCTGCTCGCTGAGCTCCTCGTCCTCCCAGGCGTGGGCGTCGTCGCGCCGGGGCAGGCCGTCGGCGTCGAGGCGGCGGGTGTCCTCGTGCAGGCGGGTGCGCACCTCCTCCTGGAGCTGCTCCACGATGGACGGCAGCGCGCGGATGGCGTGCTGGAAGTTCAGCACCTCGCGGGAGAGCTCGTAGATGCGCCGGGAGACGTGCCCGTCGCCGGCGAAGACCTGGTCCTCGATCTCCGCGATGTCCTGTTCGAGGCCGTCGGCCACCGGGAAGTAGTCGTCCACGACCCGGTCCAGGATTTCCAGGGTGACCTGCCACGGCCCCATCGCGAGGCGCTCGCGGCCCTCCGTCTCCAGGGACCGTCGCACGGCGGCCAGGTCCGGCTCCTCCGCGTGACGCACCGTCACCACGTAGTGCTCACCGGTGAAGACGCTCAGCTCGCCGAACTCCACGGTCTCGGTGCGGTCGACGTAGCGGGCCGGGTGCAGGACCATGAACGAGTCCTCGCCGTAGCGGTCCAGCTTGGCGCGCTCGCCTCCGGCGAGGGCGTCCTCGACGGCGAGCGGGTGCAGGCGCAGCTCCTCCGCGACCGCTTGGAGCTCGGCCACGTCCGGGCGGTACAGGCCCAGCCAGGCCATGCCGCCGGTGCGCTCGCACTCCTCCCAGGTGTCCTCGAGGGTGGAGGGGGCGTGGACGCGCCGCCCGTCCACGTACACGGCGTTGTCGATCATGCTCACCCGGACATTCTCCCCGACGGCGGCCCCCGGCGGATTCCAGGATGCGCGCGCTACGGTGGCGCCATGAAGACTCCGCGTCATGCCCCGCCCGTCGTCCGCGACGGCAAGACCCTCCTCCCCGCCCACGCCGTCTCCACGGCCCCGGTCACCGCGTTCGGTCTGATCGGCGGCTACCTGACCGCCCGTGAGACCGGCATCCGCCCGCTCGGCGGCGTCGTGCTGGCCGCCGCCGGCCTGTACGCCGGGCGCACGTGGCTGGCCAAGCGTGGGCCCGCCGTCGCCGGTGGCCTGGCCGCCCTGTACCTCGGCGGCTTCGGCGCCTCCCACCCGCTGGCCAAGAAGATCGGTGCGTGGCCGGCGGTGCTCTCCGTGGCCGCGGTGTCCGCCGGGGCCGCCTGGGCCGCCGTCGACCGGTCCGAGGCCGGCCGCTGAGCGAGCCCGCGCCGGCCGAGGACGGCGCCGCGCCCCGCGAGGTCGGCGTCGGCCCGTGGACCGGCCCGTGGCCGGAGGACCCCCGCTACGACCCGGAGCTGCTCGCGCACGGCGACCGCCGCAACGTCCTCGACCGCTACCGCTATTGGCGCCTCGAGGCGATCGTCGCGGACCTCGACGCGCGGCGGCACCCGTTCCACGTCGCCATCGAGAACTGGCAGCACGACCTGAACATCGGCACCGTCGTGCGCACCGCCAACGCGTTCAACGCCGCCGGGGTGCACATCATCGGGCGGCGCCGCTGGAACCGGCGCGGCGCCATGGTCACCGACCGCTACCTGCACGTGCGCCACCACGAGACGGTGGCGGCGTTCACGGAGTGGGCGGCGGGGGAGGGGCTGCCCGTGCTCGGCGTGGACCTGTTCCCCGAGTCGGTGCCGGTGGAGACCTTCGACTTCCCGCGTGCCTGCGTGCTCGTCTTCGGGCAGGAGGGGCCGGGACTCTCGGCGGAGGTGCGGGCGGCGTCGAGCGCGGTGTTGTCCATCGCGCAGTACGGCTCCACCCGCTCGATCAACGCGGGCGTGGCCGCCGGCATCGCGATGCACGCGTGGATCCGGCAGCACGCGGCGTCCCCTGAGTCCGGCGCGAGCCAGACGATTCCAGGCGCGAGCCAGACGATTCCGCGCTGAAAGGAGCCTTTGGGCCGCAGATTCGTCTGGCTCGCGGCGCAGGACCGCGCCGACGACGCGGGACCGCGCCGACGACGCAGGACGACGCAGGACGACGCGCGGTATCGGGCGCGGAGCGCCGTCAGCCCGCGAAGGGACGGGCCGGCAGGCCCGTCACCCCCGGACGGACGGCGAACAGGGCCCCGGCCAGCGGGTCCTCGCCGCGCTCCATGTTCTCCCAGGAGGTGGTGATGTAGAGGGTGCCGAGGTCGTCGCCGCCGAAGGTGCAGGCCGTGGTCTTCTGCACGGGCACCTCGATCACCTCGTCGAGCGCCCCCTCGGGCGTGTACCGGTGGATCTGCCCGTGGCTGATCACGGCCACCCAGATCCCGCCCTCGGCGTCCACGGTGAGTCCGTCCGGCTTGCCCTCGCCGTCGAGCACGTCCACGAGCACGCGGCGGTTCGTCAGGCCCTCCTCGCGGGAGTAGTCGAACACGGCCACCTGCCGCGTGGGGGTGTCGTTGTAGTAGGCCCGTGTGCCGTCCGGGCTCCACTCGAGGCCGTTGGACGTCGTCGCGCCGGTCAGCACGACGTCCACCTCGCCGGCGCCGCCGTCGGGCCCGGGGGCGAGCCGGTAGAGGTTCGCGGCGCCGGGGGTCTTGGCGTACGCCATGGTGCCGCAGTGGAACCGGCCGTCCGGGTCGCAGCCGCCCTCGTTCATGCGGATCCCGGCGTCCGCGCCCCACAGCTCGGGCAGCGTCGTCAGCTCGCCCTCGGGCGAGATCAGGGCGAAGCCCCGCTCCACCGCGACGACGGCGCCACCCCCCGCACGCGGGCGCAGCGCGGCGGCCACGTCGCCGACGTGCGTGCGGTCCACCGTCCCGTCGGTGCGCAGGGACAGGACGTCCCCGGCGAGCATGTCCACCCAGCGCAGGCCGCCGCCGGCGGTCACGCCCTCGGCGGCGCTGCCCCACGAGGCGGCCCAGACGGGGCCCTCGCCGTGGTAGGCGATGGGATCGGTGACCTGCTCGGCGCGCATGACTGCTCCTTCGGTGGGCGGGACGGTCCTGGCCCCGACGCTAGCCGAGGCTCAGAACCACCCGCACGAGTCGGCGGTCCAGCGGTCGGCGAGGGTCGCGTCCAGGAACGCCCCCATCCGCGGCAGCGAGGCCACGTGGCCGCCCACGTGGGTCGGGGTGAGGAGCGGGTCGAAACGCACCCGCGCGCCCTCCGCGCACCAGCGGCGGCCCAGGTCGCGGCCGGTGCGGTACGGGATGACGTCGTCCGTGACGGAGTGCGCGATCATCACCGGCACATCCGGACGGCGGCCCGGTGCGCCGATCCGCTGCTCGGCGAGGATCCCGGCCAGCTCGGCATCGGAGCGGACGAGCTCAGGGAAGTCCTGCCCCGTGTGGGTCAGTGTGGCGGAGTCGAGGTGCGCGTAGGCGAGGCTGCCCACCATGCAGGTCTCGGCCGCGCCGGCGAGGGCCGTCAGGCCGGTCTCGTTGAGATGCGTGGCCGGGTCCACGTCGTACGCGGCGAGCTGCCCGGCCATCGCGTAGAGCAGGAAGGCCGCGTAGAGACCGCCGTCGATCCGGCCCGCGACCTGCACGAGGTCGGCCGGCGGGGCGCCCGCGTAGGCGCCCTTGAGGTCCAGCTCCGGGGCGTAGTCGGGCGCGAGCTCGGCGGCGGCCGCGGCCGCCCCGCCGCCCTGTGAGTAGCCCGCGAGCGCGACCGGCGCGGTCGCGGTGACGCCCGACCCCGACACCTGGGCGGCCGCGCGCACCGCGTCGAGGACGGCGTGCGCCTGGGCCTCCCGGACCATGTAGGTGTGCGCGCCCGGGGTGCCCAGGCCCTCGTAGTCGGTGACCACCACGGCGTGGCCGCGGCTCAGCAGGGACGTGATCCCGACGCCCTCGTACTGCACGCCGGTGGAGAGGGTGCGGGACGGGGCGCAGCGGTCCGCCGCCCCCTGGGTCCCCACTGCGTAGCTGATCACGGGGCGCTCGCCGCCGCCCGTCCACGGGGCGGTGGGGGTCAGCACGGTGCCGGTCACGGCGATGGGTCGGCCCTGGGCGTCCTGCGAGGCGTACATGATGCGCGTGGCGTGCGCCGGCACCTGCACCAGCCGCACCGGGTCCAGGTAGAAGGCGGTGGGCTCGGTGCGGATCAGGGCGCCGGGGGTCGCGGGCACGACGGTGGGCGGCAGGTAGAAGGGGTCGTCGGCCGAGGCGGCCGCCAGGGCGTCCCGGGCCGCGTTCCAGCGGGCGTCCTCGGCCGCCGTGGCCGGCTGCGAGAGGTCCTCGACGGCGGAGCTCACCTCCGGCGCGTCCGGGGCAGGGGCGGACTCCTGGGCCAGGGCAGCGTGCGGCGCGCCGAACCCGGCGACGACAGCCAGGGCGGCGGCCAGGGCGAGGGGGCGGGAGGGGCGGCGTGCGGGGGCCATGGCGGTCTCCGGTCTCTCGGATGCGAATGTGACGCCGCTCACCCTAGGCCAACGGCGGGGTCGTGCCCAGGCCGGCGTCGCCGTCGGGTCCGGGACCCTGGGGCGGGTCCGGCCGCGCGGATAGGATGAGCCCGAGGGTGTCGCGCTCGCCGCGCTCCCCCCGCCTGCCCGAGTCGACGACGCCTAGGAGCTGCAGCATGCCCATCGCATCCCCGGAGAAGTACGCCGAGATGATCGACGCCGCCAAGAACGGCGCCTTCGCCTACCCGGCGATCAACGTCACCAGCTCCCAGACCCTGAACGCCGCCATCCGCGGCTTCGCCGAGGCCGGCTCGGACGGCATCATCCAGGTCTCCACCGGCGGCGCCGCCTACTTCTCCGGCTCCTCCGTGAAGGACATGGTCGCCGGCTCGCTGGCCTTCGCCGCGTTCGCGCGCGAGGTCGCCAAGAAGTACTCCGTGAACATCGCCCTGCACACGGACCACTGCCCCCAGGACAAGCTCGAGGGCTTCGTCCTGCCCCTGCTGGACGCCTCCGAGGCGGAGGTGAAGGCCGGGCGCGACCCGATCTTCAACTCCCACATGTGGGACGGCTCCGCCGAGACCCTCGAGGAGAACCTGCGGATCGGCCGCGAGCTGCTCGCGCGCACCCACGCCAACAAGCAGATCCTCGAGGTGGAGATCGGCGTCGTGGGCGGCGAGGAGGACGGCGTGGCCCACGAGATCAACGAGAAGCTCTACACCACCGTCCAGGACGGCATCGCCACCGTGGAGGCCCTCGGCCTCGGGGAGCACGGCCGCTACCTCACCGCGCTGACCTTCGGCAACGTGCACGGCGTCTACAAGCCGGGCAACGTGAAGCTGCGCCCGGAGATCCTGCAGGAGATCCAGCAGGCCGTGGGCGAGAAGTTCGGCAGGGAGCGCCCGTTCGACCTCGTGTTCCACGGCGGCTCCGGCTCCGCCGCCCAGGAGATCGCCGACTCGGTGGAGTACGGCGTCGTGAAGATGAACGTGGACACGGACACCCAGTACGCGTTCACCCGCCCGGTGGCCGGGCACATGTTCGAGAACTACGACGGCGTCCTGAAGGTCGACGGCGAGGTCGGCGACAAGAAGCAGTACGACCCCCGCGTGTGGGGCGCCAAGGCCGAGGAGGCCATGGCCGCCCGCGTGGTCCAGGCCTGCACCGAGCTGAACTCGGCCGGCAAGAGTATCGGCTGACCCCGCCGTCCGCCGCGCCGGCCCGCACCCTCGCGTGAGGGTGCGGGCCGGCGTCGTCCTCAGCCCTCCCGCTCCTCCTGGGCCTGGAGGAACTCGAAGACCTCACGCTCGTCCACACCGGGGAAGGTCTGCGTGGGCATGGCCGCCAGCAGATGCGCGTGCATGCGGGCCGCGGGCCACACGTGCCCGCCCCACGCGGCCTCGAGCTCGGGGTCGGGGCGGCGGCAGCAGCGCGGATCCGGGCACGTGGAGGTGACCCGGTGGCGGGTGTCCGCGCCGCGGAAGTACCGAGCATGCTCGAACGGGGTGCCCACGGAGAGGGCGAACAGTCCGTCGGGGCCGTTCTCGATCATCGAGGTGCACCAGAACGTCCCGTTGGGCGAGTCCGTGTACTGGGCGTGGGCGCGGAACCGGTCGTTGCGGGAGAACGCCTGCCGTGCGCCCCACTTCCGGCACGCCTGCTGGCCCTCGATCGCACCGGTGTGGTCGGCGGGGAACACGATCCCGTCATTCTCGTAGGCCTTGTGGATCACCCCGGTCTCGTGGACCTTCTGGAAGTGGCAGCGGATGCCCAGGTCCACGGTGGCCAGGTTGGTGAACCGGTGCGCGGCGGCCTCGTAGGAGACGCCGAACGCGTCCTTCAGGTCGTCCACGGACAGGTCCCGGCGCTTCTGGGCGGCCCGCAGCAGCGACGACGCCGCCCGCTGCGGCATGAGCAGCGCGCCCGCCAGGTAGTTCACCGCCACACGCTGGGCGAGGAAGTCCTCGTAGTCCCGCGGCTCGCCGTGGCCCAGGACGGCGGCGGCGAGGGCCTGGAGCACCACGGTGCGGCGGTCGTGGTCCGAGGAGCGGGAGCCGCTGATGTGGATGCGCCCGTGCTTGAGGTCCGTGACGGAGCGCGTGGAGTGCGGCAGGTCCGGGACGAAGCGCAGGGTGAAGCCGAGGTGCTCGGCCAGCTCCGAGACCGCGTGCAGGCCCAGCGGCCCGCCCGTGTGGCCGATCGCGTCGAGCAGCCGATGCGCCTCGGCCTCGAGGTCGGGGTAGTGATTGTCCACCGCGCGCATCCGGGCGCGCAGCTGGGCGTTGGCGCGGCGCGCCTCCTCGGGGGTGGCGGCCTGCTCCTCCAGGCGACGGCGCAGCTCGGCCTCCAGCCCCGCGATCACCTCGAGGACCTCGGTGGGGGTGCGGGGCCCGATGCGCAGCGGCGGCAGGCCGAGGGAGGCGTAGTGCTCCGAGCGCGCGAACCGTTCGACCTCGATCTCCAGTTCGGCCCGCCGGGTGGGGGCCCGGCCGGTGAGCAGGTCCTCGACCGGCACGCCCAGGACCTCCGCGATCCGCTGGACCAGCGAGAGCCGCGGCTCGCGGCGGGCGTTCTCCACGAGGGACAGGTGGGAGCCGCTCACTCCCGTGCGCTCCGCGAGCTGGTCCAGGGTGAGGCCGGCCTGCTTGCGCAGGTGCCGGACGCGGCGGCCCAGCGCGACGGTGTCCACGGTCGCGCTGTCCTCGGGAAGCGGGCGGGTCATCATGCGCGGAACTGTAGACGGAACCGGGGAGGAGATCACGTGTGACGGAAAGAAAGTCACATTCTTGACAAGCGGGGGGCCGTTGTCGTGACCCAGACCACACCGGGGCGCAAGGACCGTCACGTTCTGACCCAGTGGCAGGAACAGCCGGAGTTTCCACCGATTTTGTGCTCCAGAGGGCCTTGCCCGGGGCCAAGGTGGATGTCAACGGCAGCGACGGACACGTCGCACCGAACCCCTCACCGAACCGGACCGATCCTCAGGAGGACGTCATGACCACCCAGCCCCACCACTCCACTCCCGCCTCCGCCGAGCAGCTCCAGCACGACTGGGAGCACAACCCCCGCTGGGCCGGCGTCGAGCGCAGCTTCACCGCCGAGGACGTCGTCCGTCTCCGCGGCCGGATCCAGGAGGAGCACACGCTGGCCCGCCGCGGCGCCGAGAAGCTGTGGACCCAGCTGAAGGACGAGAACGCCCGCGGTGATTTCACCAACGCCCTCGGCGCCCTCACCGGCAACCAGGCCGTCCAGCAGGTCAAGGCCGGGCTGCGCGCCATCTACCTCTCCGGCTGGCAGGTCGCCGCGGATGCCAACCTCTCCGGCCACACGTACCCGGACCAGTCCCTGTACCCGGCCAACTCCGTGCCGCAGGTGGTGCGCCGCATCAACAACGCCCTGCTGCGCGCGGACCAGATCGAGCACGCCGAGGGCGTCAGCAGCGTCGAGGACTGGCTCGTGCCGATCGTGGCCGACGCCGAGGCCGGCTTCGGCGGCCCGCTCAACGCCTACGAGCTCATGAAGTCGATGATCACCGCCGGCGCCTCCGGTGTCCACTGGGAGGACCAGCTGGCCTCCGAGAAGAAGTGCGGCCACCTCGGCGGCAAGGTGCTCATCCCCACCGGCCAGCACATCCGCACGCTCAACGCCGCCCGCCTGGCCGCCGACGTCGCCGACGTGCCCAGCGTGATCATCGCCCGCACCGATGCCGAGGCGGCCACCCTGATCACCTCGGACGTGGACGAGCGCGACGCCGAGTTCATCACCGGTGAGCGCACCGCGGAGGGCTTCTACAAGGTCCGCAACGGCGTCGAGCCCTGCATCGCCCGCGCCAAGGCCTACGCCCCCCACGCGGACCTGATCTGGATGGAGACCGGCACGCCGGACCTCGAGCTGGCCCGGAAGTTCGCCGAGGCCGTCAAGGCCGAGTTCCCGGACCAGATGCTGGCCTACAACTGCTCGCCGTCCTTCAACTGGAAGAAGAACCTCGACGACGACACCATCGCCAAGTTCCAGCGCGAGCTGGGCGCCATGGGCTACACCTTCCAGTTCATCACGCTGGCCGGCTTCCACGCCCTGAACCACTCGATGTTCGACCTGGCCAAGGGATACAACGAGCGCCAGATGTCCGCGTACGTCGAGCTGCAGGAGCGCGAGTTCGCCGACGAGGCCCGCGGCTACACCGCGACCAAGCACCAGCGCGAGGTCGGCACCGGCTACTTCGACGCCGTGTCCACCGCCATCAACCCGGACAGCTCCACGGTGGCCCTGGCGGGCTCCACGGAGTCCGGCCAGTTCCACTGATCCGCTCAGCCGAGACCGCGAGGAGGCAGTCCCATGAGCCCGCAGACCACGACCCCCACCCTGCACGAGATCCATGCCGACGACGTTCGGGAGCACACGCCCCTGCCGCATGACGTGAGCACCCAGGCCATCCCCGTCGTCATCCCCGAGGGCGCCGCCCCCGTGGTGACCGTCCACGGGCCGGTCGACGGGCGGCAGGCCGAGATCCTCACGGACGAGGCGCTGGCGTTCCTCGGCCGCCTGCACCGGCTGGCCGAGGACCGCCGCCGGCGGCTGCTCGAGGAGCGGGAGTACACCCGGCGCCGCATCACCGACGGCTGGAACCCGCACTACCTGCGGTCCACCCGCCGGGTCCGCGAGGACGACTCCTGGCGTGTGGCGCCGCTGGCCCCCGGCCTGCAGGACCGCCGCGTGGAGATCACCGGCCCCGTGGATCGGAAGATGACGATCAACGCCCTCAACTCGGGCGCCTCGGGCTGGCTCGCCGACTTCGAGGACTCCTCGACGCCGTCCTGGGACCGGATGCTGGACGGGCAGGTCAACCTGTTCGACGCGATCCGCGACCAGATCGACTTCACCTCCCCCGAGGGCAAGGAGTACCGGCTGCGCGAGCGCGAGCTCACGGACCGGCCGACCATCATCGTCCGCCCGCGCGGCTGGCACCTCCTCGAGGACCACATCCGCGTGGACGGCGAGCCGATGGCCGGCGCCCTCGTGGACTTCGGCCTGTACTTCTTCCACAACGCCGACGAGCTGATCCGCCGCGGCCACGGCCCGTACTTCTACCTGCCCAAGCTCGAGTCCCATCTCGAGGCGCGGCTGTGGAACTGCGTGTTCGTGGCGGCGCAGGACGAGCTGGGCATCCCCCAGGGCACCATCCGGGCCACCGTGCTGATCGAGACGATCACCGCGGCGTTCCAGATGGAGGAGATCCTGTACCAGCTGCGCAACCACGCCGCGGGCCTCAACGCCGGCCGCTGGGACTACATCTTCTCCATCATCAAGAACTTCCGGGACCGCGGGGCCGAGTTCGTCCTCCCGGACCGCTCGGAGGTGACCATGACCCAGCCGATGATGCGGGCCTACACGGAGCAGCTGGTCCGGGCCTGCCACCGGCGCGGCGCCTCGGCGATCGGCGGCATGTCTGCCGTGATCCCGGACCGCCGGAACGAGGAGGCCAACGCCGCCGCGCTGGAGAAGGTGCGCGCGGACAAGGCCCGCGAGGCCGGCGACGGCTTCGACGGCTCGTGGGTGGCGCACCCGGACCTCGTGCCGGTCGCCCGGGAGGAGTTCGACGCCGTGCTCGGCGAGGCCCCGAACCAGATCCGCACCCGCCGCCGCGAGGACGTGGTGCCGGACGAGGCCGCCCTGCTCGACGTCGCCGCGACCACGGGCTCGGTGACCGAGGCCGGCGTGCGGATGAACATCGAGGTCGGGATCCGCTACATCGAGTCCTGGCTGCGGGGGAACGGCGCCGCCGCGATCCACGGACTCATGGAGGACGCCGCCACGGCGGAGATCTCCCGGTCCCAGATCTGGCAGTGGGCACACAACGGCACCGGTGTGCAGCTGACCGAGGGCGGCGTGCGGACCGCCAACCGCGGCTGGATGGAGCAGCTGATCCGCGAGGAGCACGCTCGGATCCTCGCCGGCCCGCTGCCCGAGGGCCACCGGTTCGAGGACGCGGTGCGCGTGTTCTGCGAGTCGGCCCTGCCGCCGGAGTACCCGGCGTTCCTCACCCTGGGCGCGTACCGCCGGCACTTCGCCGGTCAGGACGACGCCGCGGCGAAGGCCTGATCCGCCGGGCCCCACGACGACGGCCGGTCACCTCACGAGGTGACCGGCCGTCGTCGTGCCGGGTGTCAGTCCCCGGACGTGGAGGGGGACGGGGAGGCCGAAGCCGACTTCGTCGGTGACGGGCTGGCCGACGCCGAGGCGGACGCCTCCGCGGCCCGCTGGGATTCGGCGGCCTCCCGCGCGGCGCCCTGGAACGGCCGCGGCGGCTGGCCGGGGGCCACGGGGCCGGGGGCGCCCTCGGGGCGGTCGATCGTGGACTGGTTGTTCAGCAGCTCGTCGGGCACGCGGCCGGTGGGGATCTCCCGGGCCTGGGCCAGGGTCTCCTCGTCCATCTGCGCGTTCAGGAAGAACGGCGAGCTGAGCTTGATGACCTCCTGGAAGTCCCCGGCGTCCTTCAGCACGGTGTCCGCGAGGTGGTCGCGGGTCTCGGTGACGAGGGTGGTGCTCTGCGCGACCGGCGAGTTCTTCACCTGGGTGAGGCCGCCGTTGGCGTCGCCGAAGCCCTCCATGGAGCCCATGGTCACGGAGACCATCTCGCTGCCGTCCTCGGAGCAGGCCCACGCGGTGCGCTGGGGCAGCAGGGGGGCGCCGTCCTGGCCGCCGACCATGCCGGGGCGCAGCAGGGCGAGCAGCCCCTTGCCGGTCTTCGGGTCGAACGTGTACTCGTCCGCCACGGCGGCGGGCTCCTCCTGGCACCACTCCAGGCGGGAGCCGTCGAGGTTGTGCTGGTAGTGGACCTGCGCCAGGGGCATGCCGGGGCTGTACTCGAAGTAGCCGTTGTAGACGCAGGTGAGGAACTCGTGGGTCTCGTCCTGCGAGGCGAACAGCTGCACGATCTCGATGTTCGAGCTGTCCGGGATGTGCGTGGCGACGGCGTCCAGGGTGCGCTGGTCCAGGACGTCGCGCGTGCAGTCCATCACGGAGACGGTGTCGTTGCGGACCGCGGCCGTGTTCTTCCAGGCCTCGGTGGCGGCGCCGTCCTTGATGCCCGGGCCGACGGTCTCGAACGCCTGACGCGGCTCGGCGCGCGGGGTGCCCTCGGCGGACTCCGACGCGAGGGCCTCACGGACGCGGGACGCCGCGGCGGACGCGGGGTCGGTGGGGCTCTCCGTGGCCGAGCCGGCCGCGGCCGAGGCCGCCGATCCGCTGGGCGCCGCGGCGGTCGACGAGGCGGGCTCACCGGACTGGCCGGCCGAGCCGCAGCCGGCCAGGGCGAGGGCGAGGGCGGCGACGCCGACGGCCAGCGGGGCACGGCGGCGGGCGGGCGCGGGGTGGGTCATGGAGGCTCCTTCGACGGCATCGGCGGCCCGGCCCCGGGAGCGTGGGGCTGCGGACGGACGCTGCGCCTACGGTACCGGACCGTCCTGGACGCGGGGACGGCGATCCGTCCGGCGTCCGGCGCCGTCGATAGACTCGGCCGCGACCGCATCGTCCGCGAGGAGAAGAGGCATCCCATGTCCGAGTCCCTGATCGGCAAGAACCTGATGGAGCCGCCGGCCACGCGCCTGCCGGAGGAGCCGGAGGTGCTGGCCCGGCTCGAGGCAGGTGACCTGCCCGAGGACATCGTGCCGGTGGCGCCCGAGTCCTCCCTGGTGTGGGCGCTCATGGCGGAGGACGCGTGGGCCGAGGGCCGGACCGTGGACTCCTATGCGTACGCCCGCGTCGGCTACCACCGGGGTCTGGACGCGCTGCGCCGGGCGGGGTGGCGCGGCGCCGGCCCGGTGCCGTACGCCCACGAGCCCAACCGCGGCTTCCTGCGCGCCCTGTACGCGCTGGGCCGCGCGGCCGCCGGGATCGGGGAGTCCGAGGAGGTCGAGCGCATCCGCACCTTCCTGCGGGACTCGGACCCCACGGCCGCAGAGCAGATCGAGGCCGGCCAGGGCCGCGCCCGGGGCTGAGCGGGGCCGTGGCCAAGCTCTACTTCCGCTACGGGGCCATGAACTCCGGCAAGTCCACGGGCCTGCTGCAGGCCGCCTTCAACTACGAGGAGCGCGGCCAGCGGGTGCTGCTGGCCAAGCCGGAGGTGGACGTGAAGGGGGAGGGCGACGTCGTCTCCCGCCTCGGTGTGACCCGCGCCGTGGACTTCCTCGTCCCGGCGGGCGCGGACGTGCGGGAGCTGTTCCGCCGGCACGCCACCGGTGACGACCCGGACGCCCTCGTGGGGCACGTGGAGGCCCCGCCCGTGGCGTGTCTGCTCGTGGACGAGGCACAGTTCCTCGAGCCGGCGCAGGTGGACGACCTGCTGCGCATCGCCGTGCTCGACGGCGTCCCCGTGATCGCCTACGGACTGCGCACCGACTTCCGCACCCGCTCCTTCCCGGGCTCCGCGCGGCTGCTGGAGCTGGCGCACTCCCTCGAGGAGCTGAAGACCATCTGCCGGTGCGGCCGGAAGGCGGTGTTCAACACGCGCAAGGTCGTTGACCCGGCCACGGGCGCCGAGCACTTCGTGTTCGAGGGGGACCAGGTGGCGATCGACGGTGTCCAGGTGACCTACGAGTCCCTGTGCGGCACGTGCTACCTGGCGGAGTCCGGCGGTGCCCTGGGCTGAGGCGGCCATTGCCAGGCAACTGCCAGGCTGCGTGACGGCTGCGCCCATGCTCGGTTCGTACGGTGGAACCACTTCATCGAGGTGCGAGTGATGAAGGTGCGAGTGATGACAGGCGAAGGGCCCCGGTGATCCCGGGGCCCTTCGTCTGTCCTGCCACGTCCGGCATCGGCCGATCGGGTCAGAGCGAGACGAGCAGGAGCGTGCCGCCGAAGACGAGCCCCGACGCGAGCAGCACGACCGTGGTGTACCCCAGGATGTCGCGCATCTTCAGCCCGGCGATCGCCAGAAGGGGGATTGCCCAGAACGGCTGGATCATGTTGGTCCACTGGTCGCCGTAGGAGACGGCCATGATGGTGATGGCCGGGTCCACGCCGAGCGCGTCGCCGGCCTGGAGCATGATCGGGCCCTGCACGGCGAACTGTCCGCCGCCGGAGGGGACGAAGAAGTTCACGAGGCCCGCGGCCAGAAATGCCAGCAGGCCGAACGTCACCGGGTTCGAGATCGCCACGAAGGCGTCCGAGAGCACCGCCACCAGGCCGGTGGTCGTCATCATGCCGAGGATGCCCGCGTAGAGGGGGAACTGCAGCAGGATCTCGCCCACGTTGGACGCGGCCGACTGGGTGAGGCCGATCAGCTCGTGCGGGCTGCGCACCAGCAGCAGGATCAGCGCGAGGAAGGACCAGTTGACGATGTCCAGGGTGAGGGTGCCGCCGCCGACGAAGTGCATCACCAGATAGACCACGAGCATGGCGCCCACGAGGAGCGTGGGGACACGGGAGGCGTCGAGGCGGTCCGCCGGCGTCTCGATCTCCGGTGCGGGCACGGCGTCCTGGTCCCGCGCGTCGATCTCCAGCTCCACGATCCGGTCCCCGGCGCGCGGGGCGACGAGGAACAGGGCCAGGGCCACGACGAGCACGGTCACCACGGCGGCGGTGATGTTCCACCAGGAGAAGGTGGTCTCCGAGACCGGGACCGTCCGGCCGTCCAGGCTCTCCGTGAGGAACGAACCGGGGGTGGCGGCCGTCAGCGGGCCGGAGCCCGAGTACCCCATGTGCCACACCACGAACCCGGAGAACCCGGCGGCCACCAGCATCGGGAAGTGCAGGACCAGCCCGCGCTCACGGGCCTGCGCCGCGACCTCCTTGGCCAGCAGCGCACCGACCACCAGGCCCAGGCCCCACGTGATGAGGGAGGCCGCCGCCGCCACCACGAACACGAAGATGTAGGCGGCCAGGGGCGTGCGGGGAATGCTGGCGAGCCTGGCGAGCAGACGGCGCACCGGGCCGGTGTTCGCCAGGATGTGTCCGAGCATGAGCACGAGCGCCATCTGCGTGATGAACGCCAGCAGTCCGGACAGACCGTCACCCCAGCCCACGACGACGTCGGCCGGCCCGGCCGGAGTGAGCAGCAGGCACAGGGCTGCCACCGCGAACGTGAGCACGATGGTGAACACGAGCGAGGACGGGATGAACCGCTCCATCGTCGTGTTCAGCGGGCGCATGGCGCGGCTGAAGAACGTGCCCTCGCGGGCGGTACGGCCCGAGGGTCCGGGTGTGGGCGGACGTGTGGACGTGGCGGACATGAGGCTCCTGTTCAGGGTGAGAGGCCACGGCGAGAGTGATGTGGATCACTCTAGGCGCTCGATCGTCGTGGGCAGGGCCTGGGCCACGTCTCTGGCCGGGCGCTAGACGACGAGAGTGCGTCGGCGGTCGATTCCCCAGCGGTCGACGACGTCGTGGCCCGGCTCGGCCGGGTCACCCGGAATCTGTACGCGAGCGTGGACGAGCTCACCGACAAGGGATGCACCGTACGGGTCTCGACCGAGTGGGATCACGGTGCCCAGGCCCGGCACTTCCCCCGTAGCCGGACTCATGCTCGGCATCAAGGCCGCATTCGCTGAGTTCGAGCGTCGAAGGATCAAGGAGCGTCAGGCCGAAGGGATCGCCCCAGGGTGTGTTGCCCCCTTCCAGGCGCTGCTGTCGATGGCCCTTCCGTCTCCGCTCTGGTGGAGTACGGCTCTGGTGAGAGGGCCACGCGCTCTCGGTGCATGGCATGACAGGGTCTCAAAGTCAGGGCTCCCCGGGCATGCATGAACAGGTCCGGCTCCGGTACTCTTCTTGCATGACTCTTCTGACGGTGGGGGAGGCCGCCGAGCGCCTCAAGGTCTCCGACCGCTATGTGCGGCGCCTCGTCGAGGACGGTGATGTGCCGGCCCGCCGCCTCGGAGAATCCTGGTTCATCGATGAGCGTGCCCTGGCCCGTCGTGCCCGCAGGGCGCCGGGTATCGGCCGCACCTGGGCTCCGCGGACCGCCTGGGCCGCCGTCGACCTCCTTGCCGGAGGAAACGGACGGGCCTTCCTCGACCAGCCGCGGATCTCCCGTCTGCGCTCCCGGCTGCGAACGCTCACCGCTGCCGAGATGCACCGACTGGCTGAGAACAGGGCCCGGCCCCACCGGTTCCACGCCTCGCCTCGAGCCCGAGCCAAGCTCGCCGACGTTCTCGTGCCCTCGGGGGTGTCCGCCCTGGATCAGTCGGATCTCGCCCGCCGCTTCGGGCTCGCCGCTGTCGAAGGGAACCAGCGGGAGGAGGGCTATCTGCTCGGCGACCTGGAGGCTCTCCAGTCGCGGCTCCGCCTCGACGCCTCGGCGGCGGGGGAAGTGGTGATCCGACACATACCTGCCCCCGTGGATCCCTCCGCCCTGCTTCGCACTGAAACAGTCGTGGCGCTGGACCTCATGGACTCCGACGACGTCCGTGAGCGGGCCGCCGGGCGGGAGGCCCTCGATCGACTGTTGCATCGTGTCTGAGCCGCGTCACCTGAGCGTGGAGGACCTCCTCGGATGTGAGGCGGGCCTCGGCGCTGGAGATGGCCTAGGGCGTGTCTGAGAATGGCTCCAGGGACCCGCTGAGATCCGGGGAGCCATGTCCCGGTTCCAGGTCGTCTTCGACGCCCGATCGGAGCTGATCGCCCCGCTGCTCCAGATCGCACGGGCCGGCAGGGCCGGCCCTTCTCGGATGCCCGCACGATGGTCGAAGCGATCATCTACCGGTGCAGGTGCGGGACTCCGTGGCGGGATCTGCCCGAGGTCAACGGGCCCTGAGAGGCCGCGTGGATCTGACATCGACGCAGGGTGTGGGCACTGGTCTGTCCGGGGGCTGACTCGAGGACTTTTGTTCGTACCCTGTCTGTCATGGCCACCCCTCTCCTGGAGCTCGCCGCGAGTCGAGGCGTCTGCTTCCCGCTGCGAGCCCGCCGGCTGACCCTCACCCCGTTCCGGGGTCTCGATGCACCCGCCGTGTGGAGCTTCTGCCGTCTCGAGCAGGTGTGGTCGTGGACCTCCGGCCGCCCGGAGAGTGAGAACGCGCTGCGCGAGTCCTACCTCGGGGCGGGGGACCGCCTCACCGTGCGGGCCGGAGACGTCATCGTCGGTGTCGGGAAGGTCGCGGTGCAGGACGCGTGGAGTCAGGGCGGCCCGCGGGAGGAAGCCCGGGACGCCCAGGCCGAGATCGGCTGGACGATCGATCCGCGCCAGGCGGGGCAGGGCTATGGCACGGAGCTTGCTCGAGCCCTGCTGGGCTTCGCGTTCAACGATCTGGGTGTGCGACGCGTGGAGGCTCATGCCTTCGCGGACAACGCCCCGAGCCTGCGCATCATGGAGAAGGTGGGGATGCGTCACGAGGGCACGTTCAAGGAGGAGTCTCTGCATCTCACGCGCGGCTGGGTGGATGGCGCCACCTACGCGATGCTCGCCTCGGAGTTCCATTCGCCCCTTACGCAGGAGTGATCCCGCCGGCCGGGACCGCATGATCTGCCGCTCCGCCTCCGAGGGCCGTGTGCCAGCATGGGGCTGTGAGCCGGGTGGGGAATGAGCGTGAGTGGCGGTGGCGCATCGGTGTGGCGTCTGCCCTGGTGGGTTCGGCCGGTGTGTTCGCGGGACTGCGGCAGGATCTGGGACTGGGGTGGGGTTTGACGCTGGTGGCCTCCACGGCCCTCGGGGCGATGCTCGCCTTGCGAGGGGTGCATCACCGGGTCGAGGCGGAGCGGGCTCGCCGCAACGTGTTCTACGCCGGAGCCGGCTCCACCGCGTGGGTGATGCTGCTGATGGGGGCCGCGGTCATTCCGGGGCTGGTGCTGAACGTGATCGACGACGCCGGCGTCCGGGCGGTCGGGGCCGGTGTGCTCGGCGCGACGCTCGCTGCCGCCGCCCACGGCATCCTCGCGGCGACGACGACGCTCGAGGAGCAGCCCCGGCCCGAGCCGGTCCCTCTGGACCGGCGCAGGCGCTGACGTCGGGGTCATGGCCCCCCGCTCCTGAACACTGTTCAATGAACACTGTTAGAGTCCCTCGGGTCAGACCCGCCCGGGGCCGAGCCCCGCCCACCGGAGAGGCCCGCATGACCGCCACCCAGGACGCCGCCGCCGTCGACCCCCGCCCCGCAGACGCCCTCGACCCCGAGGCCCTCGTGGACCGCATCGAGGCGGGCCACCGCCTCACCGCTGACGAGGCCGTCGCTGTGCTGGACGCCCCGGACGCGGACACGTTCCGCATCGTCGCGGCGGCCTCGCGCCTGCGCGAGAAGCACTTCGGCCGCACGGTCAAGGTCAACTACCTGGTCAGCCTCAAGACCGGCCTCTGCCCGGAGAACTGCACCTACTGCTCCCAGCGGCTCGGCACCGAGGCCGAGATCCTGCGCTACACGTGGCTCAAGCCGGAGGAGGCCGTCCGCCAAGCGGGCCTGGGCATCGCCGGCGGCGCCTCGCGCGTGTGTATGGTGGCCTCCGGCACCGGTCCCACGGACCGCGACGTCGACCGCGTGGCCGGCATGGTCGGCGACCTCAAGGCCCAGCACCCGGACGTCGAGGTGTGCGCGTGCCTCGGCTTCCTCAAGGACGGTCAGGCCGAGAAGCTCAAGGACGCCGGCGTCGACGCCTACAACCACAACCTCAACACGGCCGAGTCCCACTACGAGTCCATCTGCACCTCCCACACCTACGAGCAGCGCGTGGACACCGTGCAGCGTGCCGGCGCCGCCGGCCTGTCCTCCTGCAGCGGCCTGATCGCGGGCATGGGGGAGACGCACGAGCAGCTCGTCGAGGCCGTCCTCGCGCTCCGCGACCTGGACTCCGACTCCATCCCCGTCAACTTCCTCATGCCCTTCGACGGCACCCCGCTGCAGGGCCACCAGCAGCTCACGCCGCTCGAGTGCCTCCGCATCCTCGCCATGGTCCGCCTGGCCTGCCCGGACAAGGAGCTGCGCATCGCCGGCGGCCGCGAGATGCACCTGCGTTCCCTGCAGCCGGTCGGCCTGCAGGTGGCCAACTCGATCTTCCTCGGCGACTACCTCACCTCCGAGGGCCAGGACGCCGAGGCGGATCTGCAGATGATCGCCGATGCCGGCTTCACCGTGCTCGGCGCCGAGGAGCGTGCGCAGCAGGCCGCGGCCGACGACGGCGCCCCGGCGGGCTGCTGCGGCGGGGGTTGCGTCGGAACCCACGACAACAGCAAGAATGGTGCGGCGGCAACGCCAAGCAAGCCCGTCCTTCGTCGCAGAGGGGCTGGCACAGGAGCGGCTGCGAATGCATGAGTGTGCGTGCGTCGGTGATTCACTGTTCCGCTGATCGGGAGCGATGCACCCGACGGTAGTCACTTTTCCGGTTTTGTGCAGTAGGATGAGGGGGTCGGAAGGAGCCAACCATGGTGGCAGGCGCGAAGTCTTTCAGCTCAATTCAGCCCTCTGTCCCTGCCGCCGAGAGGCTGGCGGCCCTGGGTCTGGATGTCGAGGTCCTCAGCGATTCTCTGATGAGTGGCGTCCAGGGGGCTCGGAACGTCTCCCCGCATCATCCGGTCACAGCGCGGGGCTACATCCTCTGGGCAGACAGCGTCGGGGCTTTGCGCAGTTCCCTGACGGCGAGGGGATGGATCAACGACGACCGCCTCAACGTTCCTCGCGTCGTATCTCCCGACGGAGAACACGCCCTGGTCATCATGGGAGGGAACGACAGCACTGGGCGTTCTCTGGACTTCGCGCCTGGGCTCGCGCGACGGCGGGGACCTGCCACTCATCGAGCGGTGGAAGTGAACGGCCAGCTGGAGCTCTTCAAGTGGGGCGCTACGCCTGCGACTGATGACATCAGGACCTGGGTGTTGCTGTATCGATGGTCGCGCGCGGAGCCTGTCATCCGGGCGGAGCTGTCTCTCCCCTCCCGCATGGACAGGGGTGACGTCGTTGCCTGGAAGGAACGGATACTCCTTCCGGAGATTTCCCTGGACCAGTTCGACCTCAGCGACTTTGACGTGATCGCAGAGGATGACGTCTACTTCGGAATTAGTCAGACGTCATGAGCCTCGAGCCCTCACGAATCGTACGGGCGAGGCGGCGGGCAGGGATTTCGAAGAAGCGCTTAGCGGATCTGATCGGGGCAACCCCGCGGACAATCTCCAACTATGAGACGCGGGGCGCGCCTGATGCACTTGCTGCAACCCTTGCTGACGTGTTGAACGTTGATCCCACATTTTTCTCTATGCCCGCAACTTCTCCCCTTGAAGAAGATCGAGTCTTCTTCCGTGCGCGTCGGCGAACCAGCGCTGCCGTTCGGCATGCTGCGTCTGAAGCGGGGCGAACAGGTGTGGAGTTTTATTCGCTCATTGCCGAGCATTTCAAGTTGCCCGAGGTTGACCTCCCAGATCTGGTCGGCATGGGGCCAGCGATCGCCGCTCGTCAGCTGCGGGCCCACTGGAAGGTGGGGGCTGGGCCGTTGCCCAACCTAATCCAGTTGGCCGAGTCGCGAGGCCTTCGTGTAATGAGTTTACCCGGAACCACAGATGAAGTTGACGCCTTCAGTGTGTGGGAGAAGGGAGTTCCTTACATCTTCCTGTCTCAGCGGAAGACGGCCGAGCGTTCTCGATTCGATCTTGCCCATGAGATCGGGCATTTGGTCTTGCACTCTGGCCTGGGTAACGGGGACAGCGTCGAGAGAGATGCAGAGCGAGAGGCCGATGCCTTCGCCTCGGAATTCCTTCTCCCGGGTGAAGTTTTGCGTGGAGCAATGCCGCGACAGCCCTCCACGGAGGCGGTTCTCAAGGCCAAGGTGTCATTTGGCGTTTCCGCGATGGCCATGGCTTACGCACTGTTTCGCAATGGATTGCTCTCTGAGTGGGCGCATCGGCAAATGTGCATAGACCTGACTCGGCGTGGTTATAGGTCGAGCGAGCCAGGTGGTATCCACCGTGAGACATCCCGAGTTTTTGGTCTGACCCTTTCTTTGGCTCGTCAGAGGCTGGGCCTTGGCACCGAGGAGATTGCTCAGGCACTCGGCGTATGTCCCCAGGAAATACACGAACTAACGTTCGGTCATGCGGTGACGCCTGTGGCGAGCGTGGGCGGCTCTTCGGCGGCCCCGGAGCCGGGGCCCCGGCCCTCCCTCCGCGTAGTCTGACCCAGTTAAGTTGTGTGAATGTTTGGGGACAAAGTTTTTGATTCGGGCAAGTCCTCCGAGTTGATAACTGTTTCAAGATCGCGCGTCAAAACGCGTGCATCGGGAGAGCCGGCCGACTCCGGAGCCGGCCGCAGGATCGGCTAGCGTGGGGCCGCCCGACACCGCCCCGGCCGCGCCCCGCGCAGGAGGACCGTCATGACCGACGAGCAGGACGCCGCGGACGGACGCGCCGGCGTCCCTTCCTGGCGCGCCATCGCCGACCGCATCAGCGCCGAGCACCGCGCCGGGGACGACGGGCCGATCGACGAGGTGGACCCCGCCGACTTCGACCTCGACGAGGACTGCTGCCTCGGCGGCTGCTGCGCGAAGGGCCTCGCCTACCTGGACGCCGTCGAGCGGGCCGCCGCCCGCCGGGCCCGCCGCACCCGCGCCTGAACCCCCGGACGGACGGACAGGAGGACAGACGGCACCGCGCCGGCCGCCCCGGATCGACGGGGCGGCCGGCGCGGTGTCCGGCGGGTGCTCGGTCAGGCCGAGCCGGCGCGGCTCAGACCGAGGCGCTGACCATGTTCTGCTCGAAGAACGCCGTGATCTCCTCGCGCGCGCTCAGCGGCAGCACGTGCGCCACGTACATGTCCGGGCGCTGGATGATCAGCGCGCCGCCGCGGTCGATGCCGCGCGCCTCGAAGATGTCGTCGGCCAGGTCCGCCGCGAACACCACCTCCTTGTCCGTGAGCTGGTACGGGCCCATCTTGGGCAGGAACAGCGCCGGCACGTCGGCCAGCTCCACCTCCTGGTAGGGCTGCTGGTAGACCACCTTCGCGTCGAACACGGAGTTGAGGTCCGCGCTCTCGGGGGTGAAGCGGCGCACCGGGGAGTCGGGGGAGTCCGCGAGCCAGTCCGCCAGCTCCCCCACCGCGGTCCGGTCCTCGTCCGCGAAGGCGTAGAGCCGCCACCGGCCGTCCGCCTCGAACAGGTGCCCCAGCTGGCGCGGGGACGTGTCCGCCACGCGGCGCACCGCGGCCGACTCGAACCGCTTGCCGATCGGGACCCCGGCGGCCAGCGCCTGATGCGTGTCCTCGCCCGTGACGGACGACGCCGGGTACTGCGTGGCGAAGCCGTTGGGGAACTCCGCGTTGTCCTTGTAGAAGCGGCCGACGGCCTGGGGGTCCTCGAGCTCGTCGGGGCGCTTGGACATCATCCCCTCCCAGGCCTTGTCGAACTCGATGAGGTTCTCCGCGATCTGCTGCCGCTCCTCGGAGTAGGTGGCCAGCAGCGAGGCGTCGCTGCGGCCCTCGAGGACCTGGCCGAGCTTCCAGGCCAGGTTCCAGCCGTCCTGCATGGATACGTTCATGCCCTGGCCGGCCTTGGCGGAGTGGGTGTGGCAGGCGTCGCCGGCGATGAACACGCGCGGATTCCGCCGCCCGACCTCGGCCGGGGGGCGTCGTCGATGCTGCCCAGGGACACGTAGAAGCGCGCGAGGAAGCCGCCCTCGCGGGGGATCAGCAGGATCGTGCCGTCCTTGTCCGACTGGATGCCGCACTTCTGGCGGTTGTCCGGGAAGTCGGTCTCGAGCAGGACGTCCATGACGGACCAGGCATGGGCCGAGGGGTCGCGCACGACCTCGATGCCCGTGCAGTCGCGGACCCGGCTGCGCGATCCGTCGCAGCCCACCACGTACTTGGCGCGCACCGTGCGCTCCTGCCCCTGCGGGCCGCGCTCGGCGTACTCGGCGAAGTAGTCGATCACGCGGGCCTGGTTCACGATGAGGAACGGGAACTCACTGACCGCCGTCGTCGGGAGCGTGCTCAGCGAACGGCGCGGATCCGCCGCACCACGCACACCACGATCACCGCGAGACCGGTGAGCGCACTGACGGCCACGAGGGCGAGGCCGCCCACGATGCCGACGTCCATCGCGGTGCTCGTGCCGAGCAGGCCCATGAGCACCGGGGTCGTGGCGCCGGATTCCGGGTGGTCGCCGCCGTCGGGGAAGATGATCGCGGCCAGCGCGAAGGACCCCCAGGAGACGCCCAGCAGCGTGTGCAGCAGGCGCCCCAGCCGGAGGCCGCCCCGCTGCTCATCCTGCGGGTTCACGCGAGGCAGGAGGAACAGGCTCCCCACCAGGACCATGAGGACGAGTTCGTGGGGCAGAGCCCCGAAGACCATGTAGATGACCGTCATCCAGCCGTTCGCGCCGAAGTCGGAGCGCAGGGCGAGCGCGATCAGGGGCAGGGCGAGGAGGGCCAGCGCCCATGGCAGCACGGCCCAGGGTCGCCACGTGCCCACGCTGGGGCCCTTGCGGGCGGGGGCCGGGGAGGCGAACTCCGAGTGCTGGGTGCCGGGCGCTGCGGTGCTCATGGCGCCAGCGTAGCCAGAGGGTGGCATCCGTCACGCTGGTAGGATTCGGGGGTACGGCCTCCGTGCGCACCGCAAGGGGGCGTTTTCCATGTACGGGCCGGTCCGGGACGACCCACGGCCCTGAGGAGAGATGCAGATGCCAGCGATCGCGATCGTCGGAGCCCAGTGGGGCGACGAGGGCAAGGGCAAGGCCACCGACCTGCTGGGCGGGCGAGTGGACTACGTCGTCAAGCCGAACGGCGGCAACAACGCCGGGCACACCGTCGTCGTCAACGGGGAGAAGTTCGAGCTCAAGCTGCTGCCCGCCGGCATCCTCTCGCCCAACGCGGTGCCGGTGATCGGCAACGGCGTGGTGGTGAACCTGGAGGCGCTGTTCGAGGAGATCGACGGGCTCGAGTCCCGCGGCCACTCGTGCGAGCACCTGAAGATCTCCGCCAACGCCCACCTCGTGGCGCCGTACCACCAGACCATGGACAAGGTGACCGAGCGGTTCCTGGGCAAGCGCGCGATCGGCACCACCGGCCGCGGCATCGGCCCCACCTACATGGACAAGGTGGCCCGCCTGGGCATCCGCGTGCAGGACATCTTCGACGAGTCGATCCTGCGCCAGAAGATCGAGGGCGCCCTGCGGCAGAAGAACGAGCTGCTGGTGAAGCTCTACAACCGCCGCGCCGTCACCGTGGACGAGATCGCCGAGTACTTCCTGGGCTACGCGGACCGCCTGCGCCCCATGGTCGTGGACTCCGTGAACCTGCTCAACGACGCCCTGGACGAGGGCAAGGTGGTGCTCATGGAGGGCGGCCAGGCCACCTACCTGGACGTGGACCACGGCACCTACCCGTTCGTGACCTCGTCCAACCCGACCGCCGGCGGCGCGGCCGTGGGCGCGGGCATCGGCCCCACCCGCTTCTCCCGGACCATCGGCATCGTGAAGGCCTACACCACGCGCGTCGGCGCCGGCCCGTTCCCCACGGAGCTCTTCGACGAGATGGGCGAGCAGCTGCGCACCACCGGCGGCGAGTTCGGCGTGAACACCGGCCGCCCGCGGCGCACCGGCTGGTACGACGCCGTCATGGCCCACTACGCCGCGCGGATCAACGGCTTCACGGACTACTTCCTCACCAAGCTGGACGTGCTCACCGGCATCGAGAAGATCCCGGTGTGCGTGGCCTACGAGGTGGACGGCGTGCGCCACGACCGCATGCCCATGACCCAGACCGAGTTCCACCACGCGAAGCCGGTCTACGAGCACTTCGACGGGTGGGCCGAGGACATCTCGGGCGCCCGCGCGTTCACGGATCTGCCGCTGAACGCCCAGCGCTACGTGGAGGCCCTCGAGAAGCTCTCCGGGTGCCGGATCTCCGCGATCGGCGTGGGCCCGGGCCGCGACCAGGTGGTCCAGGTCCGCGACCTCATCGAGGACTGACCCGGCCCGCCGCCCCGTCCCGGGCCCGCCCTGGCCTGCACTTTCGAACGTGAAAGAGGGCGAATGGGCGCTTTCGAACGTGAGATAGGCCCTATCTCACGTTCGAAAGCGCCTGGGGGTCCGCCGGTCAGTCGGCCAGGCGGCCCGTCGTCGGGAAACGGTCCCACACGCGGTGCGCGGGCAGGAGCTGCTTCAGCGCCGCTACGGCGGAGGCGCCGTCCGCCGCGGACTCGACGCCCTTGCCGGACACCTGGGCGGCCGCGAGGACGGCCTCCGCCGGCTCGAGGGCGAGGATCGCCTTCGAGTGGCGCCACATCTCCTGCAGCACCTTGACGACGCGCGGGTCCACCGCCTCGGAGTCGGCGGCGCCGGCCTTCTGGTCCAGGCCGGGGGCGGCGTCTGCGGCGGGGGCCGCCGGCGAGGCCACGACCACGGCATCCAGCTCGATGGACGCGGCGGTCAGGTAGGTCCGCTGGGCCACGATCTCCCCGGCCACGGGGCCGCCCTTCGGTGCGATGACCAGCGGGACCATGCCCGCACCGTGGATGCCCTGCACGAGGGCGTCCAGCTCCTTCTCGTCCACGGACTCGCCCACCACGACGCCGACCTGACGGCCGTCGAGCGGCCACGCGCCGCCGATCTGGGACAGCACGGGGGAGGGCTGCACGTCGGCCGGGGTCTCGGTCGGCGCGGGAACGGGGATGCCCAGGCCGTCCGCGACCTGCTGGGCCAGTCGCGTGTCGATCGCGGCGAGGTGGGCCAGCTGGCGCTCGCGGATGGTCTGCTCGTAGCACTTGCCCAGCTCGAACGTGTACGCCTGCGCCACGTGCTCGCGCTCCACCTCGGAGAGGGAGAGGAAGAACAGGCGCGCCTGCGAGAAGTGGTCGTCGAAGGAGGCGGCGTGCGCGCGCTCCTTCACCGACGCCGGCAGCGGCTCCGGGTGCTCGATGAACGCGTGGTCGTCCGCGGGGGTCTCGTACGGCAGGCCGCCGTCGAGCGAGTTGGGCCGGTACGGCGCCACGCCGCGATGCACGGCGCTCTGGTGGAAGCCGTCACGCAGCATGTCGTTGACCGGGGCGTGCGGGCGGTTGATCGGCAGCTGGTTCCAGTTCGGCCCGCCGAGGCGGGTGAGCTGCGTGTCCAGGTAGGAGAAGAGGCGGCCCTGCAGGAGCGGGTCGTTGGTGACGTCGATGCCGGGCACGAGGTTGGCCGGGTTGAAGGCCACCTGCTCCGTCTCCGCGAAGTAGTTGGACGGGTTGGCGTTCAGCGTCATGCGGCCGAGGGGCTGCACGGGGGCGAGCTCCTCCGGGACCAGCTTCGTGGGGTCGAGCAGGTCGATGCCCTCGAACATCTGCTCCTCGTTGTCCTCGAACACCTGCACGCCGAGCTCCCACTCGGGGAAGGCGCCGGCCTCGATCGCGTCGGCGAGGTCACGCCGGTGGAAGTCCGGGTCCATGCCGTTGGTGAGCAGCGCCTCCTCCCAGGTCACGGAGTGCACGCCGAGCATCGGCTTCCAGTGGAACTTGACCAGCACGGTGGAGCCGTCCGCCGCGATCAGGCGGTAGGTGTGGACGCCGAAGCCCTCCATCATGCGGTAGGAGCGCGGGATGCCGCGGTCGGACATGTTCCACAGGGTGTGGTGCTGGGCCTCGGTGTGCAGGGACACGAAGTCCCAGAACGTGTCGTGCGCGGACTGCGCCTGCGGGATCTCGCGGTCCGGGTGCGGCTTCACCGAGTGCACCACGTCCGGGAACTTGATGGCGTCCTGCACGAAGAACACGGGGATGTTGTTGCCCACCAGGTCCCACGTGCCCTCGTCCGTGTAGAACTTGGTGGCGAAGCCGCGGGTGTCGCGGGCCAGGTCCATGGAGCCGCGGGAGCCGGCCACGGTGGAGAAGCGGACGAACACCTCCGTCTCCTTGTCCTTGGCGAAGAGTCCGGCCCGGCTGATCTTCGCGGCGGTGCCGTAGCCGCGGAACACGCCGTGGGCGCCGGCGCCGCGGGCGTGGACCACGCGCTCGGGGATGCGCTCGTGGTCGAAGTGGCTGAGCTTCTCCCGCAGGTGGTGGTCCTGCAGCAGGGTGGGGCCGCGGCGGCCGGCCTTGAGCGAGTGGTCCGAGTCCTGCAGGCGCACACCGTGCGCGGTGGTCAGGTACGGGCAGCCCTGCGCGGCGGTCGCGGGGTCGGCGCCGGTGTCCTGGCCGGTGGGGGAGACCTGTGCCGGACCGCGCTGGTCCGGGGCCGGGACGGCCACGGGCTGGTCCGGGTGGGTGAGGGCGGTGTGCTCCTCGAGGTCGGGGGTGATCGGCCCCGGCGTGCCGGGGATGTCGGGCTGCTGGGTGGTCATCGCGTCTGCTCCTGTGGTGTCGACGTGCCGCGCGGTGCCGCGCGGATCGGGGGCGGACGACGACGGCGGCCGATGCGGGCCGACGTCGTGCCCGGTCCCCAGCGTGGCGGCTGGCCGCGGCGCTGACCAGGGATGACGGCCACCGGCAGGGGCCTGGCTACCCTGGGGGCATGAGGATCAGCGTCGGACAGTTCGGACCCGTGGGCGACGTCGAGGCGAACCTGGCCGTGATGGCCCGCCTCGCCGCCCGCGCCGCGGGCGAGGGGGCGGACCTCCTGGTGCTGCCCGAGGAGGCCATGCTCGGGGCCCGCGAGGTGGGGGAGGAGTTCCCCGACGCCGTCGCCGCGGCCTGGGAGCCGTTCGCCGCGGGCCTGGCGGCGCTGGCGCGTGAGCACGGGATCGCCGTCGTCGCGGGCGGCTACGAGCCGGGACCGGACCGGCGTCCCTACAACACGCTGCTGGCGGTGGGCGCGGACGGCGCCCGGCTGGGCGCGTACCGCAAGCTCCACCTCTACGACGCGTTCGCGCACCGCGAGTCGGACCGGATCACCCCCGGCGACGGCGGCGTCGCGGCGATCGAGCTCGGCGGGCTCCGCCTGGGCCTGCTCACCTGCTACGACCTGCGCTTCCCCGAGCTGTCCCGGCGTCTGGCGGTGGAGGGCGCGGACGTGCTCGTGATCCCCGCGGCGTGGTTCTCCGGCGAGCACAAGGTGGACCACTGGCGCACCCTGCTCAAGGCCCGCGCGGTGGAGAACACGGTGTGGGTGGCCGCGGCCGACACGTGCTCGGACGGCACCGTGGGCCACTCGATGATCGTGGACCCGCTGGCGCTGCCCGTCGCCGAGCTCGCCGACGAGCGGGAGGCCGTGGTGACCGCGGAGGTCACCCGCGAGCGGATCGACGAGGTCCGGGAGTTCCTCCCCTCGCTCGCCAACCGCCGCACCGACGTCCTCTGAGCCGCCCCCCGCCCGGCGGACGGGTCACCATTACCCCCTCGGGCTGGGAAAAGCCTAAAATCACGTCAGACGTGCAACCAGACGGGCGCCCCGGCGCTCGGAACGCGCCCCGCCCGGGGCGGGACGGGAGATCAGAGATGACCATCAACGCCGACGGCAGCCACGCCGTCCAGCCCCACGCCGCGAACGCCCACACCGCCCCGGCCCGCCCCGTGCGCCACGCCGTGGTGGAGGAGGAGGTGCTCGAGCCGCTGGGCCCGGTGGAGGGCTGGGGCTTCACCAACCGCGTCATCCTCGTCTCGGTGCTCGTCGTGATCATCGGCAACGTCGTGCGCGTGCTCACCGGCGACCTGGGTGATCCGAACGGCTCCGTGGCGCTGGGCGAGACCGGCCACGGCTGGGTCGTGCTGGTGCAGTCGTTCATGTTCGGCCTGGTGGGCGGCGCCCTGGCGGGCGCGGCCGGCTACCTGGTCGTGCTGCTGATGGGCGGGGCTGCCCGCTCCGTCGTGCGCTACGTGGTCGGTGGCGTGGTCGGCGGCTTCCTCGGTGCCGTGGGCCTGTTCGCGGTGTTCTCCAACACCGTCCTCTACGGGGCGGGCCTGCACCTGTTCTGGATGCTGCCGGTGGCGGGCCTGCTCGGCGGCCTCTGGGCGGGCGTCGTCTCCTCCCGCCGCTGATCCCCGCAACCGGCGCCTCGGGCGCCGGCCGCAGAGAAAGGCCCCGGTTCCGGCTCTCGCCGGGCCCGGGGCCTTCTCCGTCATCACTCGCACCTTCGATGAGGTGGCTTCAGCCTACGAACTCGCCTTGGGCTTTCCAGGGGAGTCGGCTGGGCGTTCCCTGGGAGTGTCGGCCGCCCCGAGCAGGTGCGCCAGCTCGTGGGTGGCGGCGACGAGGGCCGCCCCGCACCGGTCCGCCAGCTCGTCCGTGCAGCGGTAGGCCGGCACGAGCGTGCTGAGTGCACCGACCACCGTGCCCGCCACGCTGATGGGGGCGGACAGCGAGGTGACGTCCTTCTCGACGGAACGGGTGCGCAGCGTGTAGTCCCCCGCGGCCACGCTGCCGCGCAGGGCGTCGCCCACGGCCGTGCCCGCCAGGGGGACGGTGCGTCCGACCCAGTTCGTGTGGCGGACCGAATGCGTGCCCTCCACGATCGCCAGGTAGACGGCGGAGTCCGGAGGGGTCGTCACCGAGAGGTAGACGGATTCGCCCGTGGCGGCCACGACGTGGTCCATCGGCCCGCGGGCCAGCTGCACGAGCGAGTCCCGGGAGAAGGCCCGCGCCCCGAGCTGGATGAGGCGCACGCCGGGGCGGTAGGCGCCGTCGTCGTCGCGGGCCACGAAGCCGGATCCCTCGAGGCTGCGCAGCAGGCGCAGCGCCGTGGACGCCGGCAGCTCCGTGGCACGGGCGGCCTCGGTCAGGCTCAGCCGGGGCTGCTCGGTGACGGCGGCGAGCAGGTCCAGGGCCCGGTCCACGGTGCGCGTCGAGGCGGTGGGGGTGGTGGTCATGACAGGGAGCGTAACGGGTGCGGGACACACGGATCGGGCTTGCGCGTGAGCCGAGTCACTGTTTCAATGTTCGGAAAGTGCATGCCGAGCCGTGAAATCACAGGGGCCACTCGTCCCGGCGGCGCACGCACCCCGTCGAGAGGAACTGCCATGGCCGTGGGCTTCACCCAGCACGACCCGTCCCGCACCATCCGCGCCCCGCGCGGCACCGAGCTGTCCGCCAAGTCCTGGCAGACCGAGGCCCCGCTGCGGATGCTCATGAACAACCTGGACCCCGAGGTCGCCGAGCGTCCCGAGGACCTCGTCGTCTACGGCGGCACCGGCCGCGCGGCCCGCTCCTGGGAGGCCTACGACGCCATCGTCGCCACGCTCAAGGACCTCGAGGAGGACGAGACCCTCCTGGTGCAGTCCGGCAAGCCGGTCGGCGTCGTCAAGACCAACGTGTGGGCCCCCCGCGTGCTGATCGCCAACTCCAACCTGGTGGGCGACTGGGCCGACTGGAAGACCTTCCGCGAGCTCGAGGCCGAGGGCCTGATGATGTACGGCCAGATGACCGCCGGCTCGTGGATCTACATCGCCACCCAGGGCATCCTGCAGGGCACCTACGAGACCTTCGCCGCGATCGGCCGCAAGCGCTACGACGGCTCCCTCAAGGGCACCCTGACCCTCACCGGCGGCTGCGGCGGCATGGGCGGCGCCCAGCCGCTGGCCGTCACCCTCAACGGCGGCGTCTGCCTGATCGTGGACGTCTCGGAGGACCGCCTGCGCCGCCGCATGGGCAAGCGCTACCTGGACGAGGTGGAGACGGACATCGAGAGGGCCGTCGAGCGCGTCATGCAGGCCAAGCGCGACGGCGAGGCCGTCTCCGTGGGCCTCGTGGGCAACGCCGCCGAGGTGTTCCCCGAGCTGCTCGAGCGCCAGAAGGCCGGCACCGTCGAGATCGACATCGTCACCGACCAGACCTCCGCGCACGACCCGCTGTCCTACCTGCCGATCGAGATCGACGAGAAGGACTGGCACGCCGAGGCCGAGGCCGACCCGGACACCTTCACGAAGAAGGCCCAGGAGTCCATGGCCCGCCAGGTCGAGGCCATGGTCGGCTTCCAGGACATCGGCGCCGAGGTGTTCGACTACGGCAACTCCATCCGCGACGAGGCCCGCAAGGCCGGCTACTCCCGCGCGTTCGAGTTCCCGGGCTTCGTCCCGGCCTACATCCGCCCGCTGTTCTGCGAGGGCCTCGGCCCGTTCCGCTGGGCCGCGCTCTCCGGCGACCCGGAGGACATCCGCGTGACCGACGCGGCGCTGAAGGAGCTGTTCCCCGAGAACGAGCACCTGCACCGCTGGCTCGACGGCGCCGCCGAGTTCGTGGAGTTCGAGGGCCTGCCGGCCCGCATCTGCTGGCTGGGCTACGGCGAGCGCCACAAGGCCGGCCTGCTCTTCAACCAGCTCGTGGCCGAGGGCAAGGTCAAGGCGCCGATCGTGATCGGCCGCGACCACCTCGACTCGGGCTCCGTGGCCTCCCCGTACCGCGAGACCGAGTCCATGCTGGACGGCTCCGACGCGATCGCCGACTGGCCGCTGCTGAACGCGCTGACCGCCACCTCCTCGGGTGCCACCTGGGTGTCGATCCACCACGGCGGCGGCGTCGGCATCGGCCGGTCCATCCACGCCGGCCAGGTGGGCGTGGCCGACGGCACCGAGCTGGCCGCGGCCAAGCTCGAGGCGCTGCTCACCAACGACCCGGGCATGGGCGTCATCCGCCACGTCGACGCCGGCTACTCCCGCGCCGCCGAGGTGGCGAAGGAGCGCGGCGTCCGTGTGCCCATGGAGGCCACGATCCGGGACTGACCCCGGTCACGTCGTCGGACGACGACGGTGCCGCCGCGCCGTCGCCGTCCGACGACTTCACCGCCGCGAGCCGGACGGGCATCCGCTCGTCCGGCTCGCGATCGAAAGGACACCACGATGGACTCGTCCCGCCCCGCAGACCACGAGCTGCACACCGACACCACCGCGATGGCCGCGATCGAGGCCGACGCGCCCCGCCCGCCGGCGCGCTGGCGCATGATCGTCTACTCGGCGATCGGCATCGTCATGTTCTTCGTGCCCATCACGATCAACGGGGCGAGCTCCATCCCGCTGGACCACCTGGTGACCTGGGTGCGCGGGCTGCTCGGCCCGGCCGACCGCTGGGTGGGCCTGGCCATCATCGCCGCAGGCGCCGTGTACCCGTTCGCCTCGGGTCGCTGGCGGACCAGCACCACGCGGGCGGTGTTCGCGTTCCTCGCCGTGCTCGGCCTGGTCGCCTCGGCGATGGTCGTGTTCGGCGTGGGCCCGAGCTGGATCCTGGACAAGAGCATCGGTCCGTTCCTGATGGACAAGCTCGTGGTGCCCGTGGGCCTGATCGTGCCCATCGGCGGCGTCTTCCTGGCCCTCGTGATCGGCTACGGCCTCATGGAGTTCGTGGGCGTCTACCTGCGCCCGGCCATGCGGCCGATCTGGCGCGTGCCCGGCCGCGCCGCCGTCGACGCCGTCGCCTCCTTCGTGGGCTCCTACGCCCTGGGCCTGCTGCTGACGAACCGCATGTACACCGGCGGCCGCTACACGGCCCGCGAGGCGGCGATCATCGCCGTCGGCTTCTCCACGGTGTCCGCGACCTTCATGGTGATCGTGGCCAAGACGCTGGGCCTGATGGACATCTGGCTCTGGTACTTCTTCGGCACCCTCGCGGTGACGTTCGCGGTCACCGCCATCACGGTGCGCATCCCGCCGCTGAGCCGCATCCCGGACGAGTGCTACCCGGGCGTCACCCACTCGCCCGAGCTGGCCGTCACCCGGGACCGCTTCCGGGTGGCCCGTCGCGCCGCCGAGCAGACCCTCGCCGAGGCCCCGTCCCTGCCGAAGAACATCTGGGTCAACTTCCGGGACGGCCTCGTGATGGTGCTCCAGATCCTGCCCTCCATCATGTCCGTGGGCCTGATCGCCCTGGTCCTGGCCACCTACACGCCCGTGTTCGAGTGGATCGGCGTGATCTTCTACCCGCTGTTCTGGGCGCTGGGCTACTCCGATCCCGGCCTGCTGGCCTCGGCCTCCGCCACCTCGATCGCCGAGATGTTCATCCCGGCCACGATGGCGGCCGGTCACGAGGACCTCGTCGCCCGGTTCGTGATCGGCGTCGTCTGCGTCTCCGCGATCATCTTCTTCTCCGCGGTGGTGCCTGCCATCCTGGCCACGGACATCCCCATCCCGCTGTGGAAGCTCGTGGTGATCTGGGCCGAGCGTGTGGCCCTCACCATCCTGCTCGCCACGCCGGTCGCCCATCTGGTCGCGGCGCTCACCTGAGGCCCCGCCCCGCCGTCCCGTCCCGTCCGTCCCGCAGAGAGAGGCCCCCATGCGCTCCACGCTCATCACCGACATCGCCGAGCTGACCACCGTCGACCCCGAAGGGCGGGTGCTCCAGGACGCGGCCGTCGTCGTCGAGGACGAGCGCATCGCCTGGATCGGTGCCGCCGCGGACGCCCCGGACGCGGACGACCGGGTGTCCGTGGGGGGCCGTGCCGTGCTGCCCGGCTGGGTGGACTCCCACACGCATCTCGTGTTCGACGGGGACCGCTCCGCCGAGTTCGAGGCCCGCATGGCCGGGGAGTCCTACGCGGCCGGCGGCATCGGCGTGACCACCTCCGCCACCCGCGCCGCCTCGGACGACCGCCTGGCCGAGCTGGTCCGCGGCCGGGTGGCCGACGCGGTGGCCGGCGGCACCACCTACCTCGAGACCAAGACCGGCTACGGGCTCACCGTGGCGGAGGAGGCCCGCCACGCGCGCCTGCTGGCCGGGCTGCGCGAGGAGGGCCTCGTCGACGAGGTGACCTTCCTCGGCGCCCACCTCGTGCCCCCGGGCCGGGACGCGGAGGACTACCTCGACGACGTCGTCGGGCCGATGCTCGAGGCCGTGCGGGAGCACGCGGGCTGGGTGGACGTGTTCTGCGACACCGGCGCCTTCGACGCCGAGCAGACCCGCCGCGTGCTCGCCGCGGGCGTGGCGGCGGGCCTGGGCGTGCGCCTGCACGGCAACCAGATCGAGCAGGGCCCGGGCGTGGGCGTGGCCGTGGAGTTCGGCGCCGCCTCCGTGGACCACGTCAACCACCTCTCCGACGCGGACGTCGAGGCCCTCGCCGGCACCTGGACCGGCTGGGACCGCGCCTCGGCCACCGGCACGCCCGGCACCGTGGCCGGCTGCCTGCCCGCGTGCGACCTGTCCACCCGCGCCCCGCTGGCGCCCGCGCGTCGCCTGCTCGACGCCGGCATCGAGGTCTCCCTGGCCTCGAACTGCAACCCGGGCACCAGCTACACGACGTCCATGAACTTCAACGTGGGCACCGCCGTGCTGCAGATGCACCTGACCCTCGCCGAGGCCGTGCGCGCCGCCGCCCTCGGCGGGGCCATCGGCCTGCGGGCGCAGGACCGCGTCGGCAGCCTCGAGGTCGGCAAGCGCGCCGACCTGCACGTGCTCGACGCCCCCGCCGCCATCCACCTGGCCTACCGCCCCGGCATGCCGCTGACCCACGCGGTCTGGCGCGCGGGCCGCCGGGCCGTCTGATCGACCGACAGCAAGGAGAACGCATCACCATGACCACCCCTCCCGTCACCGTCACGCTCGGCACGTCCGGGGCCACCCTGGACGACGTCGTCGCCGTGGCCCGCCACGACGCCCGCGTGGTGCTCGCCGACGACGTGCTCGAGACCGTCGGCGCGGTGCGCCGCCACGTCGAGGCGCTGGCCGAGGCCCCCACCTACGGCGTCTCCACCGGCTTCGGCGCGCTCGCGGACAAGCACATCCCGCTCGAGTCCCGCGCGCAGCTGCAGAAGTCCCTGATCCGCTCCCACGCCGCCGGCATGGGCCCCGTGGTGGAGCGCGAGGTCGTCCGCGCGCTGATGTTCCTGCGCGCCACCACGCTGGCCTCCGGCCGCACGGGCGTGCGCCCCGTGGTGGTGGAGACCTTCGTGGCCATGCTCAACGCGGGCATCACCCCCGCCGTGCGCGAGTTCGGCTCGCTGGGCTGCTCCGGCGACCTCGCCCCGCTCTCCCACGTGGCCCTGGCGCTGATGGGCGAGGGCGACGTCGTCGGGACGGACGGCGCGCTGCGTCCGGCCGGCGAGGCGCTCGCCGAGGCCGGGATCGAGCCGGTCGAGCTGCGGGAGAAGGAGGGCCTGGCCCTCGTCAACGGCACCGAGGGCATGCTCGGCATGCTGATCATGGCGCTGGCCGACCTCGAGGAGCTCGCCGACACCGTGGACCTCACCGCCGCCATGTCCGTGGAGGCGCTGCTCGGCACCGACCGCGTGTTCGTGCCGGAGCTGCACCTGCCGCTGCGCCCCCACCCGGGCCAGGCGACCTCCGCCGACCGGATGCTGAAGATCCTGGCGGGCTCGCCGATCGTGGCCAGCCACAAGGAGGGCGACTCCCGCGTGCAGGACGCCTACTCGCTGCGCTGCGCCCCGCAGGTGGCCGGCGGCCTGCGCGACACCCTCGCGTACGTGCGCACCGTGGCCGAGCGCGAGCTCGCCGCGACCGTGGACAACCCGGTGGTGCTCGACGACGGCCGGGTGAGCTCGAACGGCAACTTCCACGGGGCGCCCGTGGCGTACGTGCTGGACTTCCTGGCCATCCCGGTGGCCGACGTCGCCAGCATGTCCGAGCGCCGCACCGACCGCATGCTGGACCCGGCCCGCTCCCACGGGCTGCCCGCGTTCCTCGTGGACGACCCGGGCGTGGACTCCGGCATGATGATCGCCCAGTACACGCAGGCCGGGCTCGTCTCGGACATGAAGCGTCTGGCCGTGCCCGCGTCCGTGGACTCCATCCCGTCCTCCGCGATGCAGGAGGACCACGTCTCCATGGGCTGGCACGCCGCCCGCAAGCTGCGCTCGGCCGTGGAGAACTTCCGCCGCGTGCTCGCCGTCGAGCTCGTGGCCGCCGCCCGCGCGATCGAGCTGCGCGCCCCGCTGCAGCCCTCCGCCGCGACCGGTGCCGCCGTCCGCGTGATCCGCGAGGCCGGCGTCCCCGGCCCCGGCCCGGACCAGTACATGGCCCCGCAGCTGGCCGCCGCCGAGCAGGCCCTGCGCGACGGGTCCGTGCTGGCCGCCGTGGCGGAGGCGCTCGCGGGCGTATCCGCCGATGCCGAGCCGCAGGACCTGGCCGAGGAGTCCGAGGGCGCCGAGGCCGAGGGGCACTGACGCCACAGCGTCATCCGACGCCACAGAGTGGTCACGACACGCCGCGTGCGTCTGCGCGAGACGGCGTGTCGTGACCACTCTGTGTGTGGAGGGGCGGCCTGCGGGTCGGGTCGGTTGGCCCCGGCTCAGGCCGCCAGGTCCACGTCCTTCGTCTCCTTCATGAACAGGCCGGTCAGGCCGGTGAGGCCGCCGACCACCATGAGGTAGATCGGGAACGCGCTGGCCCACCCCTGCGCCGTCAGCCACGTGATCAGGTACGGCGCCGTGCCGCCGAAGATCGCGGTGGCCAGCGAGAGCATGGTGGCCACGCCCTTGGCGCGCACCGCCGTGGGCAGCACCTCGGACCAGACGGCGCCGTTGACGCCGAACAGCAGCGCCACCGCCAGCAGGGCGATGGTCTGCACGAGCAGGAACGAGGCGAAGGTGCCGTCCAGCATGCCGAACAGCGGGAACGGCAGCACCACGAAGAGCAGGCCGAAGGCGATGACCAGCGGACGGCGGCCGACCCGGTCGCCCAGCAGGCCCGCCCCGAGGATGGCGGCCAGGAAGATCACCTGGGCCAGGAGCGAGGCCGAGAGGGTGGTGGACTTGTCCATCTGATGGGCCACCTGCGCGTGCGTGGGCAGGTAGATCAGCCACGTGTAGAACATCAGGGAGCCGCCCGCGGAGACCAGGAAGATCGTCAGCAGGCCGCGCCACACCGCACCCAGCTCCCGGCGGGGAGCGTCGTCGGCAGTGGGCACCACCTGCTGTGCCGCCGTGAAGTGCTCCGACTCCGTCAGGCTCCGTCGCAGGTACAGCGCGTAGAGGCCGAGGACGCCGCCGATGCCGAACGCCACGCGCCAGCCCCAGGACGCCACCTGCTCGGGGGAGAGCAGCGTGTTGACGGCCAGGCCCACGAGCGTGGCCAGGATCGTGCCCACCACCACGGACACCCACGACGTCGCCCCGAACAGCCCGCGCCGACCCTGCGGCGCCCGCTCCACGAGGTAGGTCACGGAGGTGCCCATCTCGCCGCCGTGCGCCAGGCCCTACAGCAGGCGGGCGATGGCGCGGATGCCGTCGACGCTGAGCCCCAGGACCTGGCCGATCCGGCCGAGGGTGCTGAGGCCGAGGGGCACTGAGCCCGGCCCCGGGTGCTCCCTAGTCACTTCCTGACGCATCCGCCCGCGCTGATGCATCAGGAAGTGCCCACGGAGCGTGGGGCGGGCGCCGACGTGTGGCCAGCCCAGGCTGTGTGCCGTTCTTGCTCACATGGATGAGGTCTGCCTATTCGTCAGGTGAGGGCCGATATACCCGATATAGATTTTTCCTGTGTTGTCGGTGTCGTCGTAATAGTGCATCCGGGGGGATTTTGTCCCATCCTTGGAGCATTTAAAGTGGGCCCACATATGGACGGCTCCACTACGG
Organism: Micrococcus sp. Alg238-R198; assembly: GCF_900537135.1. Taxonomy (NCBI): domain Bacteria; kingdom Bacillati; phylum Actinomycetota; class Actinomycetes; order Micrococcales; family Micrococcaceae; genus Micrococcus; species Micrococcus sp. Alg238-R198. The sequence goes on from NZ_UNRH01000004.1 coordinate 141,624, forward strand.
TCCACGTTCTTGGGAACGGGCAGAAGGCGCTCCCGGCGCTGTGCCGCGTTGCTCTTTACCGATTCGCTTTCTAGCGAAGCGTGCTTGCCCGGGCTGCACCTTTTTCCATCGACTTCACCGCTTGTAAGATATTGATGGACGCCACCATTGAAGCCGTCCTTCTTAGCTCGCGCGTATCCCTCGAGGGTCAACACGAATTCCCAACAGGAACTGAGGTGGCGGCCCACTATGTCGATAGCTTCCACTTCGTTGACCTTCTTCATATCACCCGTGAAGACCACGTACTCGTGCGTTGTAAATCGCTCGGATTGGATCCTTTCGATGAGATCGTCGAAGGTGGAGGGCTTGGCCTCCTCGTCCGTGGCCTCGGGGACCACCAGGTCTTCGTAGCGTTCCGCCTCGATGGCCTTGCGTCGTAGGTGTTCTACCTCGCGAGCGAGGCTCTCACGCTCCTCCTGCTCTGCGGCGGCGGCGAGTTCGGCATCCTCAAGGCGTGCGCGGAGGTCATCGTGCTGCGCGGCGGCGATCTCCGCCTCCCGAACAGCATTGGCGATCTGCTCGTCGGCGACCTGTTCGCGCCGACCCGACGCTGCCAGCTGTTCGGCCAGCAACTCGATGGCTTCCTTCGTGATTTCCTCTGTGCCGAGCGTGCTCCACACAAGTTGGACCAACGTCTTCTGCCACGCAGGTACCGGTGTGATTGAAGATGGCGCGCTTGCCTGGGGGGCCTCTGCAGGAGCCACAGGAGTTGCGCTGGACGCCTCGGCCACCTTTTCCTGGCTCGGTGGCAGTGGGCGCGGCACAGGAATGGCGCCTGAAGCCCCTAGCCGTCCACTTGTAGGTGTAGGTGAAGGCCTTTTGCCCGCTCCCGGGCGGTGGGGTGAGGCTGCTGGAGCCGGAGCAGCCGGGCGAACGCGGACGGTGGAGAATCCGGTTACGAGGCCGGCAGCGCGGTCGCGCTCTTCGCGGAGCTCACCCGTTCGTACCTGCTGACGCATGCTCCGAATGGAGTCCGGAAGCGGCTGCTCTAGGGCATACATGCGTGCACGGCGAGCGTGGACACTTGCGAAGGTCGGGTCGACCTCTGGGACGGTCACGCCGTCCTTCACACGAGGCTTGATGTGCCGCGCGAAGGTCCCTGGTCCGAGACTGCGATGACGCAGGGAGTCCGCCGGATCGTCAAGGTCCACATGCGGAGCGAAAGTGCGTACCTCGCCAGGCTGCAGTTGCAGGTTGCGGGGAAGGCGGCGATTGAACTGGTCCAACGCATCCTTGTCGAGCGTCAGAGCAGTTGTGATGCCCATGGCCTGGCGAGTGAGCGAGGCAACTGCCGCCTGCCAAATCGTCATGTCGCTGCCGGGGGGCTGGGCCGCAATGACCGCCTGCGCTTGGCGCAGTGGGTCGATGACGGCCCGGTAGGCCTCGCGGCCGCCTTCACTTCCACGAAGGGCCTTGGGGGTGGCTGTCAGAACGGTGGTGCCGCTGCGAAGTACGTGCTGAGTCAGCATTTCGCGGACAAACCGCGGAGGCGCAGCCCGCATGACAGCAGTTTCGGCATCGAGGTGGAGGGGATCGAGCTCGACCATAATGGTCTGCTGACGGACGCCCCCAACGTCGTTCCGGTCTGCAGTAATGTTCACGCGCCATGTCTCACCCGGGGCGGAGCTTTCATCCAGGCGTATCAGCTGCTGAAGTTGGCCGTTGTCTCCATGAGCTCGCGTGTTGGACACATGGATCTCGTCACTGAGTTGCACGGCGAAGGGCGCGTTGAAATCCAACTCCAGAGCTTGCTGACGGACTTCCGGGCGCGCGCGATTCAACTTGTCCACGAGCCAGGAGTGCACAGACTCCCGGGCAATGGCCAGAGCGTCTTCGCGTGGGCTGACTGCGAAGATCGCCCGATATCCAACCGCCATGACTTCTCCTGTCGTCAGATGTGCCGGGGGTGCCACGCGTCACTTTGCCACGTGATGCACCCCATCGCCTACGCTGATCCGGTGATCACCGGCGAGCTGAAGACCAAGGTGGACCGCGTCTGGAACACGTTCTGGACGGGCGGCATCTCTAACCCCCTGGAGGTCATCGAGCAGATGACCTACCTCCTGTTCCTGCGTCGGCTGGACGAGCTGCACACGGCGGCGCAGCGGCGTGCGGAGTTCACCGGCCGGCCGATCGAGGACGCCAAGTTCGCGCCGCATCAGGACCACCTGCGCTGGTCTCGCTTCAAGGAGCTCGACCCGGACACCATGTTCCTCACGGTCTCGGACTCCGTGTTCCCGTTCCTGCGCGAGTACGGCCGGCAGGTGGGCGGGGAGGACTCCACGTACTCGTCCCACATGAAGGACGCCCGCTTCACCATCCCCAACGCAGGACTGCTCGCCACGGTGGTGGACCTGGTGGACCAGCTGCCCATGGCGGATCGGGATACCAACGGAGATCTGTATGAGTACCTGCTCTCCAAGCTGCAGTCCTCGGGGGTGAACGGGCAGTTCCGCACGCCGCGGCACATCATCGACCTGATGGTGAGGATGACGGCGCCGACGCCGGCCGATGAGATCTGCGATCCGGCGTGCGGCACCGCCGGGTTCCTGGTGGCGGCCTCGGAGTTCGTCCGCGAGGAGCACCCGGAAGCGCTCGTGGATGCGACGCAGCGTCGGCACTTCCACCGCTCCATGTTCCACGGCTACGACTTCGACTCCACCATGCTGCGCATCGGCTCGATGAACATGCTGCTGCACGGTGTGGAGTCCCCGGACATCCGGTACCGGGATTCTCTCTCCGAGGGGGCATCCGCCGACGCGGAGAAGTACACGCTGATCCTGGCGAACCCGCCGTTCACGGGCTCACTGGACTACGACTCCACGGCGGCGGACCTGCAGCGGGTGGTGAAGACGAAGAAGACCGAGCTGCTCTTCATGGCCCTGTTCCTGCGCCTGCTCAAGCCCGGCGGCCGGGCCGCGGTGGTGGTGCCGGACGGCGTGCTCTTCGGCTCCACCAAGGCCCACAGGGAGATCCGCCGGCTGCTGGTGGAGGAGCACCTGCTAGAGGCGGTGGTGAAGCTCCCCTCCGGTGTGTTCAAGCCGTACGCGGGGGTCTCGACGGCGGTGCTCTTCTTCACGAAGACGGGCACCGGCGGCACGGAGGACGTGTGGTTCTACGACGTCCAGGCGGACGGGTTCTCCCTGGATGACAAGCGGAACCCGGTTGAGGCGAACGACCTGCCGGACGTGCTGGAGCGGTGGCGGAACCGCGAAGGTGAGGCCGGGCGGGCGCGCACCGAGCAGTCCTTCCTCGTGCCGAAGCAGGAGATCGCGGACAACGCCTACGACCTCTCCCTGAATCGGTACAAGGAGATCGAGTTCGAGGAGGCCGAGCACCGTGACCCCCTGGAGATCATCGCGAAGCTTGAGAAGCTCGACGACGAGATCCGCGCCGGCCTGGCCGAGCTCAAGGAGATGCTCAAGTGAAGCCTGGCTGGACGACGGTGGCGTTGGGGGAACTGTGTGAGCTGAAATACGGGAAGAGCCTACCCGCCAAGGCTCGCTCTGGCGAGGGGTTCCCCGTTTTCGGGTCGAGCGGCCTCGTCGGGGCACATGAGAAGGCCATCCAACGTGGGCCGGGCATCATCGTTGGCCGAAAGGGGTCGATCGGAGAGGTGCATTGGTCCGAGGACGACTTCTGGCCGATCGACACAACGTATTTCGCCCTACCGAGACGAGCCAATGTTGATCTTCGTTGGCTCTACCTGGCACTGCGGTGGCTGCCCCTGAAGACGTTGAACAAGGCCGCTGCGGTCCCCGGACTGAATCGCGAGGATGCCTACCGACTGACTCTTGCCCTCCCGCCGCTCGACGAGCAGCGCCGCATCGCCGCCATACTAGGGACTTCTCTCCATTCAATCGGTTGCCGTGTAAGGGCCTGTATATGGATAGATGACTTCTTGGATAACGTATACAACTCGACTTTACGTTCTGGTGATATCCCAAGGCGGCCCATTCGTTCACTAGGTGAGGTGTCGACGGGCAAGACCCCTGCGACGTCGAAAGCTGACTACTTCGGCGGGGTGATCCCATTTGTCGCCCCAGGCGATTTGGGTGGTCTGGTCAGCGCGAAGCGGACTCTTACCGATCTTGGTGCACAGGAGAGCCGCCTAGTGCGAGCAGGAGCGACGATGGTCTGTTGCATAGGAGCGACCATCGGGAAGGTGGGCATTGTGGCCGAACAGTCTGCATTCAATCAACAGATCAATGCGATCGAATGGGGCCCGGACATGGATGACCTATATGGGTACTTTACGATGCGCGCTCAGTCGGATGTGGTGGCGGCTCGAGGGTCTTCTACGACGATGCCAATTCTTGCCAAATCGAAGTTCGAAGAGTTGCTGATTCCTGTCGCTCCCTTTGAGGTTCAAGAAGAGTTTGCGCGGGTCGCCTCTATTGTTTCCCGGGTGCGCTCGAATCTGGTCGCGGCATGGGAGGCCGAGCGTCAGCTCTTCGCCTCCCTCCAGTCCCGTGCCTTCCGGGGCGAACTCTGAGATCCTGATCCCATTCGCCTGAGAACGGACCGGACGGAGCCGCGAGCATGAGCAGCAACTTCGACTTCCTCGCCCCCGTGTGGCCGCGGGTCCACGAGAACGCCGTGCGGGCGGAGTCCTACCTGCATACGGACCCTCGCTCGGCCTGTTTCTACGCGCGGCGCACTATGGAGCTCGTGGTCGAGGGCATCTACCGGCTGCGCGGCCTGCCGGAGCCGTACAAGGCGGACCTCGCGGCCCGCATCAACGCGGACGCGTTCCTCCACGAGGCGGACCCGCGGATCGTGCAGAAGCTCAACGTCATCCGCCAGCGCGGCAACGACGCCGTCCACAAGCTCCTGGACATCGACCCCCGCACCGCCGCATTCGTGCTCACCGAGCTCCATCACGTGCTCCTCTGGGCGGCGTTCCGGCACTCCGCCGCCGGTCCTGCCCTGGACATGCAGGCTCGTTTCGACCCGGCCCTCGCTCCGCAGGCCGCCCCGCTCACGCGCGAGGAGGTCGTCCAGCTCAACGACCTGATCGAGAAGAGGGACGCCGAGGCTGCCGCCGCCCTCGGTGCCTCCGAACAGGCCCGGGCACAGCTCGAAGCCGACCTGGCCGCCGCCCGCGCCGAACTGACCGCGGTCAAGGAGGCCGCGGGCGCCGTCGTCGACCCCCGTGACTACACGGAGAACGACACCCGGGACCTGTTCATCGACCAGCTCCTGAACGAGGCCGGCTGGCCGCTCACGGACACCCGGGGCCGCGAGTTCCCCGTCACCGGCATGCCCACCCCCACCGGCGACGGGTTCGTGGACTACGTGCTGTGGGGCGCGGACGGCAAGCCGGTCGCACTCGTCGAGGCGAAGCGGACCACCGCCAGCGTGCAGCTCGGCCAGGACCAGGCCGCCCGCTACGCCGACGCCCTCGAGGCCCGCTTCGGCCGCCGGCCCGTGATCTTCTACACCAACGGCGTGGAGCACTACCTGTGGGACGACGCCGCCGGCTACCCGCCCCGCCAGGTCCGCGGCTTCTACACCCCCGCCCAGCTGGACACCCTCATCCAGCGGCGCGCCGGCCGCAGGCCGCTCGCGCAGACCCCCGTCAAGGCCGAGATCGCTGGACGGCCCTACCAGGAACGCGCCATCCGGGCGATCGGGGAGGCCTTCGAGAACAAGCGCCGCGCCGCACTGCTGGTGATGGCCACCGGCACCGGGAAGACGCGCACCGCCGTCGCCCTGGTGGACCAGATGGCCCGCGCCGGATGGGTCAAGCGCGTGCTCTTCCTCGCGGACCGGCAGGCCCTCGTGAAGCAGGCCGCGGACGCCTTCGTGGAGCACGGCTTCGCCGGCACCACCGTGAACCTGCTGAAGAACCGGCACGGGGAAGGACGCATCTACGCCTCCACCTACCCCACCATGCTCGGCCTCATCCAGGAGTCCACCGGCCAGGGCGCCCGCTTCGACCCCGGATACTTCGACCTGGTGATCGTGGACGAGGCCCACCGGTCCGTATACGCCAAGTACGGCGAGATCTTCCGCCACTTCGATGCCCTCCTCGTGGGCCTCACCGCCACCCCCAAGGACGAGATCGACCGGAACACCTACGGCCTCTTCGGCCTCGAGCCCGGCGTGCCGACCGACGCCTACACCCTCGACGAGGCCGTGGCGGACGGGTTCCTGGTGCCGCCGCGGGGCGTCTCCGTGGGCACCACCTTCCTGCGTCGCGGCATCCGGTACGACCAGCTTCCCGCCGAGGAGCAGGAGGCCTGGGACGCGCTGGACTGGGGCGAGGACGAGGCGCCCGAGGAGGTTTCGAGCGAGGAAATCAACCGGTTCCTCTTCAATGCGGACACCGTGGACCGCGTGCTCTCCACCCTCATGGAGCACGGCCACAAGGTGGCCGACGGCGAACGGCTCGGCAAGACCATCGTCTTCGCCAAGAACCAGCCGCACGCCGAGTTCATCCTGCAGCGGTTCGACGCCCAGTGGCCGGAGCTCGGCGGCCGGTACGCCCAGATCATCACCCACGCCAGCCGCTACCCGGACGCCCTGCTGGACGACTTCAAGACCCCCGGCAAGGCCCCGCACATCGCCATCAGCGTGGACATGCTGGACACGGGGGTGGACGTGCCCGACGTCGTCAACCTCGTGTTCTTCAAGCTCGTCCGCTCCAAGACCAAGTTCTGGCAGATGATCGGCCGCGGCACCCGCCTGCGCCCGGACCTCTACGGGCCGGGGAGGGACAAGGAGGACTTCCTCGTCTTCGACTGGTGCCAGAACCTCGAGTTCTTCAACCAGGATCTCCCGGAGTCCGACGGCTCCACCCAGAAGTCCCTCACCCAGCGGTTGTTCGAGGACCGGCTCGCGCTCGTCGTCGCCCTCGACGCCCTGGACGACGACGCCGGGGCGCCCGCCACCGCCGGGCCGGAGGAACGCGCGGTGCGCGAGCTGCGCCGCACCGCCGCCGAGGAGCTGCAGGCGGCCATCGCCCGCCTGACCCTCGAGAACGTCCTGGCCCGCCCCCTCCGCCGGGAGGTCGAGGAGTTCCAGCGGCCTGAGGCGTGGACGTCCCTGAGCGCCCAGGCCGCCGAACGGGCACGCGCGCTGGCCGGGGTGGTCACCGGGTTGCCGGGGGAGGACGTCGACGCCAAGCGCTTCGACCTGCTCATCGTGCGCCGGCAGCTGGCAGACCTCACCGGGGAGGCCGGCACGTCCGAGCGCATCCGGGCCACGGTGCAGTCCCTCGCGGAGAACCTGCTCTCCAAGGACGCCATCCCCGCCGTCAAGGAACAGATCATCCTCCTCGAGGCCGTGGCCGGGGAGGAATGGTGGGAGGGCGTCACTCTCGGCATGCTCGAGCACGCCCGGAAGAAGCTGCGCGGGCTCGTCCAGTTCATCGAGAAGGTCCGCCGCTCCCGCGTATACACGGACTTCGCGGACACGCTCACGCAGCTTGAGGAGGTCGACGTCGTGCGGCCGACGCCCGGTGTGGACATCGAACGGTTCTGGGCCAAGGTCAGCGAGCCGCTGCGCCGCAACGAGTCCTCGCTGGCGCTGCAGAAGCTGCGCCACGGCAAGCAGCTCACCGAGCAGGACCTGGAGTCGCTCGAACAGCTGCTCCGGAGCATCGGGGCCGAGGACGTGCACCTGGCCGCGGCGAAGTCCGAGGGCGAGGGACAGCTGGGCCTGTTCGTGCGCATGCTAGTGGGGATGGATCGTGCCGCCGCGCAGGGTGTGGTCGCGGACTTCGTCCAGGACCGGACGCTCACCCAGGCGCAGATCCGCTTCCTGGGTCACATGGTGGAGGAGCTGACCGCCAACGGCGTCCTGGACGCCGGCCGGCTGTTCGAGTCCCCCTACACGGACGACGCCCCCGAGGGGCCGTTCGGCCTGTTCGAGGAGGCGCAGGTGTACTCCCTGCGCGAGCGGCTGGACTTCGTCCGGACGTCTGCGATGGTGCCGGGACCAGAAGCGAACGCGGGCGGGGACGAGGCGCGCGGCGTCGTCGCATGACCTGACCGGACGGTGAGCCGAGTCGTGATATCCGCCCTTCTGCGAGCCTCCAGTTTCTATGACTGCTCACGTAGTGTTCAGACATGACTCCCGTCACCTGCCCCAGGGCCCCCAAGCGAGGCCACAGGAAAGAGACTGCTCGTGCACGTTGTCCGCACTGTGGCTCTTCCCCAGGTCCGGGCGTTACCCCACCAACAGAGACATTGATCGCTCTGCCCCCAGGGCCGGAGGGTGTCGATAGGCAGACTTCCTCAATGGAATGTGAGCGCCGTCGTCGAATCGATGAAGTGCTTCAGTTGGCTGGTGACCTTCTGGTCGCGGAAAGCATTCGGGAAGTCCGTACGCACCTTCTTGATTTTGCCGTAGCCGATGACGAACAGGGGCGTGGACGAGCGCGGAGCCATGCTATCTGCCAGGTACTTGCCGAGGTGGCGAATGCGCTAGATCCAGGCGAATACATCGATGAAGCAGCCGATAGCATCAGAACAGCCCTCACCACGGCAGGTCTTCCTCGACCGGTCGTCGCCTTGGCAATCGCAGCGACAAAGAAGATTGCAGCGGGAGCCGTGGAGGGGATCAATCCGACTGGGCAGATTCGTTTGGCGATCTGGATGCTCATCTCTGTGCTCTGCCCGAGGCCGGAGGTGTGCCCGGCTCAGCCAAAATCAGGCGTGGAGGTTCTTAAAGAAGCTCTGGAAGATGCAGAGTCTGCTTTCTGATCATCACAGAGGCTGAGTGACCCTCAACGCACCTCGCTACCTCAGCGGCGGTGGCGGCCGACGATCGTGTGGATCAGCCGCACCGCGGCCCTCGCGGTGCGGCCCCCGCGCCCGAATGGACCCCGGCCCGCTCAGGCCAGCAGCGACGCGTCCGTCCGGTGACGGCTGACGATCGTGTGGATCAGCCGGGCCGCGGCCTTCGCCGTGCGGCCGTCCACGTCCAGGGCGGGGTTGAGCTCCACGACGTCGGCCAGGGCCAGCTTCCCGGACTGGGTGGCCTCCAGCGCGCACGCGTGGATCACCTCGTACGGCACGCCGAAGCCGGCCGGTGCGCTCACCCCCGGGGCGACGGCGGCCGGCAGCACATCCAGGTCGATCGTCAGGTAGAGCACGTCCACCGCGTTGATGAACGAGCGCACCCAGCGGCGGACGCCGGTGACGTCGGCGGTCTGGGCCTGCTCGTCGGTCACCCACGTGACCCCGCGTTCGCGCGCGGTGTCGAACAGGGCCCGGGTGTTGTTGGCCTCGCTGATGCCCACCACCGCGTAGGAGAGCTGATGCTCCGCCCCCTCGGCGTCCCGCAGCGCCTGCAGGAACGGGGTGCCGGAGCTGGGCCGCGGCGCCTCGCGCAGGTCGAAGTGCGCGTCCAGGTTGAGGATGCCCACGCGCGTGCCCGCGCCCACGCGCGTGGAGCCGGTCAGGCCCGTGATCGAGGCGTAGGCGGTCTCGTGTCCGCCGCCGAGCACCACGGCCAGGTCGTGGGCGTTCAGCAGCCCGCTGACCACCGTGCCCAGCTCGGCCTGGCCCGCCTCGAGCTCGCCCGGGGCGTCGTCGTCGCCGCGGTCCACGGACACGTCGCCCGCGTCCACGAGCGCGCCCGTGCCCTCGAGGTACGCGAGCGAGGCGAGCGCACCGCGCAGCGCCTCCGGGCCGTCCTCGGCGCCCACGCGGCCGTGGTTCCGGCGCACGCCCTCGTCCGAGGCGAAGCCGATGAGCGCCGTGGACCGCGCGCCCGACGTCGGAGCACCGGCACCGGGGTGGCGCTGCGTCGTCGTGGGCTCGCCGCGCCCGTCGGCGGGGCGGACGACCTGGTGCCAGCGCAGGTGCTCGGGGGTGTCGCCGTCGGTGCGGCCGGTCCAGGCGGGGGAGAGGGACGAGGAGGGGAGCTCGGAGGTCATGGGCCCATCCCACGCCATCGACGGGCGGGTGCGCAACGAGGGCCGGACGACGCCCGACACGGGGCGTCGTCCGCCTAGCGGTCCAGTTCCTGGCGCCGCGAGCTGATCACGCCGGTGACGAAGCCGGCGAGGTTGAGCCCGCCGTGGAAGCGGGCGTGCTCGATCTTCACACAGCGGTCCATCACGACCTCCAGGCCCGCGGCCTCGGCCTGACGCGCGGCGTCCTCGTTCCAGATGCCCAGCTGCAGCCACACGGTCCGGGCGCCCACGCGGGCGGCGTCCGCCACCACCTCGGGGGCGTCGGAGGACTTGCGGAACACCTCCACGAGGTCCGGGGTGACGGGCAGGTCGTCCAGCGAGGCGTACACGCGGTGGCCGAGGATCTCCTTGCCGGCCGCGGCGAGCACGGGATTGACGAAGTAGACGTCGTACGTGGTCGAGCTCAGCAGGTACGTGGCCACGAAGTACGACGCACGGGCCGGCTTGTCCGAGGCGCCGACGATCGCGATCGACCGGGTGCGCCGCAGGATCGCCAGGCGCTCGGGGGCGCCGGGGCCGGTCCAGGTGCGCTCGGGGTGGGTGGTGCTCATGGCTCAGGCCTCCTGCTCTGCGGGGACGACGGCGCCGTCGCGGGCGCGGCCGGTGGCCTCGGTCAGGGCCTGGTCCAGGTCCCAGAGGATGTCCTCGAGGTCCTCGATGCCCACCGAGATGCGGATGAGGTCCGCCGGGATGCCCGCGGCCACGAGCTGCTCGGCGGTGAGCTGCTGATGGGTCGTCGTGGCGGGGTGCAGCACCAGCGTCTTCGCGTCGCCGATGTTGGCCAGGTGGGAGGCCAGCTGCAGCGCGGAGATGAAGCGCGACGCCGTCGCGCGCCCGGCCTCCGGGCCGGAGGCGCCGTCGTCGGTGTCCGTGGCTGCCGGGGCCACGCCGAAGCTGAACACCGAGCCGACGCCCCGGGGCAGCAGCTGCTGCGCGCGGGCGTGGTGCGGGTGGTCGGGCAGGCCGGCGTAGCGGACCCAGGAGACGCGCGGGTCCTCGTCCAGCCACTGCGCCACGGCCTGCGCATTCGCCAGGTGGGCGTCCATGCGCGGGGCCAGCGTCTCGACGCCGAGCAGCAGCTGGAACGCCGACTGCGGGGCCAGCGACGGGCCGAAGTCGCGCAGCTGCTCCGAGCGGAGCTTGGTGAGGAAACCGTACTCGCCGAAGTTGCCCCACCAGGAGACGCCGCCGTACGAGGGCACGGGCTCGGTCATGGACGGGAACTTGCCGTTGTCCCACGGGAAGCGGCCGGACTCCACCACGACGCCGCCGAGCGTGGTGCCCTGCCCGCCGAGGAACTTCGTGGCCGAATGGATGACGATGTCCGCGCCGTGTTCGATCGGCCGGATCAGGTAGGGCGGGGTGAGGGTCGCGTCCACGACGAGCGGCACGCCGTGCCGGTGGGCGACGTCGGCCAGGCCCGGCAGGTCCACGACGTCACCGGAGGGGTTGGCGACGATCTCCGTGTAGACGGCCTTGGTGTTGGGCTGGAGGGCGGCCTCGAAGTCCGCGGCCTCGGCGGAGTCCACGAACGTGGTCTCGACGCCGAACCGGCGCAGGGAGACGTCCAGCTGGGTGATCGTGCCGCCGTAGAGCTTCGAGGACGCCACGATGTGGTCGCCGGCCCCGGCGAGGGCCGCGAAGGTGACGAACTCGGCGGCCATGCCGGACGCCGTCGCGACGGCCCCGATCCCGCCCTCGAGCGTGGCGACCCGCTCCTCGAACGCGGCGACCGTGGGGTTGCCGATCCGCGAGTAGATGTTGCCGTACTTCTGCAGCGCGAAGAGATTGGCGGCGTCCTCGGCGGACTCGAACACGAAGGAGCTGGTCTGGTGGATCGGCACCGCGCGGGAGCCGTGGACGGCGTCCGGGACGGCGCCCGCGTGCAGCGCCTGGGTGCGGAAGCCGAACTCGTGGTCAGCCACGGGGGTCCTTTCGATGGAGGCTTCGGGACAGTCCGTCCCATTGTCCCGGGCGAGGTGCGCCGGGGGCAGGGTGGGCGCGTCGCAGAGCGTCACGCGGGGCCGGCCGGTGCCGTGCAACGCGGGTTGAGTTATCACCGGTTACGCGGGCCTGGACCCGTGACAACTCAACCCGCGTTGGACGGGACCCGTGACAACTCAACCCGTGTTGGCCGCGGGGGCGGATCAGCGCGTGCGGGCGAGCCGACGCCGGACCAGCCCCACGATCCGCCCGAACCCAGCGCGCTGGTCCTCCCAGGTGCAGCGCAGGGTCGTCCATTCCCGCTCGAGGCAGTACGCGTCCCGACGGGCGTCCCTCGCCTGCTGCTGAGCCGTGCGGTGGCCGGCGCCGTCGTACTGGAGGGCCAGGCGCGCCCCCGGTACCCGAGGTCCACGACGGGCGAGGCCGGGTCGGCCGGGTCGACGGCGACCTGCAGCTCCGGCTCCGGCAGCCCGGCCCGGATCAGCGCGAGCCGGAGGAAGGTCTCGGGCGGGGAGTCGGCCCCGACGCGCACCTCGGCCAGCGCGGCACGTGCGAGACGGACACCCGGCCGGCCACGGCAGCGGGCGAGCACCTCCGACAGCCCGGGCACGGTGGCCACGGGGTGCGCCCGGCCCGTCGGCGTCCACGGCGGACGCACCAGGTGGTCGCCGGCCGCGATGAGCCAGTCCACCTCGTGGGGGCGGAGCATCCCGGCGAGGTCGAACCAGGTGCGCGCCGCCGTCGTGACGCGCTGGCCGTCGGGAAGCTCGAGCACGTGGTCGGAGGGCAGTCGCACCCGGTGGCTGACGACGCCGCCCAGGTCGGTCCGGTGCGTGCGCGCGGACCGGTCGAAGGTCAGGTGCAGTCCGGCTGGCCGCGTGAGGCGGGGCGGCAGCGGCAGTCCGTGCCAGAGGGCGGCAGAGACGTGGGAGACCACCCCGCCCGTGAGGCGGACCAGCGCGGCCGCGCCGTCCGGGGCGCACGGGTCGGGGACGCCCGCGGTGTGCACGCCGCGGCAGATCCGGGCGAGGTCTGCCGCGAGGGTGCGGCGCCACGGCAGGCCGGCGGCGTGCAGCTCGGCCGTCGTGAAGGCGCCCGCGGCGAGGGTGGACGGCAGGGGCGTGCGCGCGGTCATGGGGTGAGCCTGCCGCCCCCGGGCCCTGCGACGGACCGGACCGACGCGCCCTGGGGAGGGCCGCCGTCGTCGTGGTGGCTGTGCAGGAGCGGCCGACCCGCCGGTCATGGTGGCACCGGCGCGACGCGGGTTGAGTTATCACGGGTGCAAGCCGCCTGGACCCGTGATAACTCAACCAGCGTTGCAGGGGGGAGCGGCCGGCCCGTCGGTCACGGCGTGCGGTCCACGGGCACCAGCTCCACGTCCTCGAGCCGCCCGCCCCGCACCACCGCGCGCATGAGCGTGCACACCGGCTGCCGTCGCCGGTCCGTGCAGGAGCCGGGGTTCAGCAGCCGCAGGCCCGGGTTCGCGGTCTCCGGCCCGGCCACGGTGTCCCACGGGATGTGGCTGTGCCCGAACACCAGCACGTCCGCGTCCGGGAACGCCGCGGCCATGCGGCGCTCGCGGCCGGCCGCCGGGCCCGTCTCGTGGACCATCGCGATCCGCACCCCGCCGATCTCCACGCGCGCCACCTCGGGCAGCCGCGCCCGCAGCCCCGGCCCGTCGTTGTTGCCCCACACGCCCACCAGCCGGGCGGCCCGTGCGTCGAGGTCGTCGAGCACGTCCTCGGTCACCCAGTCGCCGGCGTGGAGCACGACGTCGGCCCGCGCCACCCCGGCCCACACCTGCGCGGGCAGGGCGCGGGCACGCCGCGGGATGTGGGTGTCGGCGATCAGGAGCAGGCGGACGGCGACGTCGTCGGACACGGTCCGCCTCACCGCGCGGCGAACGCGCCGAGCCAGAGCGCCAGCGGCAGGCCGATGATGAACACCGCCACGAATCCGCGCACCAGCCACCGGCCCACCGGCGTGGCGAGGTTGATCGTCACGCCCACGCCGTAGCCGGGGCGTTTGGCGGGGAAGACGGCCGGGTCCTCGGGGTCGCGCTTGAGCCCCAGGGGCGTCCACACCTCGTCCTCGGCGCGTTCCGCGGCCGTGGGCCGGTGCCCGAGGGCCGCGGCGACGCGGTCCGACCAGCGCGTCCACCGCCGCATGCTGGCCCGCATCGCCGGGAAGACGCCCACCATGAGCACGGTCAGCGTGAGGGGCAGGATCCACCACGGCATCGTCCACGCCCCGGCGGCGAGCACCTCGGCCGTTGTCGGGGCCAGCACCAGCACGATGAGCACGCACGACCACCCGAGGCACTCCTGGACCCCGCGGTGCACTCCCGCCTGGCGCACGCGCCGCCACGGGGACAGTCCCGGATCCGTGGGGGTGAGGGCGGTGACCATAGCGGAGACCAGCGCCAGGAAACCCGTCATGCCGAGGCCGATCAGCGGCCCCGCCGCCACCGTGCCGAACGAGGTGTCCTCCCACGCATCCGGCCGCCCGTCGACGCCCCAGTGCGTGGGCACGCGCTCCGGCAGGCCCGGCAGGGCGACGAGGGCCCACCCCAGCAGCGCCAGGCACAGCACGGCCGCGAGCAGGAACGGCAGCCACGGACGCAGCCGGCCACGGCGCAGGGCGGCGCGCTCGGCGGCGGGGACGTCGTCGGGGGTGGGACGGGACGGGTGGGGCATCGACCCAGGCTAGCCTCGGCCCCCGCCCGCCACACCCGGTGACCGGCTCGTCCAGACGGCGGCCGCGCACGCCGCGATCACCAGCAGCATCCCCGCCAGGTCCAGCGGGGTGAGCTCCTGCCCGCGCACGGCCCACGCGGTCAGCGCCGCCGCGATCGGCGACAGGCACGTCAGCAGGGAGAACAGCGCGGTCGGCATGCGGCGCAGCACCTGCAGGTCGATCCCGTACGGCACCGCCGTGGACAGCAGCGCCACGGCCAGCCCCACGCCCAGCACCACGGGAGAGAGCAGGGCCGCCCCCGCCGTCGCGACGCCGACCGGCAGCGCCACGAGGGACCCGGCCGCCGTCGCCAGGGCCAGCCCCTGCACCCCCGGCAGATGGGTCCCCGCGCGCCGGGAGAGCAGGATGTACCCCGCCCAGCACGCCGCCGCGGCCAGCGCGAGCGCCACCCCCACCGGGTCCAGTCCCGCCCCGCCGATCCCGCCGCCCGCGCTGAACCCCTCCCGGCCGAGCACCCCGATCCCGGCGAGCGCGAGGGCCGCCCACGCCGCCGACCGCCACGACGGCCTCGCCGCCACGGACAGCGCCAGCGGCCCGAGCACCTCGAACGTCACGGCCACGCCCTGCGGGATCCGCGCGAACGCCTCGTAGATGGCCAGGTTCATGCCGGTCATGGCCGCGCCCAGCCCGACGACGGCGGCCCACCCCCGGGGGCCCAGGCCGGCGAGGGCGGCGCGGCTCGGCCGGGTGACGAGCAGCAGCACGGCCGCGGAGAACACCACGCGCAGGGCGACCATGGCGGACGCGCCGACGTCGTCGAACAGCAGGCCCGCCACGGACGCGCCGAGCTGCTGGCTCAGCAGCGAGAGCAGGACGAGCAGGACGAGACGCACGGGCTCAGCCTAGGGGCGCGCCGCGCCATTCCGGCCCCGGCCGGCGCGGGACCGCTGCTGCCGGAGGGCCACCGGGGGGCCCGGTTCCGCTGACCCCGACGCCACGGGAAAACGTCACGCTGACGTGCGCTAATCCGTCTCGTCGTGGGAGAGTGGGGGACGCGTACCCGCGCAGACCCCGCCCCGACCCCAGGAGGCCCGCATGGCCCGGCCCCAGACCGTCCTCACCGTGGTGGCCGCCCGCCGGCTCACCCCGCACCTCGTGCGCCTGACCCTCGGCGGTGAGCAGTTCGACGCCGTCCATGCCCGCTGGGCGGAGAAGGGCGCCACGGACCAGTACGTGAAGCTGCTCTTCGCCGACCCCGCGCTCGGCCTCGAGCCCCCGTACGACCTGGACGCCCTCCGCGAGCGCCTCGCCCCGGAGCAGCTGCCGGTCCGCCGCACCTACACGGTGCGCCACATGGACGCGGCCGCCCGCACCATGGATGTCGACTTCGTGGTCCACGGTGCGTCCGACGGCGGCGCCGCCCCCGGGCACGACGGTGGCCTGGCCGGGGCGTGGGCGGCGTCCGAGCCGGTGGGGCAGCAGGTCGCGTTCCTGGGTCCCGGCGGCGCCTACCGGCCCGACCCCACCGCCGACTGGCACCTGCTCGCCGGCGACGAGGCCGCGCTGCCGGCGATCGCCGCCGCCCTCGAGGACCTCGCCGCCACGGACGCCGCGGCGGCCGGCGTCGCGCTGATCGAGGTGACCGACGCCGGGGACGAGGTGCCCCTGACCGCGCCGGCCGGCGTCGAGGTGCGCTGGCTGCACCGCGGCGGCCCCTTCACCCCGGAGACGACGAGGTTCGCCGCCGCCGTCGGGGGCGCGGCGTGGCGGGACGGACGGGTGCACGCGTTCGTGCACGGCGAGCGGGAGCAGGTCAAGCGCGTCCGGGCGTACCTCACGGACGTGCGCGGCGTGGACCGGCGACAGCTGTCGGTGAGCGCGTACTGGGCCTACGGCCGTGCCGAGGATGTGTTCCAGGCGGAGAAGCAGACCCCGGTGGGGCAGATCTTCGAGGACGGCGCCACCGGCGGCCGACCCGCACAGGTTCGGCACATCCGCGGCTGCGCCTCCGGCCCGCCGCGGACGCCACCTTCACCGAGTGGAACGCGGTCGAGGCGCACGAGGCCCCCGCCTCGGAGGACGTCTTCGACCTGCCCGAGCTGCAGGAGCTGGCCGGCTGACCCGCTGCGCGATCCGGGTGGGCCGGCGGGCCGCCACGGCATGATGTCTTGATGGACCGCACCGCCCCCACCCCGCCCGCGAACGCCCTCGCCCCGGACCTGCCGGAGGACATCGCCCGGGAGGCGATCGCCTTCCGCCGCCTCCTCCACGGACATCCGGAGCTGGACCTGCACCTGCCCCGCACCCAGGCCGCCGTCCTCGAGCGGCTTGAGGCCCTGCGCGCTGAGGCGGGGGAGGATGCCGCCACCGGTCGCCCCGCGCTGGAGACGAGCGTGGGCCGGGCGCTGAGCTCCGTCGTCGTGGTGTTGCGCGGCGGGGCCCCGCTGCCGGAGGGGGCCCGGCGGCCGGTCGTGCTGCTGCGGGGGGACATGGACGCCCTGCCCGTCACGGAGGAGACCGGGCTGGAGTACGCCCCCGCCGTGCCGGGCACCATGCACGCCTGCGGCCACGACCTGCACACCGCCGGCCTCTACGGCGCGCTGGCGTGGCTGGTGCGCCGTCGCGGGGAGCTCACCGCCGACGTGGTGGCCATGTTCCAGCCCGGGGAGGAGACCGGCGGCGGCGCCCTGCACATGATCCAGGAGGGGCTGCTGGAGGCGGCCGGGCGACCGGTGGACGCCGCCTACGCGATCCATGTCTCCTCGGGCACGTACCCGCGCGGCGTCCTGCTCAGCCGCCCGGGGGCGATCCAGGCCGGCTGCGACGACCTGGTGGTGACGGTGCACGGTCGAGGCGGGCACGGCTCGGTGCCGCACCTGGCCCAGGATCCGGTGCCCGTGGCCGCCGAGATGGTGCTGGCGCTGCAGTCCGTGGTCACCCGGCAGTTCGACGCCTTCGACCCGGTGGTCGCGACCGTCGGGCACCTGAGCGCGGGCACGGCGGCCAACATCATCCCGGACAGCGCCACCCTCGCCCTCACCCTGCGGACCTTCTCCGCGGACGCCCGCGCCCGGCTGCTCTCGGCCGTGGAGCGCCTGGTGCATGGGATCGCCGCGGCGCACGGCATGAGCGCGCAGGTCCGGACGGACTGCGCGTTCCCGGTGACGGCCAACGATCCGGACGCGGTGGCCTTCGTCCGCGGGGTCGTGGAGGACCTCTACGGGGCCGACGCCTACCGGGAGCTGCCCGAGCCCGAGCCCGGCAGCGAGGACTTCTCCGAGGTCCTCCAGCGGGTGCCCGGCGCCTACGTCCTGCTCGGGGCGGTCCCGGAGGGCATGGACCCGGACGAGGCCCCGGTCAACCACTCCCCGCAGGCCGTGTTCGACGACGCCGTGGTGCCGCGGGCCGCTCAGGTGCTGGCCGAGCTGGCGCTGCGGACGGCGCCGGGGCCGGCGTCCTGAGCGCGGCGGCCGGCCCGGAGCACCTCGGCGATCTGCCCGACGCACGGCTCGTTCTGCAGGCTCGTGGTGTCTCCGAGCGCGGTGCCCTGGTGCAGCTGCGTCAGCAGCCGCCGCATGATCTTGCCCGAACGGGTCTTGGGCACGTCGGGGACGAAGACCACCTCGGCGGGCTTGGCCACCGGCCCGATCACCCGCCCCACATGCCGCCGCAGCTCCTCGGCACGGTCGGCGGCGGAGGCGCCGGGGCCGTCGTCGCCGGCCAGCCAGCTCTCGTGCGCCACCACGAAGGCGACGGCCGCGTGCCCGGTGGTCTCGTGCGGCACGGGGCACACCCCCGCCTCGATCACCTCCGGGTGCGCCACGAGGGCGGACTCGATCTCGATGGTGCTCAGCCGGTGCCCGGAGATGTTGATGACGTCGTCCACGCGCCCGAGGATCCAGACGTCGCCGTCCTCGTCCCGCTTGGCGCCGTCGCCGGCGAGGAACCAGCCCGCCTCGCCCTGGTCCGCGTAGTCCTCCCAGTACGAGTGGAAGTAGCGGGCCGGGTTCTGCCACACGGTCCGGGCCATCGACGGCGAGGTGCGGGTGACCACGATCCGACCCTGCAGGCCCTCGGGCGTGGGGGTGCCGTCGTCGTCGACCACGGCCACGTCCACCCCCGGCAGGGGCCGGGAGCCGCAGCCCGGCTTGAAGGCCGTGTCCGTGGGGCGGGGGGAGAGCACGGTGGCGCCCGTCTCGGACTGCCACCACGTGTCCACCATCGGCAGGTCCGGGGTGTCCCGGCCGATCTGGGTCCGCGCCCACGTCCAGGCCTCCGGGTTCACGGACTCGCCCACGGTGCCGATCAGGCGGATCGAGGACAGGTCCGGGCCGCCGTCCGCGTGCGCCGGGATCCCGTCCGGATGCCAGCCCTTGAGCGAGCGGATCAGGGTGGGCGCCGTGTAGTAGCTCGTCACCCGGTAGCGCTCGATCACCTCGAAGTGCCGGCCCGGGTGCGGGGCGTTCGGCACGCCCTCGTAGATCACCTGCGTGACCCCGTTCGAGAGCGGACCGTAGATCTCGTAGGTGTGCGCGGTGACCCAGGCCAGGTCCGCGGTGCACCAGTGGACGTCGTCGTCGCGCCGTGCCGGGTCCGGGTGGGAGAACAGGAAGTCGTGTGTCCACGAGGCCGCGGCGAGGTACCCGCCGGAGGTGTGCACGAGCCCCTTGGGCTGTCCCGTGGTGCCGGAGGTGTACATGATGAACAGCGGGTGCTCCGCGTCGAAGGCGCGCGGGGTGTGGGTGTCCGGCTGGCGGTCCACGACGTCGTGCCACCACAGGTCCCGGCCCTCGGTCCACGGGATGTCCCGGTGGCCCGTGCGGTCCAGGACGAGGACGTGCTCGATCGCGTTGTCCCCGGACACGGCCTCGTCCGCGTTGGCCTTCACGGGGACGGCGGTGCCGCGGCGGAACTGGCCGTCGGTGGTGACGAGCAGCTTGGCGCCCGTGTCCTCCACGCGGAACCGCAGCGCCTCCGCCGAGAACCCGCCGAACACGAGCGAGTGCACGGCGCCGATCCGCGCGCACGCCAGCGTGATGACGATCGTCTCGACGAGCACGGGCAGGTACACGACGACGCGGTCGCCCGCCCCGATGCCCAGCTCCTCGAGGGCGTTCGCGGCCTGGGCGACCTCGCGCTGCAGCTGCGCGTAGGTGACGGCGCGGCGGTCGCCGGGCTCGCCCTCGAAGTACAGGGCGACCTTCTCCTCGCGCCCCGCCGCCACGTGCCGGTCCACGCAGTTCACGGCCACGTTCAGGGTGCCGTCCTCGTACCAGCGGATCTCCGGGCCGCGCTCGGCGGCCGGGTCCGGGGCGGTGAGGGAGTGCGTCCGGGTGAAGGGTCGCTCCCAGCTCAGACGTCGGCCGGCCGCCTCCCAGAACGCGAGCCGGTCCGCCTCGGCCACCGGACGGCCGTCGCCGCGCCCGCCGTGCAGCCGGTCCGCCGGGCGGCCGGGGTGGACGTCCGGGTCGGCGGCGTCGACGAGCGCCTGCGGCAGGGGGCCGGGCAGCGTCGCGAGGGCCGCGGCGGGCACGCCGTCGTTCGGTCCGCGGACGGTCCCGGAGGCGCCCTCCTCGGCCGGGTCGGGGCGGGCGGGGTCCTCGGTGGGCGTCATGGGCGGCGGTCCTCCTGGTCGGCGGGTCCGACCAGGGTAGGGACGCCGACGACGGCGCCGCGCCCGCCGTCGTCACCGGCGGTCATGCTCGGCCCGCCGGGGCCCCGCGGGCGTCCGGCGCGGGCCAGGGCGACGGCGGCCGGTGTGGACCCCGTCCCACGGCCGGGTCGCCCCGGCCGCCGGCCCGCCCGCGCGTGTCAGAGTAGGGCCATGACCACCTACGCCACCCTCGCCGCCCGGTACGCCGACGCCTTCGACTCCGTCGCCCACGGCGAGCGGGCCCGCGAGGCGGGTCGGCACCTGCCGTTCGCCGCCCTCGGGGAGCTGCAGGCCGCCGGGTTCGGCAAGGTCGGCGTCCCCGTGGACGCGGGCGGCGAGGGCGGCGGCAGCGAGACCGTGCTGCGCCTGCTCATGGACCTGGCCGCCCGGGACGTGAACACCGCGCACGTCTGGCGCTCCCACCTCGTGTTCATCGCCACGGCCATGGACCAGGCGCCCGCCCGCCGGGACCGGTGGCTGCGGCACATCGTCGCGGGGGACTGGGCCGGCTCCGCCCTGGCCGAACGCGCCGGCGGGGCCGCGCCGGGCCGCGCCGCCACCCTGGCCAGCCGGGACGAGGGCGGCACCTGGGTCGTGCGGGGGCAGAAGTACTACGCGACCGGCTCGGCCTTCGCGACGTGGACCGCCGCGACCGTGGGCATCGAGGGGGCGGACCTCGTCTCCCGCCGGAACTCCAAGCGGGCCGGGGGCGCGGTCCGCGAGCCGGACCGGGCCGTCGCCGTCGTGCGCGTGCGTCAGCCGCGCGTGGGCATCAAGGACGACTGGGACGGGTTCGGCCAGCGCCTGACCGCCACCGGGTCCGTGGTGCTCGACGACGCCGCGGCCGAGGAGCTGCTCGAGGTGCCGCGGCAGGACGGACCGGTGCCCGTGCTCATGGAGGCGACCCTGCTGGCGCTGCAGGCCGGGATCGGTCGGGCGGCGCTCACGGAGGGCACGCAGCTGCTGCGGCAGCGGCGCCGCACCTTCAACACCGGCACGGCCGCGCTGCCCAAGGACGACCCGCAGCTCCTCGAGATCATGGGGCAGCTGGCCGGGCGGCAGGCCGCGGCCGAGCTGATGGTGCGCGAGATCGGGCGGCTGCTCGACGAGGGGCAGGACGGCGCCGACGGGGCCGGCCCGGCGGAGGCCGACGTCGTGGCGGCGTCCGCCGAGGCGATGGCGGCCGCGTACCGGGCCCAGGCCGTGGTGCCGGAGGCCGTCCTCGAGGTGTGCACCCGCATCTTCGACACGCTCGGCGCGTCGGCGACGTCGGCCACGCTGCGGCTCGACCGGCACTGGCGCAACGCCCGCACCCTCGCCACCCACGACCCGGCGGCGTTCAAGGTGCGCATGGCCGGCGACTGGCTCGTGAACGGCACCCCGCCGACCGCCTACACGTCGGCCGGCGAGGTCCCCGAGGGGGACTGACCCGACGACCGGGCGGCCGGACGTGCCGGGCTCAGGCCCAGCGGCGCAGGGCCCGGCGCTCCAGCAGGCCGAGCAGCCAGTCGGTGAGCTTGCCGAGCACGGCGAGCAGGATGATCGCCAGGATCAGGCGGTCCGTGCTTCCGTTGTTCTGCGAGTCGGTGAGCAGGAAGCCCAGGCCCATCGAGGAGGCGATCAGCTCCGCGGCCACCAGGAACAGCCAGGCCTGGGCCAGGGCCAGCCGCAGGCCGGAGAACACGGCCGGCACCACGGCGGGCAGCTGCACCGTCCGCAGCAGGGACAGCCCGTGGTAGCCGAAGGCCCGACCGGCCTCCACCAGGTGCGGGTCCACGTGGCGCAGGGCGGCGTAGACGGTGGTGAACACCGGGAAGAACGCGCCGATCGCGATGAGGGTGACCTTGGACTCCTCGCCGATCTGCATCCAGAGGATCAGCAGCGGCACCCAGGCCAGCGAGGGCACCGCGCGCAGCGCCCCGATCAGCGGGGCGAACAGCGCGTCCGCCCACCGGGACAGCCCGAGCGCGGACCCCACGGCCAGCCCGAGTGCGGCGCCGAGCAGGAAGCCCAACAGCACGCGCTGGGTGGAGATCCCCACGTGCAGCCACAGGTCGCCCCGCTCCAGCAGGTTGACGCCGGCGCTCAGCACCGCGCCGGGGGAGGGCAGCTGCACCGCGGAGAGCAGCCCGGCGGCCGTCACCGCCCACCACAGCACCAGGAGGACGGCGGGCGCGGCCAGGCCCACCGCCGCCCGCGTGCCGGGCCGGTCCAGCACCCGGGGCCGGGCTGGGCCAGCGCTGAGCCAGACGTTTCGGTCGTCTCCGCGGGGTGGATGCAGCAGATTTCTCTGGCTCAGCGCTGGTGCGCCGCTGGCTCAGCGCTGGGGTGCCGCTGAGTCGCCGCAGGGCCGCCACCCACGGACGTGTCCTCCGTCATGGTCAGGGCATGTCACGAACCGGGCGCCGGACGCGTGGCCGGGCCCGGCGGGGCCGTCATGAACCCCTGGGCCGGACCCACTTCCACCGCCGGCCGCGTCGGCGTTGCATGGTGCGGGACCGTCGCCCGCCCGGCCGCGCCCCTGCGACCGGGCGGCCCTGGAAAGGAGACCCATGAGCACCGCCGAGAACGCCGGGGCCGGAGCACCCACCCGCCCGGACGAGCACCGCGAGATCCTCTTCAACGCATTCGACATGAACTGCGTCGCCCACCAGTCCCCGGGGCTCTGGCGTCACCCCGACGACCACGCCCGCGACTACAACACCCTGGGCTACTGGACGCACCTGGCGCAGACGCTGGAGAAGGGCCTGTTCGACGGCCTGTTCATCGCCGACGTCCTCGGCCCGTACTCCGTGTACGGCGGCACCTCCGAGGCCGCCATCAGGACCGGCGCGCAGACCCCCGTGAACGACCCGTTCCTGCTCGTCTCCGCGATGGCCGCGGTCACCGAGCACCTCGGCTTCGGCGTCACCGCCGGCACCGCCTACGAGCACCCCTACCCGTTCGCCCGCCGCCTCGCCACGCTCGACCACCTCACGGGCGGCCGCGTGGGCTGGAACGTGGTCACCGGTTACCTGCCCTCCGCCGCCCAGAACATGGGCCAGGACGACCAGATGGAGCACGACGAGCGCTACGAGCACGCCGACGAGTACCTCGACGTCGTCTACAAGCTCCTCGAGGGCTCGTGGGAGGACGACGCCGTCGTCTACGACAAGGAGTCCGGCGTGTTCGCGGACCCGGCCAAGGTCCACGACATCGCCCACGAGGGCCGGTACTTCACCGTGCCCGGCCACGCCGTCACCGAGCCGTCCGTGCAGCGCACCCCCGTGATCTACCAGGCCGGCGCCTCGACGCGCGGCCGCGCCTTCGCCGGCAAGCACGCCGAGGCCGTGTTCATCAACTCCCCCACGAAGGAGCTGGCGGCCGCCACCGTGAAGAAGATCCGCCAGTCCCTGGTGGACGCCGGCCGTGACCCGTACGACGTGAAGATCTTCGCGATGCAGACGATCGTCACCGGGGCCACCGACGAGGACGCGCGGGCCAAGTACAACGACCTGGCGCAGTATGTGGACCCGCTGGGCGGCCTCGTGCTCATGTCCGGCTGGATGGGCATCGACCTGTCCCAGTACGACCTGGACGAGCCGATCGGGGACGTGAAGTCGAACGCCATCCAGTCCACCGTGGAGACCTTCCAGAAGGCCTCCGGAACGGACGAGGAGTGGACCGTGCGCAAGCTCGCCGAGTGGGTGGGCATCGGCGGCTTCGGCCCCGTGATCGTGGGCGGCGGCGAGTCCGCGGCCCGCCAGCTCGTCGAGTGGGCCGACGAGACCGACGTGGACGGCTTCAACCTCGCCTACCACATCACCCCGGGCACCTTCGAGGACGTCGTGGAGTTCGTGGTGCCGGAGCTGCAGAAGCTCGGCCGCTACAAGACCGCGTACACGGACGGCACGCTGCGCCACAAGCTCTTCGGCCGCGGCGACCACCTGCCGCAGAACCACCACGGCGCATCCTTCGCCCTGCGCCGCCGGTAGGGTGACGCCAGTGGCCGCGGCGCCCTGCCTCGGCCGGCAGCAGCCCCAGGAGGAGAACATGCAGCGCAGACGTGCCGTCCGCGCGGCCGGGCTCGGCGTCGTGGGCGCCCTGGCCTTGGCCGGGTGCGCATCCGAGCCGCAGTCGGCGGGGGAGGCCTGGCATCAGGCCCGCACCCAGTTGGACGAGGCCGAGACCGTCCGACTCGAGACCGCCTACACCACCGGCCGTCAGGGCCCGCAGTCGGTCCGCTGGGACATCGCCGGCCGGCTCGACGGCGGCGACGCCGAGTCGAAGGGCGTCATGCAGGTCGGCCGCGACTCGCACATCACCATGGAGTCGCGCCAGGTCGGCGAGGACGTGTTCGTGCGGGTCGACGTGGACGGGTCCGACGTCCCGGACGACGTCCAGATGATGTACTCCGACCCACAGTGGCGCCGTGTCTCGGCCGGCGAGGGGCAGGAGCCGCCCCTGAAGTCCCTCCTCGACCAGGTGGGCCTCCCCGCGGCGGACGCCCTCGACGGCGCCCAGGTGCGCGCCGAGGAGGTCGACTGGGACGGCGGCACGGCCTACCGCTATGCCGTGCCCGAGGAGGTCGCCGACGCCGCAATGGCCGAGGGCGACGCCACCCGGGTGCACTCCTTCACGGTGGACGACGACGGCGAGCTGGTCGCGCTCACCGTCGACGACGGCCGGGCCACCCAGCAGTACGCCCTGAGCGACTGGAACCAGATCGAGCCGGCCGAGGCGCCGGAGGAGGTGGCCGAGTGAGGCAGCGCCAGACCCAGACCCGCCGCACCCGCCGCGGCCTGTCCCTCGCCGCCGTCGGGGCGGCCGCCCTGCTGCTGACCGGCTGCGCCTCGGGCGACGACGCCCCCGGCGCCTGGGACCGCGCCCGCACCCAGCTCGAGGAGGCCGACTCCGTCCGCATGGTCACCGAGCTGCGGTCCGAGGCCCCGACCAACGGCCGCGCGGTCCCGGACTCGGTGGACATCTCCGGTCCCGTGGACGGCTCGTCCATGCGGTACGTGTCCGTGTACCAGGACGACGGCCTGATCACCCGGGACGAGTCCCGGATCGTGGACGGCACCGCGTACTCCCGATTCACGGTGGAGCGCGCCGGCGCGAGCGGCGAGGACCGCCCCGCCTATGTGGAGCGCTGGACCGCCACCCCGTACGAGAGCGATCCCCGCGCCACCGGCATGGGCGCGATGGTGAGCTCGCTGCTGGGCTCCCTGCCGGAGTCGGGCGGCCTGGACGACGTCGAGGCGGACGCGGACGGCATCCGCCGCAGCGGTCAGGACGCGATCCGCTACGTGCTGGACGAGCCCGTCTCGGGCCCGCAGGAGGGCGTGGCGCTGACCGCGTTCACGGTGTCCAAGGAGGACGGCCGCCTGCTCACCGTGGAGACCGAGTCCGCCGGCACGAAGGCCGTGGTGACCCTCTCCGAGATGGGCGAGGTGGATCCGGTGCAGGCCCCGCCGGCCGACGAGGTCCTGAAGCAGGACGGCTGACCCGGCCCACGACGACGGCGGCCCGCCTCCCCGAGGGGAGGCGGGCCGCCGTGTCTGCGCGGGTCAGCGCGTCAGCGGACCCTCGTCACCCAGCGGGGTGGACGGGTCCGAGATGGTGTCCGGCTCGGCACCGTGGCGGGCCGCCGAGGTGATGTTGTCGTTGTTGGACTCGGTCACGCGGTCGTCGCGGACGTCGTTCTTCTTGTCGTTGCCCTGCATGGCATCCTCCACCTTCGTCGTGGCCTTCTGCACCGGATCGGACTTCTTCACCTCAGCGAACTTCTGCTGGGCGGTCTCCTGGACCTGGCCGACCTTCTCCTGGGTATTGGGGTCGTTCCAGAGCTTCTGGGCGTTCTGGGTCATCTTCTCGAGGTTCTTGCGGCCCTCGGCGGAGCCGAGCAGGTAGCCGAGTGCGGCGCCGAGGCCCAGGGTGATGAGGCGCATGGGTGGTCTCCTTCGTGTGTCGGGACCGCGTCGACCCTCTTGGACGGGCCGGGCGGCGCGCTGGCGCGCTGTCCTGAGATCACTCTGGTCACCGGAGCCCGCCGCGTCAACGGTTGAGGCGCACGGCCGTGCGAGGGTCGGGGGGCGTTCGTCCCCGCCGTCCCGTCCCACGACGACGGCCGCTCACCCCCGGGGGTGAGCGGCCGTCGTCGTGCCGGGGCCCGTGGGGCCACGGGGTCAGCCGAAGTGCTTCGGCAGGGTGGCCTCCCAGGCCTCGCGCAGCTCCGTGATCGGCAGGGTGAAGGCGTCCTGGACCTCGAGGGCCGCGGAGTCGGCGTCCACCACGCCGATGCGCACGGCCGCGTAGCCGCGGGCCGTGGTCATGTCGGTGAACCGGACCTCCTCGGTGCGGGGCACGGCCACGACGGCGCGCGCCTGCGTCTCGGAGAACAGTGCGGTGAACAGGTCCACGCCGTCGCGGCGCAGCACCTCGTCCAGCACCACGCGGGCGCCCACGCCGAAGCGCAGCACCATCTCGGACAGGGTGGCCGCGAGGCCGCCGCCGGAGACGTCGTGGGCGGCGTCGATCATGCCGTCCCGGGACATGTTGACCAGCAGCTCGCCGAGCAGGCGCTCCTTCTTCAGGTCGACCTTCGGGGGCAGGCCGCCGAGGTGGCCGCGCAGGCGCGCGAACTCGGAGCCGTCCAGCTCGTCCCCGGTCTCGCCTAGCAGGTAGATCGCCTGACCGTCCGCGTCCGGGGCGAAGCCGGACGCGGTGCGGCGCAGGACGTCGTCGAGCTGGCCGAGCACCGCCACCGTGGGGGTGGGGTGGATCGGGGTGCTGCCCGTCTGGTTGTACAGGGACACGTTGCCGCCAGTCACCGGGATGCCGAGGGTCTGGCAGCCGTCCGCCAGGCCGCGCACGGCCTCCGCGAACTGCCACATCACGTCCGGGTCCTCGGGGGAGCCGAAGTTCAGGCAGTCGGAGACGGCCAGGGGCACGGCCCCGGCGGTGGTGACGTTGCGGTACGCCTCGGCCAGGGAGGCCTGCGCGCCCGTGTACGGGTCCAGGTAGGTGAACCGGTCGTTGCAGTCCGTGGCCAGGGCCACGCCCATGCCGGTCTCCTCGTCCACGCGCACCACGCCCGCGTCGTCCGGGGCCGCCAGGGCGGTGTTGCCGCGGACGTAGCGGTCGTACTGGCGGGTGATCCAAGAGGTGTCCGCCAGGTTCGGGGAGCTCATCAGCTCCACGACGGCGGCGCGCAGCTCCTCGCCCGTGGCGGGCAGGTCCTGACCGGCCTCGGAGGAGCGGAACGTGTCCGCCTGGAGCTCGTCCTGCCAGGCCGGACGCGCGTACGGGCGCTCGTAGACCGGGCCGTCGTGGGCCACGGTGCGCGGGTCCACGTCGACGATGACCTCGCCGTCCCAGGTGATGATCAGGCGGCCGTCGCCGGTGACCTCGCCCAGCCAGGAGTACTCGACGTCCCACTTGGCCATGACGGCCTCGAACGCGGCGACGTTCTCCGGCGTCACCACGGCCATCATGCGCTCCTGCGACTCGGACATGAGGATCTCGCCCGGGGTCAGCGTGGAGTCGCGCAGCAGCACGTCGGTCAGCTCCACGCGCATGCCGCCCTCGCCGTTGGAGGCGAGCTCGGAGGTGGCGCAGGAGATGCCGGCGGCGCCGAGGTCCTGGATGCCTTCGACGAGGGAGTCGCGGAACAGCTCGAGGCAGCACTCGATGAGCACCTTCTCGGAGAAGGGGTCCCCGACCTGCACCGAGGGGCGCTTGGCGGGCTTGCCGTCGCCGTCGAAGGACTCGGAGGCCAGCACGGAGGCGCCGCCGATTCCGTCACCGCCGGTGCGGGCGCCGAACAGAACCACCTTGTTGCCCACGCCGGAGGCGTTGGCCAGACGCAGGTCCTCGTGCTTGAGCACGCCCACGGCGAGGGCGTTGACGAGCGGGTTGCCCTGGTAGATCGGGTCGAAGCGGGTCTCGCCGCCGATGTTCGGCAGGCCCAGGGAGTTGCCGTAGCCGCCGATGCCGGCCACCACGCCGTGGAACACGCGGGCGGTGTCCGGGTGGTCGATCGCGCCGAAGCGCAGCGGGTCCATCACGGCCACCGGGCGGGCGCCCATGGAGATGATGTCGCGCACGATGCCGCCGATGCCCGTGGCCGCGCCCTGATAGGGCTCCACGTAGGAGGGCGAGTTGTGGGACTCGACCTTGAACGTCACGGCCCAGCCGTCACCGAGGTCGGTCACGCCGGCGTTCTCGCCGATGCCCACCATCATGTGCTGCTTCATCTCGTCGGTGAGCTTCTCGCCGAACTGGCGCAGGTGCACCTTCGAGGACTTGTACGAGCAGTGCTCGGACCACATGACCGAGTACATGGCCAGCTCGGCGGCGGTGGGTCGGCGGCCGAGGATCTTCTTGATCTCGGCGTACTCGTTCTCCTTCAGGCCCAGCTCGGCCCAGGGCTGCTCGACGTCCGGCGTCGCCTGGGCGTCCGCGACCGTCTCGATGTTGAACTGCTGGCTCATGCATGGCCTCCACGGCTGGCGAGGGTGGTCAGGACGGAGGTGAAGAAGCCGAGGCCGTCCACGCCGGAGCGGGGGCCGGCGGCGGTGTCCGGGCCGAAGCCCGGCTCCACGGCGTGCTCCGGGTGCGGCATCAGACCGACGACGTTGCCGGCCGGGTTCGCGATGCCCGCGATGTCCCGGCGCGAGCCGTTCGGGTTCCAGCCCTGATAGCGGAACACCACGCGGCCCTCGGCC
This sequence comes from Micrococcus sp. Alg238-R198, assembly GCF_900537135.1. Taxonomy (NCBI): domain Bacteria; kingdom Bacillati; phylum Actinomycetota; class Actinomycetes; order Micrococcales; family Micrococcaceae; genus Micrococcus; species Micrococcus sp. Alg238-R198. The sequence goes on from NZ_UNRH01000004.1 coordinate 170,593, forward strand.
TCGAGGGCGTCGAGGGTCGTCTCGTCCGCCACGTACTGGCCGTCCTGGTTCTTCAGGGGCACGGTGATGGTCTGGCCCTGCTCGAAGTCGCGGGTCCACACGGTGTCCGTGCTCTCCACGACCAGCTCCTGGTCGCGGCAGATGAAGTGCAGGTGGTCGTTCTTGACCATCGAACCCGGCAGCAGATGCGACTCGGTGAGGATCTGGAAGCCGTTGCAGATGCCGAGCACCGGCAGGCCGTCCGCGTCGCCCTCGGGGCCGCCGGCCGCCGTCGCCACCGCGTCCATCATGGGGGCGAAGCGCGCGATCGCGCCGGCGCGCAGGTAGTCGCCGTAGGAGAAGCCGCCCGGGATCACGACGGCGTCCACGCCGGCGAGCGTCCGCTGCGGGTCCGCGTCGGCGTGCCACAGGGAGACGGGCTCGGCGCCGGCGAGGCGGACGGCGCGCAGCGCGTCCACGTCGTCCAGGGTGCCGGGGAAGGTGATGACGCCGATGCGCGCGCCGCTGAGCGGCGTCGTCGGCGTCGAGTAGTCGCCGATGAGGGGGAGCTCGGTCATCGGGCGCCCTCGGCCTCGTCCAGGACGGCCACGTTCACGACGTCCTCGATGACGGGGTTGGACAGCATCTCCTCGGCGGCCGTGCGCGCCTGGGCGAGGATCTCGTCGGTGACCTCGCCCTCCACGGTGAGCTCGAAGCGCTTGCCCTGGCGGACCTGGCTGAACTCGGTGAAGCCGAGGCGGGGCAGGGCCCCGTTGATCGCCTTGCCCTGCGGATCGAGGATCTCGGGCTTGGGCATGACGTCGACGACGATGATGGGCATGAACACGCTCCTGGGTGCGGGACGATGCCGCGGAGCAGGAGGGTGTGATGCCGTCTCACGCCCGGCCCGGGGCGCTCCGCGTGCTTGCCCGTCCAGTCTACTCGGCCGCCCGGACGCGGAATCGTGGGTGTGATGGGGGCGGCACGCGGCAGCCGGCCCGGCGTAGCCTGGCGGCATGAGACCTCAGCAGACCCGTGTGTCCCCGCTCGGCCGACGCCGGCCGATCAGCCCGCTCGGCCCCGCGCTGCTCGCCGCGGCGGCCGGCGTCGTGCTGACGGGAGTGCGCCGCATCACGGCCCGCTCCGCCCGGCGTCGCGCGACCGGACGCCCGCGTCGGTGACCCGTCCCGAGCCCTGCCCCTGCGGGTCCGGAGCCGGGCTCGCGGCGTGCTGCGGTCGCCTGCAGGCGCGTTTCGCCCAGGACGGCGCCCTGACCGCGCCCACCGCCGAGGCGCTCATGCGCTCCCGGTACACGGCGTTCGCGCGGCTGGGCGAGGCCGGGCCGGCAGAGGTCCGGGCGATGGCCGACTACCTCGCCGCGACCTGGGCCCCCGAGCATCGACCCACCGCGGCCGAGCTGCTGCCGGCCGCGGGGGAACAGGCGCCGCGGTTCACCCGCCTGGCGGTGCTGGACGTGCGGGACGGCGGGCCGTTCCAGGACGCCGGGACCGTGGAGTTCGTGGCCGTCGGCACGGGGGCCGAGGGGCGGTTCCGACTCCATGAGGTCAGCCGGTTCCGCCGTGAGGACGGGATCTGGCGCTACGTTAACGGCGACGTGCGCTGAGGCCGGGGCGGCGCGTCGGCCGGCGGTGACGCGTCAGAAGGCGGAGAAGATCCCGGCGCCCACGCTGAGGACCAGGCCCAGGATGGCGATCCACGCCACCAGGGTGACGATCGGGCGGGGGCGACGCGGGGCGTCGTCGTGCCAGTCCACGCCCTCCAGCTCCGGAGGGGTGCGCAGCTCTCGATCCATGGCCCCAGCCTCTCACGCCCCACGCCGCCCCGGGCCCAACGCGGGTTGACTTGTCACGGGTGCTGGGCGCCTGGACCCGCGAGAACTCAACCCGCGTTGCCGTCCGGGGTGAACAGGTCCTCGATCCGCCGCCCGAACACGGCCGCGAGGCGGAAGGCGAGCGGGAGCGAGGGGTCGTAGCGGCCCTTCTCGAGGGAGATGACGGTCTGCCGGGAGACGCCGAGCTCGTCGGCGAGCCGCTGCTGCGACCAGCCGAGGCGGGCACGCTCGTCGGGGATGGTGTTCTCCACGGCTCAGCCCCGGCGCTTCTGGAGCTCGTAGCGGACGGCCACCGAGGCGCCCGCGAAGAGGAGCAGCCCGGCGCCCACGAGGGGGAGGCTGGGCTGCCACCCCGCCAGGGCGACGACGAACGTGCCCAGGCCCAGCACCACGAGCAGGTCGCCAAACGCGCCGGACTGCGCCTTCTCGAGCCACCGGCCTTCGATGGTCTCCTCGGTGTCCCGGACGGCGCCGCGCAGGGTGGTGCGGTCCACGAGGAACAGCCAGGCGAGGGCTGCGCCGACCGGGAGCGCCGACGCCGCCATGACCGCGCCCGTGACCGCCGGGAAGCGGGGACCGGCGTCGCCCTGGCTCGAGGCCAGACCGTAGGACGCGGCCCCGATCAGCAGGGCGATGACGACGCCGGCCACGAGGCTGACGAGGATCAGTCGCCCGGACCCGCCGCCCAGACGGGCGGAGCGGCCCCAGCGGGGGCGGCGGTCGCGGGCGAGGTCGGTGGTGGTGTGCGGCGTGGTGGCCATGGCGGTCCCTCCGGGGCGGGGCCGGGGTTTGTCCCCGTCGTGTGAAGCAAGCTTGACAGTAAAGAGAGTTTGACGTCAAGTCTGCTTGACGGTGGCCCGACAGGGCGGCGGCGGAGCTGGGCCTCGCCGTGGACGCCTCCACCGCCGCCCACGATGCTGGCCGCATGGCCTTCGAGGTGCACCCGCTCACCGCCGACCGCTTCGACGACTTCGCGCACGTCGTCAACCCGAACCGCCGCGCCACGCACTGCTGGTGCCTGTCCCCCCGGCTCTCAGCGCCGCAGAGGCACGCGCCCGGCGACCCCCGCGAGGACACCATGCGGGCGCTCGCTGCGGGGGAGCCTGCGCCCGGCGTCGTCGGTACTCGGACGGCGAGCCCGTCGCGTGGTGCAGCATCAGCCCGCGCAGCGCGATCCCGCGGCTCGTGATGCGACACATCCGCGGGTGACCCGGCCCTCCGCCGTCCGTCCGCCCGTCCGGCCAACGCGGGTTGACTTGTCGCGGGTCTGGGCGGTGAATACCCGTGACAAGTCAACCCGCCTTGCCCGGGGTGCCGCGCCCTTGGCTCGCGTGGAGTCGTCCCCGCCCGCCCCGGCCCGTTCCTGAGGAGCCGCCATGTCCCTCCGTCTCTCTCACACCACGTGGGACGCGCTGGACCCCCACGCCATCGCCGAGTTCTGGCGCGCGCTGCTCGGCTGGGAGGTCGACGAGCCTCACCTCTACCGCCCGGGGTCGGACGAGTGCTCACTCGTCGGCCCTGACGGGCAGGTCGTCCTCTTCTTCCGCGTCCCGGACGCCAAGCGCGTGAAGAACCGCGCCCACATGGACCTGCGCGCGGCCGCCGGCTCGACGCGCGACGCCGAGATCGAGCGGGCGCTCGCCCTCGGCGCCGCGATGGTCGACGACCGCCGCGTCGACCTCGGCTGGGCCGTCCTCGCCGACCCCGAGGGCAACGAGTTCTGCATCCTCGACGGCTGAGCCGACCCCACGACGGCCCGGCGTCTCCGCGGGGGAGTCGCCGGGCCGTCGGGGCGGACCGGGTACCGGGTGCCCGGGCCGTCCGCGGCGGCGGTGGTGTGGCGGGAGTGGTTCGTGGTCATGGGGCCCTCCTGTGGTCGATGCCCTGGGCCGGTGGCCCGGCCCGCCTCGGAGGCTCTGTGGGGGCCGTCCGACCGGACGTTGTGAAGCAAGCTTGACAGTCAAGTGACCTTGTCGTCAAGGGAGCTTGACGCCGGGGCCCGCGCGAACTCCTCCCACGTCGTGGGCGGGGTCAGCCCGAGCCAGGCAGGCTCGAGACGGAACCCGAGGGCCGCGTTCATCCGCAGGGACGCCGCGTTGGACTCGGCGCCGCCGGTTCCCCACTCGCGCCCACCGCGGGCATGGGTCGCCAGGACGGTCGCCGCCTTGACGGCCTTCGCCACGCCACGGTTCTCGTGCTCGGCCGCGACCGCGGTGCGGTCGACCTCCCACCGGGCAGGGGAGCGGAACGTCAGGGTGAATCCGATGAGCACGCCTCCCTCGAAGGCCCCCACGGCGAGCCCCTCTGGGGTGGACAGTCGGGCCTCGAGGTCGTCCGGCAGCGGCTCGTGACGGGAGCCGTCGGTGTGCGGGAATCGGGGAGCCGCTTCCTCGTCGAGGGCGCGCAGGGCAGGCAGGTCGACGGCGGTCAGTCTCCGCACCTCGATTCCCCGCGCTTCGGCCGCCGCGACGTGGCCACGGTAGGACGCCAGGTCGGCGTCGTCGTCGAGGTGGAGGCGCGCGCCCCAGGAGCGGGAGCGTATGCTCCACCCGGCATCGAGCAGCGCGGCGGCCTCGGCCGAGTCTTCGCGGTGCACGCGGGCTTCCGCCCGTGGGTCGGTCACGGGGGTGAGCATCGACCACGGGATGTGCCCGGAGACGGCCTCGCCCGGATAGACGTGCGGGAACTCGGCCGAGTGGGGATCGGAGGGGTCTCCCGGCTCGCGCCGCACCCGCAGGCCGGCCCCCGCCAGTTCGTCCTCGTCCAGGCCGACGACGAACGCGTCTGGCCGGTCCGGGTAGATCGCCGCGCCGACCACGCCCACCTGGGCGGCGTCGTCGGAGGCGTGGAGGAAGCCGACGTCGTCGATCGAGGCGCCGCGCGTCGACGCCGTGTAGCGGCCGATGCGCCGCGCGGCGGCCCAGTCCTCCGGGAGGGTGATGTGCAGGATCACGGCGCGAGGCTATCGGCCCCGGCGTCGACGCCACCCCTCCGGCTGCCCATCGCGGGTTGAGTTATCGGGGGTGCTGGGCGCCCGGACCCGCGACAACTCAACCCGCGTTGCAGGCCCTCCCCGGGCGCGACGACGGCCCGGCGTCTCCGCGGGGGAGTCGCCGGGCCGTCGGGGGCGGACCGGGTTCCGGGTGCCCGGGCCGTCAGTCCTCCAGGAAGGCCTCGACGTCCGGGGTCACCGCGCGGGAGTCGATCAGCTGACGCTCGATCGCGTCGTGGGTGATGCGGTTGGCCTCGCGCACAGCATCGGTGCGCATCGAGATCTTGATGTCGCCCTTGTGCGTCGGGGTCCCGGCCACCTGGACCGGCTGAGTCTCGAGCGGCAGCGGGACGGCGTCGCACAGTGACTTCTCGGCCGGCTGGGCGCCGGTCAGGAAGTAGTCACGGATGGGCGCGTCCACGCACTCGGTGCCGTACGGGAACAGGCCGTGGGTGCCCTCGTTGTCCACGGAGATGAGGGACGTGTTGCGCAGCACGCCTGCGGCACGGTGGCCGCCCTCGTACGGGGTCGCCGCGTCCAGCTCGGACTGCACGATCACGGTGTTCGGGGCGCCCTTGCCGCCGGGCTGGGCGGGCATGGAGGTCTGGGCGGGCCAGTACATGCACTCCGACGGGCCCATCAGCACACCGATCCACGGGGCCTTGCGGCCGAGGTCGTCCACCCACGAGGTCCAGTAGCCCTGCGAGGTGTTCCACTGGCCGTCCTGGCAGCGGATCGCCGAGAACGCGCCCTCGAAGGTGACGGCGTCACCGGCCTGGGTGGCGGCGACGAGCTGCTCGCGCTCGCCCACGGTCTCCAGGCCGCGGGCGGCGAAGCGGTCGAAGGAGTCGCGCTCCTCGGCCGGCAGCGACGCACGGGCCTCGGCCAGGATGCGCTCGATCTGGGCGCGCTGCCCCGCGGGGTCCGTGGCTGCGGCCTCGGACTCCATGATGCGGATGTAGGCGGCGATGACGGACCCGGCGCTGAGGTACTGGGACGTGTCGTACATGGCGGGCAGCAGGAACGAGCCGGCGACGATCATGCCGAGCTGCGTGCGGGTGCCGCCGCCGTCCTCCCAGCGCTGCCGGATCTGCATCGGGTCGTCGCCGAGGCCGAAGATCTCGTCGTGCCGGGCCACGTAGGGGAGCATCGCGTCCTGGAACTGACGGTCGCGGGAGCGCGGCTGCAGGTCCCAGGTGGTCTGGAGCCCGTCGCGGGAGATGTCCACGGCGGAGTCCAGCAGGAACCGGTGCGCGTGTTGGGGGAAGACGCGCTGGTACCAGCTGCCCAGCCATGTGCCGTACGAGTAGCCGATGTAGGAGGTCTTCTCCTCGCCCAGGACGGCGCGGATGAAGTCCATGTCGTACACGGTCTGCTCGGTGGTGATGTACGGGGTGAGCTCGTTCTCGAGGCAGGCGTCGACCTGGGCCTTCGTGTCCTGCCACACGTCGTGCTCGGCGTTCGGCGTGTAGGTGCACTCCAGGGCGGTGGACTGACCCACGCCGCGGGGGTCGAAGCCGATGAAGTCGTACTGTTCCGCGAGCTCCGGGGCGCGCTCGGCCATGGCGGGGCCCCAGGGCAGGCCGGAGCCGCCCGGGCCGCCGGGGTTGACCAGCGCGATGCCCTGGCGGTCGGGGTTGCCCTTCGAGGTCTCCGTCTTGGCCACGCGCAGGGTGATGGTGCGGCCGTCCTCGGGGTTCTTCCAGTCCCGCGGCACCGTGACGTCGGAGCACGCGGTGCCGGGGATCGCGTTGAACCGGGCGTTGAGGCTCTCGCTGCCGAAGTCGCAGGCCTCCCAGTCCAGCGTCTGGCCCACGAGGTGCGGCGCGAGCGCGGCGGCGTCGTTGACCTTGTTGCCGCGCGTGGTGGAGAGGTCGTTGGAGCGGGCCTGGCCCTGCGATGCGGACCCCTTGCCGTTGCCGTTGCCGGGCGCGGAGAGCGCGGGGGCGGCGGCCGTGATGGCGAGTGAGACGGCCGCGACGGCGGCGGCGAACGTGGTGCGGCGGCGAGCTGGAACGGTTCTGGTCACGTCAGGTCCTCGAGTCGTTCGGTGCGGAGAGGGCCGGGGCGCTCACCGGATGACGCGAGTGACGCGCCTCACAGCCTGTATGGCAGCCATCGTAATCATGGACGCGCGCTGGAAGTCCACTCGGCGTCCGGCCGGGCCCCGGGGGCCGCCCCCACGGCCTCGTCCAGCACCGCCAACAGCCGCGCCCGTAGCGCCTGCCCCCGCTCGGCGAACTCGCGCTGTCGCCGCGCGTACTCGGCACGCCCGGCCGGCTCCTCGATCTGCACGGCCGCGTAGCCGCCGCGCCCGTCGGAGAGGTCGCCCACCCCGGTCAGGTCGTACGGCGAGGCCTCCATGTCCAACCGGCGGATGTCCCACGCGAGGTCGAAGCAGTCCGCGAGCAGGTCCGAGTCGACCACCGGCACCAGCTTGTACGCCCACTTGTACAGGTCCATCCCCGCGTGCAGGCAGCCGGGCTGTTCCATCGCCCGCATCCCGGCGCGCGTGGGCAGGACGCCGTCGTCGCCCTCGTTGCGGTCGCGGGCCTCGGGCGCGAAGAACCGGAACGCGTCGAAGTGCGTGCACCGGATCCGCGAGCCCTCCACCACCGCGTCCGTCCCCTCGGCCCCGAGTCGCAGCGGCAGCTGGGAGTGCCGCACCCCGTGCACGTCCGAGCGGTACGCCATCGCCCACTCGTGCAGCCCGAAGCAGCCCAGGCGCGGCGCCCGCGCCGCCGTGCGCGCGAGCAGTTCCCGCGTGAACGCCACCCCCGACGCGCGGTCGGCCAGCACCGCCGCCACGTCCACCAGCCAGCCGCCCACCGGGTGGCCGTCGACGACGGCGCCCGCCACCTCGCCGGCCTCGACGCGCCGGTAGTGCTTCCACTCGCCCCGCGGGGTTGTGCCCAGCTCGGTCGCCTCGGCACGGGCCGCGGCGCCGTCGTCGTCCGCGAGGAGGACCCCCGGCCCGGGGTGCCAGCGCTGCAGTGCGGCGGGGGAGTGCGTGTAGTAGCCGAAGAGGAAGTCCTGCACCGGGTGCTTCTCGCCCCGCATCCGCAGGGCCACCAGCGGGTCCGTGCGTCGGGCGATGCGCGCGCGGTGCGCCCGCGCGTGGGCCCGCCACACGTCGGCGGGCAGGGCGACGACGGCGGTCGGCGGGGACACGGGGGCGGTGCGTGGCTCGGGCATGACCCCACCATCCTCCCCCGTGGCGCTCCTCAAGGGCGAGCGGGCCTGCGGCGCCGACGCGGGGAGCGCGCTCCGGCGGCTCTTATTCGACGGTCCTGGACGTTGCCTGGCAAAGGTCTGGTCAAACGCCCTACCGGACGGTAGATTTCACCTGTCTCGCTGTGGTGCCCATCACATGGGTGCCGATCTCCCCGTCCCCCGGCGCCATCCCCGCCGGTGTGCCACGGGCGAGAGCTGGGCGGACCTTGATGAGAAAGGCGGAGGCAATGCCTCAGAACCCCACCCCTGCCCGGCGCCGTCGGGCCCTGGCCGCGGCCGTCGCCGGCGCGAGCCTCGTGGCCGCTCCCGCGCTCGCGGTGTCGGCCACCGCCGTCGAACTGCCCGACGGCAGCACCGTCTCCAGCCCGCAGGGCGAGGTGCAGGTCCAGCAGCAGTTCGAGGACGGCCGCTACTTCGTGGTCCTGAAGGACCAGCCGTCGGTGACCGCCCCCGAGGCCGGCGCCGTTCCGGGCGCCGCCCCGAAGGCGAAGTTCGACCCCTCGCACCCGCGCGTGAAGAACTACGAGGCCAAGCTCCAGCGCCAGCAGGAGAAGGTCGCGAAGACCCACGGCGCGAAGGCCGAGATCTCCTTCCAGCGCGCCGTGAACGCGTTCGTAGCCGAGCTGACCGCCGAGGAGGCCCAGGAGATCGCGAAGGACCCGGCCGTGCTCGGCGTCGCGCCGGACGAGCAGGTGGCCCCGGACTACAGCTCCACCGAGTTCCTCGGCCTGCCCGGCAAGAAGGGCACCTGGAAGTCCGTGTACGGCAAGGCCGAGAACGCGGGCAAGGGCGTGGTGGTCGGCGTCATCGACTCCGGCATCCACCCGGACAACCCGTTCATCGACGGTCAGCCCGTCCAGCCGCTCAAGGGCAAGGCCAAGGTCGGCGTGCCCTACCGCACCGCGGACGGCCAGATCGCCGTGCTCAAGGCGGACGGCACCACCGCCACGGCCGAGTGCGAGACCGGCCCGGACTTCCCGGCGTCGTCGTGCGACTCCAAGCTGATCGGTGCCTACGCCTTCTCGGAGGACTTCGAGCGCTTCGTCCCGGTGGATGAGCGGGCCCCGGAGGAGCGCATCTCCCCGCTGGGCGTGTTCTCCCACGGCACCCACGTGGCCACCACCATCCTCGGCAACACCGGGGTGGAGCAGACCATCGACGGCGACTCCTTCGGCGAGGGCGCGGGCGTGGCCCCGGCCGCCCACCTGATCTCCTACAAGATCTGCTGGGAGGACACCGATCCGAACACCGGCGGCTGCTACACCTCCGCCTCCGTGGCCGCCGTCGAGCAGGCCATCGAGAACAACGTGGACGTGCTGAACTACTCGATCTCCGGCTCCAACACCTCGATCGTGGACCCGGTGGCCATGGCCTTCAAGTCCGCCGCCGAGGCCGGCATCTTCGTGGCCGCCTCCGGCGGCAACTCCGGCCCCGGCCCGAACACCGTGAACCACGGCTCCCCGTGGCTGACCACCGTGGCCGCGGAGACGTTCTCCAACGAGCTCACCGCCACCGTGCAGTTCTCCGACGGCACGCAGCTCCGCGGCGCCTCCTCGGCCCGCACCGGCGTGGGTCCGGCCGAGGTCATCCACGCGTCCGAGGTCGCCGCCGGCGACGCCGAGGCCGCGCGTCTCTGCCTGCCCGGCGGGCTCACCGACGAGGCCGCCGGCAAGATCGTGCTCTGCGAGCGCGGCGTGAACGCCCGCACCGAGAAGTCGCAGGTGGTGGAGGAGGCCGGCGGCGTCGGCATGATCCTCGTGAACACCCCGTCCGGCTCGCTGGACGCGGACATCCACGCGGTGCCGACCGTGCACATGAACGACAACGGCGTGATCGAGAAGGTGAAGTCCTCCGACCTCACCGCCACGATCGTCCCGGGCGACACCACCGGCCTGCCGGAGGACCCGCTGCCCCAGATCGCCGGCTTCTCCTCCCGCGGCCCGGCCAACGCCGTGAACCAGGAGCTCCTGAAGCCCGACCTCGCCGCCCCCGGCGTGAACGTGATCGCCGGCGTCTCCCCGCTGGACCCCGACTACCACGGCAACACGTTCGGCCTGATGTCCGGCACGTCCATGGCCTCGCCGAACCTGGCCGGCATGGCCACGCTGCTGATCGGCAAGTACCCGGCCTGGTCCCCGATGGCCGTGAAGTCCGCGCTCATGACCACCGCCGGCGACGTGTACAACGCCGACGGCACCGTGAACACGGACAACTTCGCCACGGGCGCCGGCTCCGCCGATCCGGCCGCCGCCGCCCGTCCGGGCCTGGTCTACGAGTCCGGCAAGGAGCAGTGGGACGCGCTGCTGCGCGGCGACATCGCCGGTCGTGACGTGAACGTCCCGTCCCTGGCGATCCCCGACGTCGTCGGCTCGGCCACCGTGACCCGCACCGTGACCGCCCTGGAGAACGGCCGCTGGCAGTTCTCCGCGAACGTGCCCGGCTTCGAGATGACCGCCTCCCCGGCCGTGCTGGACCTGAAGGCCGGCCAGTCCGCCGACGTCGAGCTGACCGTCACCCGCACCGACGCCGCGGTGAACACCTGGACCCACGGCTCCATGTCCTGGACCACCGCCAAGGGCAAGGCCGTCCCGGAGGTGACCTCCCCGGTCACCGTCAAGGCGAAGTCCGCGACCGTCACCTCCGCCGTCGAGGGCTCCGGTGCCACCGGCTCCGCCGACGTGGAGATCACCCCCGGCGTGACCGGTGAGCTGACCCCGCAGGTCCTGGGCCTGGGCAAGGTGGACTCCACCGTGGCCACCGCGACCGCGAGCAACTCGCTCGTGTCCAGCGCGCTGGCCGTGTCCACGGTGACCGTGGAGGAGGGCACCAAGTCCCTGGTGGCCTCGATCAACGCGGGCGCCGCCGGCGCCGACTGGGACCTGTACGTGATCACCCCCGAGGGCAAGCAGCTCTCCCGGGCGACCGCGGAGGAGTCCGAGACGCTGACGATCGCGAACCCCACCCCGGGCGCCTACACCGTGGTCGGCCACCTGTACGCGGCCAACGGCGGCAAGGACACCGGCACCCTCGAGACGCTCAAGCTGCGCGAGGACGCGGGCAACCTCACCGTCTCCCCGAACCCGGTCCCCGTGACCTCGGGCAAGGCCACCGAGGCGACCCTCTCCTGGTCCGGCCTGACCTCGGGCACCTGGAAGGGCCTCGTCACCTGGGACGCGGGCATCACGACCGACGTGACCGTCCAGGTCCCGTGACCGCCGACCCCCTCCGTCCTCGCTGACGGAACGGGAGGAACCGCCCGCACGACGCCGGCCCCGCACCTTCACGCTGAAGGTGCGGGGCCGGCGTCGTGATGGGTGGGGCAGCGGCGGGTGCGGCGTCAGCGGCCGGTGCCGCCGTAGACCGTGGCCTCCTCCTCGGCGTCGAGGCCGAAGGCGGCGTGCACGGCGCGGACGGCGTCGTCGAGCTTGCTCTCGGCGGTGACCACGGAGATGCGGATCTCCGAGGTGGAGATGAGGTCCACGTTCACGCCGGCGTCGGCGAGGGCCTTGAAGAAGGTCGCGGAGACGCCCGGGTTGGAGCGCATGCCCGCGCCGATCAGCGAGAGCTTGCCGATCTCCGGGTCCGAGACGATGTCCTGGAAGCCGATCCGGTCCTGGGCGGCGCGCAGGGCGGCCATGGCGTCCTTGCCCTCCACGATCGGCAGGGTGAAGGAGATGTCCGTGCGGCCCGAGCCCTCGCGGGAGATGTTCTGCACGATCATGTCGATGTTCACGTTGGACTCGGCGATCACGCGGAAGATCTCGGCGGCCTTGCCGGGCACGTCGGGGACGCCGACGATCGTGACCTTGCCCTCGGAGCGGTCGTGGGCGACGCCGGAGACGATGGGCTGTTCCATGGGAGCGCCTTCCTGAAGGGTGATGGTGTCGTTCGGGTCGGGCAGGATCCAGGTGCCCTCGTGGTCGGAGAAGGAGGAGCGCACGTGCAGCGGCACGCCGAAGCGGCGCGCGTACTCCACGGAGCGCAGGTGCAGCACCTTGGATCCGGAGGCCGCCATCTCGAGGGTCTCCTCGGAGGAGAGCTCGGTGAGCTTGCGGGCGGTCGGCACGACGCGCGGGTCGGCCGAGTAGACGCCGTCCACGTCCGTGTAGATCTCGCACACGTCCGCGCCGAGCGCGGCGGCGAGGGCGACGGCGGTGGTGTCCGAGCCGCCGCGGCCCATGGTGGTGATGTCCTTGGACTCGGGGCTCATGCCCTGGAACCCGGCCACGATGGCCACGCGGCCGGCGTCGAGGGCCTCCTGCACGCGGTGGGGGTTGACTTTGACGATCCGGGCCCGGCCGTAGGAGGTATCCGTCAGCATGCCGGCCTGGGAGCCGGTGTAGGAGCGGGCCTCGAGGCCCTCGGCATGGATCGCCATCGCCAGCAGGGACATGGAGATGCGCTCGCCGGCCGAGAGCAGGATGTCCATCTCGCGTGCGGGCGCGTCCTGCGTGAGCTCGGCGGCGAGGTCGAGCAGCTCGTCCGTGGTGTCCCCCATGGCCGAGACGACCACGCACACGCGGTTCCCGGCGCGCACCGTGTCCGCGATGCGGCGGGCCACGCGCTGGATGCCGGCGGCGTCGGCCACGGAGGAGCCGCCGAACTTCTGGACGATGAGACTCATGGGTCGCTCCGGACGGGGTCGAGGGTCGGTTCGGGCCAAGTCTAGGGGCGCACTCTCGCGCGGGTCCGCCAGGTGAACCCCTGTTCCGGATGCTGGACCCGGCGCCCGCGGCAGGCCAGCACGACGGCGCCCGCGGCCCCGCCTGCGACCCCGGTCGGGCTGGGATGGCGCCGGGATCATCCCCCGGGTGGATCCGCGTCCGTGCCCGGCGCGGCAAGGATGGGGCCATGACCGCTCCAGCGCCCCCGCCCGCCTCACCCGTCCTGGGGGTGGCCGCCCACGACGGGATCGTGGCTCACGGCCTCGCCCGCTCGTTCGGCGCCGTCCATGCGGTGCGGGACGTCTCCCTCACCGTGCCCGCCGGCTCCGTGACGGCCCTCGTCGGCCCGAACGGCTCGGGCAAGACCACGCTCCTGCTGATCCTGGCCACCCTGCTGCGCCCGGACGCCGGCGCCGTGTCCGTGGCCGGGGTGGACGCGGTGCGCGAGCCCGTCGAGGCCCGGCGGCGGCTCGGCTGGATGCCCGACACCCTGGGCGTGTGGGAGGAGCTGACCTGCCACGACATCCTCGCCAGCCTGGGACGGCTCTACGGCATGGGGAAGGCGGAGGCGTCGGCGCGCGCGGACGAGCAGCTCGAGTGGGTCGAACTCACGGAGTTCGCCCACCGGCCCGCCCGCGTGCTCTCCCGCGGCCAGCAGCAGCGCCTGTCCCTGGCTCGGGCCACCGTGCACCGGCCCTCCGTCCTGCTCCTGGACGAACCCGCCAACGGCCTCGACCCGGCCGCCCGCATCCGGCTGCGGGACGACCTGCGCGCCATGGCCGCAGCCGGCACCGCCGTGCTCGTCTCCTCCCACGTGCTCGCCGAGCTCGAGGAGATGTCCGACCGCGCCGTGTTCCTCCGTGAGGGCGCCACGGTGGCCACCCAGGAGTTCCGCGCCGCCGACGACCTCGCCCGCCCCTACCGGATCGCCGGACCCGACCCGACGGCCCGGGACACGCTCGTCCGCGCCCTCGAGGCCCGCGGCCTGACCGCGACCGCGGCCACCGGCGCCGGCGCAGGCCAGCGCCGGGACGGCGTCGTGGTGCAGCTGCGGGGGGAGGCCGCCGCGGCCGCGCTGCTCGCGGACCTCGTGCGCGAGGGTGTGCTCGTCAGCCACTTCGCCCCGGAGGGCTCCCGCCTCGAGAACGCCTACCTGGGCCTCCATCTGGAGGGCCCCCGCACCGAAGGAGACCGGCCGTGAGCACCGCCGTCGCGACCTCGATCCACGACCGCCGCCCGCCGCAGCCGCAGCCGGGGGGACGCCTCGGCGCGGCCCAGGCCGTGGCCACCGTGGTGGGCATGGAACTGCGTCAGCGGCTGCGCTCGCGCGGCTGGTACGTGCTGTTGGGCGTCTTCTTCGTGGTGGTGGGGGCGGTGACCCTCGGCGCCCTCGGGCTACGCGGCCTGGGCGTGGCGGAGATGGAGGCGTCCGGCCTGGAGCCGGAGCTGGCGGAGCAGCAGATGCGCGCCCTGGGGCGGACGCTCTTCGACGGCGTCCTGCTCTTCGTCCTCACCCTCTCGCTGCTGGTCTCGCCCGCCCTGGCGGCCAACGCGATCTCGGGCGACCGTGCCGGCGGCACCCTGGCCATCACCCAGGTCACCCTGCTGCGGACCGGTCACCTGATGGCGGGCAAGTGGCTGGCCGCGTGGATCGCCTCCGCCGCGTTCCTCGCGGCCGCGTTGCCGTGGCTGGCGGTCGCGGCCGTGGTGGGGCGCGTGTCCCCGTGGGCCGTGCTGGTGGGGCTCGTGATGATCCTCGTGGAGTTCGGCATGATCGCGGGGATCGGCGTGGCCGTCTCGGCGATCGCCGGGCGCACGCTGTTCGCCGTCGTGGTGACGTACCTGATCGTGGCGGCGCTGACGATCGGCACCCTGGTGGCCTTCGGGCTGTCCCTGCAGTTCCTGCAGACCGAGGTGCGGGCCAACGACGCCGAGTACGGCTCGATGACGGCGGAGCCGTTCACCGAGGCGGAGCTCGAGCAGATGACCCCGGAGGAGGCGGAGCAGGCCTGGGCCGAGTACGAGGCGGCGAACCCGGAGCTGTTCGACGGGATCGCCGACCGCTGCGTCGGCCCGGTGACCACCCGGACGATCCCCGACCCGCGGCGCAGCGGATGGCTGCTCGCCGCGAACCCCTACGCCGTCCTCGCGGACGCCTCCCCCTGGGAGGCAGGCCTCCTCGAGGACGGGACCCGGGTGGATCCCGGGCCGCTCAACCTGCTGTCCGTGGGGCTGCGCTGGACCCAGCGAGACCCCGTCCGGGACGTCGAGTGCCTCGACGGCGAGCTGCGCGGTCTCGACCAGAGCGGCGTGCCGGACCGGCAGGGCACCTGGCCGGTGTGGCCGCTCGGCCTGGCGATGCAGGGTGTGCTGGTGGCCGGGCTGGGCTGGTGGGGCCACCGTCGCCTGGACACCCCGGCCGGGCGGCTGCCCGCCGGCACGCGCGTGGCCTGAGCCGGGCCGGCGTCGGGCGGGGCCTGCTCGACGCCGGCCGGTGTCAGCCGCTGATCAGACGACGTCCCTCGAAGGCGCGGCCGAGGGTGACCTCGTCCGCGTACTCGAGGTCCCCGCCGACGGGCAGACCGGAGGCCAGGCGCGTGACGCGGATGCCCGTGGCGCCGAGGAGGCGGCCGAGGTAGGTGGCCGTGGCCTCGCCCTCGAGGTTGGGATCCGTGGCGAGGATGACCTCCTGCACGGCCTCGTCCTGCAGCCGGGTGAGCAGCTCGCGGACGTGCAGCTGCTCGGGGCCGATGCCGGCGATCGGATTGATGGCCCCGCCGAGCACGTGGTAGCGGCCCCGGAAGGCGCGGGTGCGCTCCATGGCCATGACGTCCTGCGACTCCTCGACGACGCAGATCTGGGAGCGGTCCCGGCGTTCATCCCGGCAGAGCGAGCACACCTCGTCCTCGGAGACGTTGAAGCAGACCGAGCACAGCCGCACCCTGTCCTTGACCGTGCGGATGGCGTCCGCGAGCCGCAGCATGTCCTCCCGGTCCGCCTCCAGCATGTGGAAGGCGATGCGCTGGGCGGACTTCGGCCCGATGCCCGGCAGGCGGCCGAGCTCGTCGATCAGGTCCTGCACCGCGCCCTGGTACATCCGTCCCCCTCGTCCGATGGTGCGTCTCGTGGGGCGTGCGCCCCGACGCGGCGCCGTGGTCCGGCGCCGCGTCCATCATGCCCGCGGCCCCGGACGGCGTACGGGCGCGTTCGCCTCAGGCGTCGTTGGGGCGTTCCTCGAGCAGACGGCCGCCGAGCACCCGTTCGACGACGGCCCGGCCCACGAGGCCCGAGTCCTCGAGCGGGACGTCGTCGTCGCTGGCGACCTCGTCCTCCCACCCCACACCGGACGTCGCCGGGGCGGCGGGGCCGGTGTCGGCGGGCCGGGTCGGGCCGCGGCCCTGGGCGGCCTCGCGGGCGGCGTGGATGGCCGCGGCCCGCGCGTCCAACGAGGGCGGCGCCGAGGCTCCCCCGGCGGGCTCGACGTCGGCGGGGCGCGCCCCGAGCGAGGCCGCGCTCGGCCGGCCCCCGGCGGGGGAGCCCGGCGAGGCGTCCGGGTCGGGGCCACCGGGAGCGCCGGGGCCGCCGCTCGAGCCCGCGTTCACCGGAGGCTCGAGGGGCCCACCGGCCCGCAGCCGCTCCATGAGCCGCGGGTACATGCTCGCCGGATGGCCCGAACCCGGGAAGTCCGAACCGGTCGGGCCGGCAGCCGCGCGCGGCGCGGCGTCTGCGTCGTCGGCGGGCACGCCCGGGTCAGGGGTCGCGTCGGCCGTGGGCGAGCCCGTGGGGCGCCGCTCCTCGTCCGAGGACGGGCCGGCGCCCGAGGCGGCCGGGTGGAGATCGCGTCGCTCCGTGGCCGCTGCGTCGTCGTCCGGGGCGGGCGACGGCGTGGCAGGCCGGGCGGAGTCACCGTCCGCGGCCGCGCCCGCGCCGTCGTCGAAGCCGGCGGGACGGGTCGCGCCGAAGCGCTTCGCGAACTCGGCGCGCAGCTCCGCCTCCGGACGGGCGAACACGGGGATCGAGTGCTCCTCCTCGCGGACCAGCGGCCCCGGGTCGTAGGCCCGACGGACCTCCTCGGCGCTCGGCTCGCTCTCGCCGGGGGTCGGGGCGTCGGGCTGGACCGGGGAGTCCTGGCCGGCGTCCGGCGCGGCGCCGCCGGGGGCCGGTGCGGCCTGCGGCGGCGCGCCCCAGTCCTCGACCGACGGCACGGGGCCGTCCCAGCCGGCGGCGCCGACGGGCCGCTCCTCGGCGTCCCGGGCCGGCGGGGTCCAGCCCTCGGGGCCGTCCGAGTCGTCCTGCTCCGCGTCCGGGTCGAACGCGGGCAGCGAGTCCCACGGGTCCTCCTCGGGCGGGGGAGCGTCGTCCCAGGCGGGCGGCTCCTCGTCCGGGCCGCCCCAGCCGTCCGCCGGCGGGGCGGGGGCGGGCGTCGTCGACGACGTCGGCGCCGGCCCCCAGGAGGTGGCGGGAGCCGCGGGCGTCCAGGCGGGGGACGGCTCCGGCGTCTGACGCTGCTGCGTGGCCCGGGGCGGAGCGGCCGGCGGCGCCGGATCGTCCTCCGCGGTGGAGGGTGCGGCGGAGCGCGGCGGGGTGGGGCGGGAGGACTCCGGCTCGCGTGGGGCCTGCCCCGGTGCCGGAGCGGGCCGGTTCGGCTGCGCCGTCGGTCGGTCGGGCCGGCCCTGCTGCGGGGCCGGACGCTCAGGCCGGTCCGTCCGCGCCGGGCCGGCCGGGCGAGCGCCGGACTGTGCGCGGGCGTCCCCGGTCGGCGCGTCCCCACCGAGGATCAGATCGAGCCGCGGGCGGATGCCGAGCACCTGGTGGACGGCCTCGCCGAGCACGCGGTCACCGCCCCGGCCGAGCAGCGACTGGCGGGGCCCGTCCTGCTGGAAGCCGATCGTCAGCAACGAGCCGTCGTAGCCCGCGACGCTCGCGTTGTCCTTCACCAGCATCCACACCAGGCGTGAGGCGTCCTCGAGGGCCGTGAGGATGTCCGGCCAGGCCCGGCGGATCATCTCCACCTGGCTCGCCGCCGGGGCGGGCGTGGGGCTCGACGGCGCGGCCGTCTCCTCCGGCCCGTGGGCGGGGGCCGGCGCGGCACCGGTGCGCTCCTGGGCATGGGACCGGCCCTCAGGCTCGGGCCGGCCCTCAGGCTCGGGGCGGCTCCCGGCCTCCGGGCGGCGCGTGTCCCCGGAAGGGGCCCCGACCTCAGCCGGTTCGGGCCGCTTGGGCTGCGGCGCCTGCTGCGGACGCTCGGACCCCGTGGCCCCGGCGGCGGCGTCCCCCTCCGGCGCCTCTGCCACGGACTGCGGGGCAGGCGGCGTCCAGCGCTCCGGCGGGGCGGTGGACGCGGTCGGCGCGGGCTCCTCCGGCCGCCGCATGGCGGCCCGGGCGAGCGCGGCACCGGTCAGAGTGCCGGAGCCCTCCGCGTTCTCGGCCGATCCGCCGCCGTCCGCGGCGGGCGTGCCGGACCGGGCCGGCGTCGTCGTGCCCTCGGAGGCGCCGTCCTCGATGGGCGCGGCGCCACCGAGCTCGAGGCGCCGTTCGAGGGCCTCGAGGCGGGCGGCCAGGCCGCGGTGCGTCTCGTCCGAGGCAGGCAGCAGCAGGCGCGCCATGAGCAGCTCGAGGTGCAGGCGGGGACTGGTGGCCCCCACCATGTCCGTCAGCGCGAGGTTGGTGATGTCCGCGAGGCGGGAGAGCTCCGCGCGGGAGAGCTGCGCGGCCTGCGCCGACAGACGCCGCACCTGGTCCTCCGGCATGCCGTGCAGGATCGCCCCGGCCTCCTCCGGCAGGGCACGGGCGATCACGAGGTCGCGGAAGCGGTCCAGCAGGTCCTCGACGAAGCGGCGCGGGTCCTGGCCGGACTGCACCACGCGGTCCACCACGCGGAACACGGTGGGGGTGTCGTCCGCGGCGACGGCGTCGATCACGTCGTCCAGCAGGGCTTCCGGGGTGAAGCCGAGCAGGCTCACCGCGAGCTCGTACGAGACCTGGCCCTCCTGGGCGCCCGCGATCAGCTGGTCCAGCACGGAGAGCGTGTCACGCACCGAGCCCGTGCCGGCGCGCACCACGAGCGGCAGCACGCCCTTCTCCACGGACACGCCCTCCTCCGCGCACAGCTGCTCGAGGTAGGCGATGAGCGGCTCCGGCGGCACGAGCCGGAACGGGTAGTGGTGGGTGCGGGAGCGGATGGTCCCGATGACCTTCTCCGGCTCCGTGGTGGCGAAGATGAACTTCAGGTGCTCCGGCGGCTCCTCCACGATCTTGAGCAGCGCGTTGAACCCCGCCGCGGTGACCATGTGCGCCTCGTCGATGATGAGGATCTTGTAGCGGTCCCGGACCGGGGCGAACGTGGCCCGCTCGCGCAGGCCGCGGGCGTCCTCCACACCGCCGTGCGAGGCCGCGTCGATCTCCAGCACGTCCAGCGAGCCCGGCCCGCCGGTGGCCAGGTCCCGGCACGAGTCGCACTCGCCGCACGGCGTGGGCGTGGGGCCCTGGGCGCAGTTCAGGCAGCGCGCGAGGATGCGGGCGGACGTGGTCTTGCCGCAGCCTCGCGGGCCGGAGAAGAGGTAGGCGTGGTTCACGCGGTCCTTCGCCAGTGCGGTGCGCAGCGGGACCGTGACATGGTCCTGCCCGATCACGTCCTCGAAACGGTCCGGGCGGTAGCGGCGATACAGGGCGGTGCTCACCCTCGAAAGCCTATCCGGCGGGCGGACGGGCTAAGGGAGCCGGGGAATGCGCACGCCCGCCGGCCCGTTCCCTGGCCCATGACCACCACGCACATGCACACCGACGCCGAGGACACGATCCACCCCACGCAGCCGGCCCCGGACGCGGGACCGCTGAGTCAGGCCGAGATCGACCGCCTCTTCGCGGACCGCCACACGACGCAGCTCTTCTCGGACGAGCCCGTCGACCTCGCGCTGATCGAGCGGGCCTACGCGGACCTCCGCTGGGCGCCGACCGCCATGAACAACCAGCCGCTGCGGCTCGACGTCGTGGACAGCCCCGAGGCCCGCGCCCGCCTGGCTCCGCTGATGATCGAGTTCAACCGGGAGAAGACGGAGCGCGCCCCGCTCACGCTGATCGCCTCCTACGACCTCGACTGGCACCGCCACATGGGCCACCTCGCCCCGTTCCGGGAGGGCTTCGAGGAGGATGCCGAGGGCAAGCCGGGCATGCGCGAGGGGATGGGCCGCACGAACGCGCTCATCCAGGTGGGCTACCTGCTCGTGGCCTTGCGCGCCCACGGGCTCGAGGTCGGCCCCATGGCCGGGTTCGACGCCGCCGCCGTGGACGCCGAGTTCCATGCGGACCGTGCCTGGAAGTCCCTCCTGGTGATCAACGTGGGCCACGCCGCCGCAGACGACGAGAAGGCGCAGCAGCCCCGCCAGGGCCGCCTCGACTTCGACCAGGCCGCCCAGGTCCTCTGACCGGGGCCGGGCCTGCGGCGGACCAGGGCGCCGGCCCGCTCAGAGCCCGGTGAACACCCACGGATCACGCGGCAGGGCGGCCGGGTCGAACGCGGGCACGGCGGCCGCCAGCGGTCCCGCGGGCAGGCCGAGGGACTCCAGCAGCCGGTCCCGCACCCGCTCGGGGGTCCACGCCGGGTCCTGCGCGGAGAGGTCCTCGAGGGTCACGGCGCCGTCCCGCTTGGCCAGCCGCCGCCCCTCCGCGTTCAGCACGAGCGGCACGTGCAGGTACTCCACCGCGGGCGTCGGCTCCCCGCGCGCGGCGCACAGCGCCTCGGCCAGCCAGCGCTGGCGCGGGGCCGAGTCGAGCAGGTCGTCGCCGCGGACCACCTGGTCCACGCCCTGCGCCAGGTCGTCCACGACGACGGCCAGGTTGTACGCGTACGCCCCGTCGTTCCGGCGCAGCACCAGGTCGTCGACCAGGCCCGTGACCTCGCCGTGCAGCACGTCCACGGCGGTGGCGCGCGGGGTCTCGCCCGCCGGCAGGCCCGCGACCTTCGCCGCATCGATCCGCAGGGCGGCGGGGCGCACCCGCCGTCGCTCGGCCCGCTCGGCCTCGGTCAGGCCGCGGCAGGTGCCCGGATAGAAGCCGGGCGGACGCAGCGGCACGGTGCCGCCGGAGGCGGGGGCACCGTCGTCGGGCCTCGGGTGCGGGGCCGACGTCGCCTCGGCGATGTCCTTGCGGGAGCAGAAGCACTCGTAGACCGCGTCCGTGCCGTGCGCGGCGCGCAGGGCGGCCACGGCGGCGTCGTACAGGGCGGTGCGCTCGGACTGGCGCACCGGCTCGGCGTCCCAGTCCAGCCCGACGGCGGCCAGGTCCGCCCGCTGGTCAGCCTCGGCCCCGGAGCGGACGCGGTCCAGGTCCTCGACCCGCAGCAGGAAGGCACGGTCCGTGGCGCGCGCCGCGAGCCACGCGACGAGCGCGGTGCGCAGGTTGCCCAGGTGCAGGCTTCCCGTGGGGGAGGGGGCGTAGCGTCCGGCGGGCATGGGATCTCCTGGGGAAAGTGAAGACCCCTCACGCACCTGCCAGAGCCCACCTACCCTTGCTACCTTCCGGTCCTGGGGGAGTTCAGCGAGATGACACCACGTGAGGGGCCGTCGAAGAGTCTAGCAGGGTGGCGGCGGGCGCGGCGATTCGGGCCGCGGGGAGGCTCGGGCCGAGCTCGCGCCTCCCGCGGAGGATTGGCGCGGCCCAGGACGATCTGGTTATGATGGAACCTGCCCTCGCGCGGTCCGCCGCATGGGGGCGCACCAAGGAGGATTCGCCTAGCGGCCTATGGCGCACGCCTGGAACGCGTGTTGGGTTAACAGCCCTCGGGGGTTCAAATCCCCCATCCTCCGCGGGCAAGCCCCGGGACCCCAGTGGTTCCGGGGCTTTTCGCATGTCCGGGGCCGCTGTCGTCGCGGGCCGCGCGCCCGGACTCCCGATCCGCCACGCTGGATGCGAGACGCGGGTCACATTTGCGCGTATCCTTCTCCCCAGTCGTCCGGGACCGCCGGCGGCCGCCGCTCGGAGCTCGCACCGCACCGGCCATCCCCACCCCGATCTGGAGACCCCATGTCCTTCGCAGATCTCATCACCGCCGTGAACGACGTCATCTGGTCCCCGGCCCTGATCTGGCTCTGCCTGATCGTCGGCCTCTACTTCACCATCCGGACCCTGTTCCTGCAGTTCGTGAACATCCCGGACATGGTGAAGCAGCTCCGCGAGGGCCAGGACTCCGCGGACGGCACCTCGTCCCTCCAGTCCCTCATGATGTCGCTCGCCGGCCGCGTCGGCATGGGCAACATCGGCGGCGTCGCCACGGCCATCGCGTTCGGCGGCCCCGGCGCCGTGTTCTGGATGTGGGTCATGGCCCTGCTCGGCGCCGCCACATCCTTCATCGAGTCCACGCTCGGCCAGATCTACAAGGAGCGCGACCCGGACACCGGCGAGTACCGCGGCGGCCCGGCGTACTACTTCGAGAAGGCCTACAAGCACACGGCCGCCGCCCCCGCCTTCAAGGCGTACGCGATCCTGTTCGCCGTCGTCACCGTCTTCGCCACCAGCTACTTCCTGCCGGGCGTGCAGGCCAACGGCGTGGCCGCGGCCGTGGGCGAGGCGTGGGCCGTGCCCGCCTGGGTCGTGGCCCTGGCCATGGTCATCCTGCTGGCCTTCATCGTCCTGGGCGGCGTGAAGCGCATCGCGACGTTCGCCGTCTACGTGGTGCCCGTGATGGCCGTGCTGTACATCATCCTCGCGCTGATCGTGCTGTTCCTGAACTTCGACCAGATCCCCGAGGTCTTCGGCTCCATCTTCGCCAGCGCGTTCGGCGTGCACGCCGTGTTCGGCGCGATCCTCGGCCTCGCCATCCAGTGGGGCGTGAAGCGCGGCGTCTACTCCAACGAGGCCGGCCAGGGCACGGGCCCGCACGCCGCCGCGGCCGCCGAGGTCTCGCACCCAGCCAAGCAGGGCTTCGTGCAGGCGTTCGCCGTGTACATCGACACGCTCTTCGTCTGCTCGGCCACCGCGTTCATCATCATCTCCACGGGCGCCTACCGGGTGTACTCGGACGGGTCCGGCTCCGGCCTGCTGTTCGAGGGCATCGTCTCGCCGACGGCCTCCGAGGGCCCGGCCTTCGTCCAGACCGGCTTCGACGCCATGTTCTCCGGCTTCGGCCCCACGTTCGTGGCCGTGGCGCTGGCGTTCTTCGCCTTCACCACGATCGTGGCGTACTACTACATGGCCGAGGTCAACATCGTGTTTCTCACGCGCAACCTGCGCAACGGCATGGTCCGCCGCGTCGCGCTGCGCTTCCTGCAGGCCCTGATCCTCGTGTCGGTGGCCTACGGCGCCGTCGCCACCACGGGTGCGGCCTGGGGCCTCGGCGACATCGGCGTGGGCTCCATGGCCTGGCTGAACATCCTCGGCATCCTGGTGCTGCAGGGCCCGGCCCTCAAGGCCCTCAAGGACTACCGCGCACAGAAGCGCCAGGGTCTCGACCCGCAGTTCGACCCGCGCCCGCTCGGCATCCGCAACGCGGACTTCTGGGAGCACCGCGCCGACGGCCTGATCACCCAGGGCGTCGCCGGCACGGCCGAGCACCCGATCGTCGCCGAGGGCGGCGCCCACCGCGCCTGACCTACCGGCGGGGCTGGGCTCTCCCCGCCCCACCACGACGACGGCCCGGACGCCGCCAGCGTCCGGGCCGTCGTCGTGCGCGGCAGGTCAGAAGAGCTGGCGCAGGTTCGCCTTCGCGAGGTCGAGCAGCTTGGTGCCCTTGCCGTCCAGGACGGTGCGCATGGCGTAGAGCGCGAAGCCCTTGGCTTGCTCGAACTCGATGCTCGGCGGGATCGTCAGCTCCTGACGCTCGGTCTTGACCACCAGCAGCGCCGGCCCGTCGTGGGCGAGGAACTCGCGCATCACCGCGGGCAGGTCCGTCGTGTGGTCCGCGCGGAAGCCCTTGATGCCGATCGCCTCCGCGATCGCCGCGAAGTCCGGGTTCTCCAGGCTCGTCCCGTAGGGGACGAACCCGGCGGCCATCATCTCGAGCTCCACGAAGTTCAGCGAGTCGTTGTCGAACACGAGCGTCTTCACGGGCAGGCCGTTCTGCACGAACGACATCAGCTCGCCGAGCATCATGGCCAGCCCGCCGTCGCCGGCCATCGCCACCACCTGGCGGGTGGGGTCGACCGCCTGGGCGCCGACCGCCTGGGTAACCGCGTTGGCCATGGAGCCGTGGGACAGGGAGCCGATGATCCGGCGGCGCCCGTTCATCGTCAGGTACCGGGAGGCCCAGACCACCGGGGAGCCGACGTCGGGCAGGAACACCACGTCGTCGTCGGCCAGCTCGTCGAGGAGGCGGGCCACATACTGCGGGTGCACGCGTCCACGGCCCGGGGTGGCCAGCTGGTCGAGGTCCTTGCGGGTCTTGGCGTAGTGCTTGAGCGCCTTGTCCAGGAACGCCGACGACGAGTTCCCGCGTAGCAGCGGCAGCAGGGCCTGGGCCGTCTCCTTCACGCCGCCCACGAGCGGCACGTCCACGGCCACCCGTCGGCCGATCTGCTCGCCGCGCACGTCCACCTGGATGACCGTGGCGTCCTCGGGGTAGAACTGCCGGTACGGCAGGGAGGAGCCGAGGATCAGCAGCGTCTCGGCCTCCTTGAGCGCGTGGTAGCCGGAGGCGAAGCCGAGCAGGCCGGTCAAGCCGACGTCATACGGGTTGTCGTACTCGATCCGGTCCTTGCCGCGCAGCGCGTGGACGATCGGGGCCTGCAGGCGCTCCGCCAGGGCCACGACCTCGTCGTGGGCGCCGGCCGCACCCGCGCCGGCCAGGATGGTGATCCGCTTGGACGAGTCCAGGGCCTCGGCGGCCTCGCGCAGCACGGAGTCGGCCGGGATGACGCGGGACGGCGTGTGACGGATCACCTCGGGCTTCGCGGAGAGCTCGGTGAGGGCCACGTCGCCCGGGATCACGAGCACGGCCACGCCCCGCTGCTCGACGGCGGCCCGCATCGCGGTGCGCAGCATACGGGGCATCTGGTCCGCCGAGGAGACGTGCTCCACGTAGACGGAGCACTCGCGGAACAGGTCCTGCGGGTGGGTCTCCTGGAAGTAGCCCGAGCCGATCTCCTCCGACGGGATGTGCGCGGCGATCGCGAGCACCGGGGTGCGGGAGCGCTGCGCGTCGAACAGGCCATTGATCAGGTGGAGGTTGCCCGGACCGCACGAGCCCACGCAGACCGCGAGCTCGTCCGTGAGCTGGGACTCGGCGGAGGCGGCGAAGGCCGCGGTCTCCTCGTGCCGGGTGTGCACCCACTGGATGCCGCCGTGGGAGCGCAGGGCCTCGGTCAGCCCGTTGAGGGAGTCCCCGGGCACGCCGTACATGCGGCGCACGCCCGAGGCGTGGAGGGTCTCGACGATGTTCTGGGCGACGGTGGCCACGGTGGAACCTCTCTCTGGTCGGGAGGCGCCCGGGCCGGTTCGGCAGGGGCGCGGCATTCCCTTCCACGCTAGGGGTCGAGGTCCAGGCCCGGGGAGGGTCGGCCGTCCGCAGAGGGGGCGTCCGGCCTGGTCAGCGCAGCAGGTCGCGCTCCACCCAGCGCAGCAGGGACTCGCCCGCCCGCTCGTGGACGTCGTCGGCGTCGCCGATGCCGCGTTCGGCGAGGATCGCCGCCGTCACCACGCCGTAGGGCTTCTCGGGGACGCCGTCGGCGGGCCGCACGTCCATGTGCTCCACGGCGAGTCCGCGCTCGTGCAGCCGGTCGGCCATGGCGTAGTCGCTGCGCGAGTCGCCCGCGGTGAGCCAGCGTTCGGGCACCGGGGTGCCCGCCTCCGCCAGCAGGTCGAAGCAGCGCTCGACGCCCAGGTCCTTGCCGGAGGAGCGGTGCTCGACGTCCACCGAGATCACCGAGGGGGCCACGCGCACCTCCTCGGCGAGTCCGCGCTCGGCGAGCAGATCCTCGACGCCCGCGGCGACGTCGTCGCGCACCCGCTCGTACTCCGTCTGGTCCGCGCCGACCGTCTTCTCGAGGGAGACCATGGCCAGCTTGGTGCGGTCGGTGAACTGCAGGTCCCCGGCGCGCTCATCGTTGAGGGCCCAGATCGCGTCACGGGTGTCCGCGTCGATGGCCATGTCCGGGTCGGTGCGGAGCCAGTCCGGGGCGGTGCCGTCCACGGTGACGTCGGGCAGGTCCCCGGAGGGCACCGCGGAGAACGGGAACCACACGGCGCCCTTCTCGCAGATCGCGTGGAAGGGAGCGTCGTCCGGGAGGCCCGCGTCGCGCAGCGGGGCGATCAGGTTGTGCAGGAGGAAGTCCGTGGAGCGGCCCGTGTTGAAGCCGACCGGCACCCCGCGCCTCGCGAGGCGGACGAGCACGTCGATGATCCCCTCCGGCACGGTCCGGGTCTCGGTGGAGGCCACGGGGGCGTCCACGTCCAGCAGGAGTCCTATCGGGGAGGAAGTGCGCATGCCCCCACCCTAGGCCGCGGTGGCCCGTGCCCGCGATGGGCCCGGCGGCTACGCTGACCCTGAGACCCGCCCCGCCCGGGGCACACCCCCGACGATCACCCCACGGGAGCACCCATGAGCACCGCCACCGACCTCGGCCCGTCCCGCAGCCCCTTCGGCCCCGACGCCGCGGCGCGCGTCCCCAGCTCGGGGACGGGGCTGTCCTCGACGGGCGGCCGGGTGGCCATGCTCGTGGTCGTGATCCTCGCGGTCGTGGCCGCGTTCCTGGGCTCCGGCGTCGTCGGCGGCCTGACCCCCGTGGCCGAGGCCGCGGGCGGCTGGCTCGGCCCGGACGCCACCTGGGTCTCCCCGGCGACCCCCGCGTTCGGCATCTGGTCCGTGATCTACGCGGGGCTGCTGGCGTACGCCGTGTGGCAGTTCCTCGCCTCGGCCCAGTCCGCCCGTCACGACCGCCTGCGACCGTGGATCCTGGTCTCGGTGCTGCTCAACGCCGCGTGGATCTGGACGGTGCAGGCCGGGCTGCTGGGGCTGAGCGTCGTGGTGATCGCGCTGCTGCTGACGTGCCTGGCGTGGATCCTGGTGCTCCTCGAATCCGTCCGCGCGCACAGCTGGGGGGAGCGGATCCTCCTGGACGGGGTGCAGGGCCTGCATCTGGGCTGGGTCTCGATCGCCGCCGTGGCGAACCTGGCCGCGTGGCTGGCCTCGACCGGCGTCGTCGGCGATCCGGGGCAGTCGTCCCTCTGGGCGAAGGTGATGCTCGTGGTGGCCGTGCTGATCGGCGCGTTCACGGCCGTGTACAACGGCGGCCGCCCGGCTCCGGCGTTCGCGCTCGCGTGGGGTCTGGTGTGGATCGGCGTCGGCCGCGCGGACGGCACGGGGCTGCTCTCGGGCAGCCTCGCCCTCCTGGCGTGGGGCGGCGCGGCGATCGTCCTGCTGTGCTGGCTGGCCGCGCTGCTGCTCTCCCGCCGGTCCGCGACGGGCGAGGCCCGCGACCTCGTCCTCGACGCACTCGACGGCGGCGGCGACCCCATCGACGGCCGTCGCTGACCCCCGTCGTCATTGACGGAACGGGGACCGATGCTGTCGTGACGTGCGGCAACACCTGTGCCTCCCACATGCGATGATGTGGTGATCCGAAGGCCCCGCCTCACGGCGGGGCCTTCGTCATGTCCCCGTCCCTTCCCCTCCAGGATCCTCGTGCCCCTTGCCCGTCTGCGCGCGGCGCTCCCCGCGGCCGCACTGTCCCTGCTCCTGCTCACCGGCTGCACCGCCACCGACGACGGCGTCACCCCGGCGAGCGATGCCGACACCTCCGCGTCGGTCAGCACGATGCCGACGACGCCCACCCCCTCCGTCGACGCGGCTGCGACGAGCCGTGCCGCTGCGTCGTCGCTGGCCGCCTCCTCCGCCGCGCAGAGCTCGCGCGCCGCAGCGTCGTCCTCGAGCGGGGCCGCCGAGTCGCGTGCCGCTGAGGGCTCCCGCAGTGCCGAGCCGGCGGCGCCCGCCGCCCCGGCCGACGTCGAGGGAGACGTGGTCACGGTCGAGTCGATCTCGGACGGCGACACGCTCCGCGTGACCCTCGGCGAGGTGTCCACGCGGGTGCGCCTGCTCAACATCGACACCCCCGAGACCCACCACCCCTCGAAGCCGGTCGAGTGCATGGGACCGGAGGCGACGGCGGCGCTGAAGTCGATGATCAGCCCCGGCGACACGGTGGTGCTGCGGTACGATCGCCGGCTCTACGACCGCTACGACCGCCTCCTCGCCGGCGTGTACGCCGACGGCGTCCTGCTCAACGCCGAGATGGCCCGCCTGGGCTACGGCGAGCCGGCGGTCTTCGACGGCAACGACCGTTTCCTGCCCGAGGTCGAGGCGGCGTGGGAGGAGGCCCGGGCGAACGGCGTCGGCAGGTTCTCCGGGGAGTGCGGCACCGCGGCCGAGCCCATCCCGGAGGCGGCCCCGGCCCCCGCCCCGGAGGCGGCCCCCGCGGCCGGCGACGCGGGGCCGGTGAGCGGAGCCGACTCCGTGTGCCCGGACTCCCACCCGGTCAAGGCCAACGACAACTCGGGCATCTACCACATGCCCGGTCAGCAGCACTACGGCAAGACCAACGCGCGCCACTGCTACGCCTCCGCCTCCGCGGCGCAGGCGGGCGGCTACCGCGCGGCCCGGCGCTGAGGGCCCCGCGCACGACGACGGCCGCCCACCTCGCCAGGTGAGCGGCCGTCGTTGTCGGTGCGGAACGTGCGCTCGGCGCCGCGCCGGGCGCGGTCAGCGGCCCTCGTGGACCGCCCGCAGTTCGTAGCCGCGCTCCTCCACGGCCGTCTGCTTCTCGGCGCGCTTCTCCACCCCGGCCACGTCCTTCGGGGGCAGCTGCACCCGAGCCTCGGCGGGCAGGCCGGCCTCGAGCTGGCGGGCACGCTCCACCTCGGCGTCGACCTCCAGGCCGAGCAGCAGCACGATGTTGAAGATCCACAGGGCGAACAGCAGCGCCATGACCGTGCCGATCGCACCGTACGCCGAGTAGCCGGCGAACTGCGTGAAGTACACGGACAGGGCCACCGCGGCCAGCACCATGCCCACCAGCGCCACGATGTTGCCGGGGCCGAAGAGGTGGAAGCGCGGCTTCTGGACGTTCGGGGTGGTGTAGTACAGGGTCGCGATCAGCACCAGCAGGATCACGACGACGACAGGCCACTTCGCCCACGCCCACACCGGCAGGAACGTGTCCGAGAGGAAGTTCACCACGCCGGTCATGCCGAGCGGCCCGGCGATCGGCTGGAGGAAGCCGTCCACGAGCGAGCGGTTCAGCGCCAGCGAGAGCAGCACGACCACGATGCCCACGATCAGGATGAGCGTGGTGAGCAGGTTGGTCAGCGTCAGCTTCACCAGGCCGCGGCCCTCCTCGTAGCCGTACACCGTGTTGGCCGAGCGGTTGAACGCCTTCACGTACGCGGAGGCGGACCACAGGGCGGTCGCGATGCCGATGATGAGGGCGATGATCCCGCCGCCTGAGCCGGCCGAGTCGCTCATGGTGGTCACCAGGTTCGTGACGAGCGGCTGGTAGTCGCTCGGGACCAGGCCGGTCAGCTCCCCCAGCAGATCGTCGATGGCCCCGCGGTTGGAGGCGAGCACGAGGGACAGGATGGAGAACACGGCCAGCAGGGAAGGAGCCAGCGAGAGCACCAGGTAGTAGGTGAGCTTCGCGGCCAGGTCGGTGCCGCCGTCGTTGCCGAACTCCTTGAGCGCGCGTGTGAGCGCGTACTTCCAGCCGGCGCCGTCGAGCTTCACGCCCTTGAGCCTCTCGGCACGCTGGTCGGGATCGATCTTCGCGGCCTCCAGGGTCGCGTCCACAGGATGAATGGCCACGTCGGTCCTCTCGCGCTCGGGGGCAGGGTGCGGGTCGGGCCCCACGGTAGCGGACGGGTGCCCCGTCCGTCCCGACCGGAGCGGCGCTGGGCCGCGGACCCGGGCGATCAGCACTCGATGACGTTCACGGCCAGGCCGCCGCGCGAGGTCTCCTTGTACTTGGACTTCATGTCCGCGCCGGTGTCGCGCATGGTCGTGATGGCCTGGTCCAGGGTCACCCGGTGCGAGCCGTCCCCCAGCAGCGCCAGCCGGGCCGCGTTGATGGCCTTCACCGACGCGATCGCGTTGCGTTCGATGCACGGCACCTGGACGAGGCCGCCCACGGGGTCGCACGTCAGCCCGAGGTTGTGCTCGATCCCGATCTCGGCCGCGTTCTCCACCTGGTCCACGGTGCCGCCGAGCACGGCGCACAGGGCGCCCGCCGCCATGGAGCAGGCCGAGCCGACCTCGCCCTGGCAGCCGACCTCGGCGCCGGAGATGGAGGCGTTGCGCTTGTACAGGATGCCGATCGCCGCCGCGGTGAGCAGGAACTCGACCACCTTGTCGTCCCGCTCCTGCTGCGTGGCGCCCTCGGGGAGCACGAAGCGCATGTAGTAGAGCATGACGGCCGGGATGATGCCCGCGGCGCCGTTCGTGGGCGCGGTGACGATGCGCCCGCCCGAGGCGTTCTCCTCGTTCACCGCGAGCGCGAAGAGGTTGACCCACTCCATGGCCCACATGGGGTCGGTGCGGTCGGTGGTCTGGAGCAGGTGCTCCCGCAGCGCGGGGGCCCGACGGCGGACCTGCAGTCCGCCGGGCAGGATCGGCTCGGTGCGGGTCACGCCGTTGTGGACGCATTCCTCCATGACGGCCCAGATGGCCAGCAGCTGGGTGCGCAGCTCGTCGAGGTCGTGGCGGGTGGCCTCGTTGGCGAGCATGAGCTCCGCGATGCTCAGGCCGGCCTCGCGGCAGCGGGCGGCGAGCTCGGCGCCCGTGGAGAAGGGGTACGGTTCGCCGGTGTCGCCGTCGTCGGTGCGGTTGACGTCCTTGGTGGCGTCCAGCTCGGCCTCGAGCTCGTCCGAGGTGACCACGAAGCCGCCGCCCACCGAGTAGTAGTCGCGGGTGTGGAGCTGTTCGCCGGCGTCGTCGTAGGCGGTCAGGCGCATGCCGTTCGGATGCCCGGGCAGGGACTCGCGCATGTGCAGCGTCAGGTCCGCCTGCCGGTCGAAGGCGATCTCGTGGCGCCCGTCCAGGGGCAGCCGACCGCCCGTGACGATCTCCGCCACGAGCCCGGTGCAGGCGTCCGGGTCGATGGTCTCGGGGTCCTGGCCGGCCAGGCCGAGCAGCACCGCGGTGTCCGAGCCGTGGCCCACTCCGGTGGCCGCCAGCGAGCCGAACAGCTCGGCGTGCACGCGGGCCGTGCGCTCGAGGACGCCGTGCTGGCCCATGCTGTCCGTGAAGCGGCGGGCGGCGCGCATGGGTCCCACGGTGTGGGACGAGGACGGGCCGATGCCGATCGAGAACAGGTCGAGGACGCTGAGCGCCATGCAGTGCTCCTAGGGTGCGAGCGGGACGCGCGGTGGCCGGGGGTGGGGGCCGGACGCGCGGAGCCGGGTGATCCGGTGCAGACCAGACTAGGGGCACGGGGCCCGGCAGGCCATGGGGTCGCGGCTCGTGGTCCGCGCTGCTCTCCGGCCCGTCGCCCACCGCACGGACCGGAGACGGGAGCGCTCAGAGGATGTTGTCCTTGGACTCCTCCACCTGCGCGGCCGCACGGAACGCCGTCAGGTCACGCAGATACTCGTCCGCGTGGGGGAACACGGGCCCCTGCCCGGCCACGAGCATGACCCCCTCGAGGGGCTCGAACCGGGAGCGGCCCGCGTGGATGTCCTCGCCGGCGTCGACCAGGGTGCGCAGCTGCCACCACGTGGGGGCCATCAGGTTGACCTTGCCGGCCCGGAAGCGGCGCAGCAGCTCGGCGGGGGACGCCCAGCCGTGGCTGGCCGCCTCGGAGGACATCCGCTCGGGGGACTGGCCCTGCGGCAGGTGGACGGCGAAGAAGAACGTGTCGTAGCGGCGCGGGCCCCCGTGCGGGGTGATCCACCGGGACCACGGCACGAGCGCGCCGGCGTCGGGGCGCAGCCCCTCGCGGTCGAGCAGCTCCCCGAAGTCCACCTCGTGGCGCTCGACGGCGTCGCGCAGCTCGTCGGGGAACGCGGCCACCCGGGCCGGGTCCACGGGGGTGCCGGTGACGGCGTCCCGGGCCAGGAGCACTCCGGTCTCCTCGAACGTCTCGCGGACGGCGGCGGCCAGCACGCGGCCGGCGCCCTCGGCGGGGTCGAGCTCCGTGAGGGTGCCGTGGGCGTCCACGGGTTCGCGCGGCAGCCCCAGGCGCCGGCCCCAGTCGGCCAGATCCGTGCCCTCCCACAGCCGGTCCGGCAGGTCGTCCGCGGGGTCCACGCGGCCGCCGGGGAAGGCCGTGGCGTGGGCGCTGAAGGCCATGGTCCCGGCGCGGCGGACGGTGAACACCGAGATCTCGCCGCCGGCCCCGGGCCGGACCAGCACGAGGGAGGAGGCGGGCACCGCCGGGACCCGGGGCCGGTCCTCGGCGGCCGGCGGCTCGGCGGGCGGGGCGGCGGGGCTCACGGTGCCTCCTCGGTTCGGGCGATCATGGTCCGGACGCACGGGCCGACGACGGCGGCCCCGGCCGCTCCCGCGCGGGGGTCATGCGGCCCGGACGTGCGCGGACCCGTAGTCTGTAGCGTAAGTCACCGTGCTCGGGGCGGAGGCCCCGGGGCGAGACCGCGACCCAAGGAGGAGAGGCCGTGAAGATCCTGGTGCTGGCCAAGCAGGTGCCGGACACGTGGCAGGAGCGTGAGCTGAGCCTGGAGACCGGCTGGGTGGTGCGCGACGGCGCGGCCGAGCCCGTGCCGGACGAGATCAGCGAGCGCGTCATGGAGGTCGCCCTGGGCTGGCGGGACGCCGGCGCGGACGTCGAGGTCGTGGCCCTGACGGTGGGCCCCGAGGACTCCTCGAAGACCCTGCGCAAGATGCTGGCCATGGGCGCGGACTCCGCCGTGCAGATCACCGACGACGCGCTCGTCGGCTCGGACGCCGTGGAGACGGCCCGCGTGATCGCCGCGGCCGTCGAGAAGGAGGGCGCCGACCTCGTGCTCGCCGGCACGCTGTCCACGGACGGTGGCACCGGCGTGGTGCCGGCCATGGTCGCCGAGCTCCTGGACCGGCCCTACCTGCCGCACGCCGAGGCACCCGAGCTGGCCGACGGCGAGCTGACCGGCACCGTGGCGACCTCGGACGCGGACGTGCGCGCCGCCGTCGCCCTGCCCGCCGTGGCGAGCCTGACGGAGAAGACCGCGGAGCCGCGGTTCCCGAACTTCAAGAACATCATGGCGGCCAAGAAGAAGCCGCTCACCGTGCTGTCCCTGGCCGACCTCGGCATCGCCGCGGGCCCGGCCGAGGCCGCCTACCGCTCCGTGATGGTCTCGGCGGACACGCGTCCCGAGCGTGCCGCGGGCGAGAAGATCACCGACGACGGCACCGCCGCCGAGCGGCTGGTGGAGTTCCTCGCGGGTCGGGGGCTCGTGTGAGCGCGAACGTGGAGGAGACCGAGATGACGACGCAGACCGACGCCGCGAACAGCGGTCAGACCGTGCTGGTGCACGCCGAGATCGGCGCGGACGGCGCGCTCCGCCCGGTCGTGGCCGAGCTGCTCGGCGCCGCCGCAACCGTGGGCGTGCCCGAGGCCGTCCTCGTGACCGGCGCGGAGGGCAGGGACGCCGCCGTAGCCCGTCTGGGGGAGTACGGCGCCACGCGCGTCCACGTCCTCGTGGCCGACGACGCCGCCACCACCCTCGGCGACGCCGCCGTGCAGGCCCTCGCCGCCGCGGCCGCCCGCACCGCGCCCGTGGCCGTGCTGATCTCCAGCAGCCCCGAGTCCCGCGCGGTGGCCGGCCGCCTGTCCGTCCGCGCCCGCGGCCCCGTCTGCGCGGATGCCGTGGGGCTGCGCTGGGCTGACGACGAGGTCATCGCCCGCCACTCCGTGTTCGGCGGCGACTACCTCAGCGAGTCCACCGGCGAGGGCGGCCCCCGGATCATCACCGTGCGCCCCGGCGCCGTCGCGGATCGGGCTCCGGCCGTCGAGGCGCCCGAGGTCGTGGAGCTGGCCGCCGCCGAGCTGGGCCCGGTGACCGCCGGCGCCCGGGTGCTCGAGGTGAACGCCCGCACGCAGAACTCCGCCCGTCCGCCGTTGCGCGGCGCCAAGACCGTCGTCGCCGGCGGACGCGGCGTGGGCTCCGAGGAGGGCTTCGCGATCGTCGAGCAGCTCGCCGACGAGCTCGGCGCCGCCGTGGGCGCCTCGCGTGCCGCCGTCGACTCCGGCTACACCGCGGCCGAGCGCCAGGTGGGCCAGACCGGCGTGATCGTGTCCCCGAACCTGTACATCGCCCTGGGCATCTCCGGCGCCATCCAGCACCTGGCCGGCATGAAGACCGCCAAGACCATCGTGGCGATCGACAAGAACGAGGACGCCGAGATCTTCGAGCACGCCGACTTCGGCGTGGTCGGGGACATCTTCCAGGTGGTCCCGCAGGTCATCGAGCAGCTGCGCACCCGCCGCGGCTGAACCGGTGCGGGCGCGGTCCGCAGCGGACCGCGCCCCTCGGACGAGGAGAAGCATGCCCAAGCAGCGAATGGCCGGCTACGTCCCCCTGAGGGGCGCCCCGGCCGAGAACGAGCCCGCCCCCGCCCCGGCGCAGGACACCACGACGGCGGCCCCGGTGGTCGCGCCCGCCGTGCCGGTGGCGCCGTCCGCGCCGGCGTCGGCCCCGACGCCCCTGTCCGCGCGACGCCGCATGGCCGGGTACGTCCCGTTCGCCCGCGAGGCCGAGTGGCTCGGCGGCGCCCCCGCCCCGGCCGTGGGATCGACCCCGGCCGCCGCCCCCGAGCCGATTGCCGCCTCAGCGTCCCCGACGCGGGCCCCCGCACCCGCGGAGACCGAGCCCGTCGTGCCGGACGTGGCGGCCGCCGTCGCGGCCGCCGCGGCCGGTGCGCCCGCCGCGTCCGGGGTGGGCGCGCCCGTGGAGTCCGACCTCGTGCCGCTCGCGGAGCGGCGACGCATGGCCGGGTACGTGCCGTTCGCCCGGGAGGGGGAGTGGTTCACCGAGCTGGCCGCCGTGGGCGCCCCCACCGCGCCGGAGACGGTGGCGCAGGAGGTCGACGCACCGGAGCAGGCCACCGCCGAGCCCGCCGCCGCGGAGCCGGCCGATGCGGAACCGGCCGTCGCCGCCCCCGTGGCCGCGGCGCCGGCTGCGGAGCCGGCTCCCACCGCGCCGGACACCCGTTCGGCCCCGCCGGCCTCCACCGCGCAGCCGCCCCGGGCCGCCCCCGGGGCCGCCACCGGCACGCCCGCTCGGGCCGCGGAGACGGACGCCGCCGAATCCGCCGCCCCGTCCCGCCTGCGCAAGGCGCTGCCGGCGGTGGCCGGCGTCGTCGTGCTGGCGCTGCTCGCAGTGCTGGCCGGACGCTGGCTGCGGAGCCTCGACCCGGTGGCGGACTTCATCGCGACCTACGACGGGCACCCGGTCCTGCCCGAGGGCACCCCCGAGGGGATGCCCTGGTGGATGGGCTGGCAGCACTTCCTGAACATGTTCCTGATGGTGCTGATCATCCGGACGGGCCTGCAGATCCGTCACGAGACGCGGCCGCCGGCCAACTTCACTCCGACGAAGGACGGCCTGTTCTCCGCGCGGGGCAACACCCCGAAGAAGTTCTCGCTCACCATCTGGACGCACCAGGCCCTCGACGCGCTGTGGCTGCTCAACGGCGTGATCTTCGTGGTGCTGCTGATCGTCACCGGCCACTGGGCGCGGATCGTGCCCACGGACCCGCACGTGTTCCAGCACGCCCTGTCCGCCGGCATCCAGTACCTGTCCCTGGACTGGCCCACGGAGAACGGCTGGGTGCACTACAACGCGTTGCAGATGCTCTCCTACGCGCTGGTGGTGTTCGTGGCCGCCCCGCTCGCCGCCCTCACGGGCTGGCGCATGTCCTCGTGGTTCCCCACGGAGGCCAAGGGACTGAACAAGGCGTTCCCCATGGAGGTGGCCCGCAAGGTGCACTTCCCGGTGATGGTCTTCTTCGTGGCGTTCATCGTGGTGCACGTGTTCCTCGTGGCCTTCACGGGCCTGCTGACGAACTTGAACCACATGTACACCTCGCGGGGCGGTGCCACCGACGCGTGGGGCCTCGTGGTGTTCCTCGTGAGCGTGGCGGTCACCGCCGCCGCGTGGTTCTTCCTGAAGCCCGCCTTCACGGCCCCCGTGGCCTCCCGGTTCGGCACCGTGGGCCGCTGAGCCGGCCGCACGACGACGGCCCCTCCTCCTCCACCCGGGACTTTCGAACGTGATCTCGGGGGAATGAGCGCTTTCGAACGTGAGATAGGCCCTTTCTCACGTTCGAAAGCGCTCGGGTGCTCGGGCGTGCGGGGCGTCAGCTCCGGGCAGCTCGGAAGGTGACCTGCACCTGGACCATCGGCTTGTCGGCCACGGGGACGCCGTCGGCGCCGACCGGCACGAGGTCCACGTCCACGAGGCGCAGGGACCGGCCCGCGTGCCGCACCCGCGTGAGGGCGACCATCTCGCCGTGGCCCGGGCGCACGAACACCACGCGCACGGCCTGGACGTCGTAGCGCTCGCGGTCCGGCATGGCCGCCTGCGCGGCGGTGACCGCCCGCAGCGTCATGGCCCCGCCGTGGACCGCGCCCGACGGGTTGGCCAGCTCCGGCTTCGGGGCGAAGCGGGCGCCCGCGCTCGCCGCGGCAGCGACGGCGGGGCGCACGTCCGGATCGGCCGTCGGCAGCGACTCGGGGCGGGCGGCCAGCAGCCCCGGCATGGGCACGCGGGTCTCGGCCCTGCGGGGCAGCCGCCCGGCCGCGACGAACGCGGCCATCCGCTCCGGCGCTCCGGCCGGCACCGACTGGAACCAGCCGGTCGCCTCGACCACGCGACGCCCGTCCGCGTCCTCGAGCCACGCGCGGGCCACGCCGCCGGCGGCATCCCAGGCCAGCGGGCGGGTCCAGCACTCCAGCAGCGGGCCGTCCTCGTCCCCGGCCGCGACCGCCGCGTCGAAGGCGGGCAGCGGGCCGAGCACGTTGACCTGCAGCTCGGTGGTGACCACGGTCTCGATGTCTCGGGCCGCGTGGTGCACGGCCACCGCGGTGGCGTTGTCCATGATCACGGTGGCCGCCGCGCCGGTGGGCCGGCCGTCCAGGTCGAGGCACCACGGGCCGACCTCGAACGCGGCCGGGTTGAGGGCGCCGTTCCGCTCGGTCATCAGCGCATGGCGGCGGATGCCGAACAGCTGTTCCGTGCGGCCGGAGGGGTGGGAGCGGGGGCCGGTGGGCGAGTCCGCGGTGGGGCTGGTGGTGGTCTGCACGGGGAGCACGCTAGCCCACGGCCCGGCGGCGACACGGCTGATCATTGGATGTCCTATTATCGTGGTGACGACAGTCACACCCTGTCGCCGCCCGCGGTGTCACCCCCGCACCACCCCGTCGTGGACCGCCCGCGCGGCCGGCCCGAGCCCCAGGAGGACGAACCCATGTTCCCCATCACCGACGACCAGAAGGCCCTGGTCGACGCCGTCCGCGACTTCGCCGAGCAGCGCGTCGCCCCGCACGCCCTCGACTGGGACGCCGAGAAGCACTTCCCGGTGGACGTCCTCGCCGAGGCGGGCGAGCTCGGCCTGGGCGGCATCTACGTGGGGGAGGAGCACGGCGGCACCGGCCTGGAGCGCACGGACGCGATCCTGATCTTCGAGGAGCTCGCCAAGGCGGACCCGGCCTTCGCCGCCTACATCTCCATCCACAACATGGTCGCCTGGATGATCGACTCCTTCGGCAGCGACGAGCAGCGCGCCCGCTGGATCCCCGACCTCGCGGGCATGGAGCACCTGGCCAGCTACTGCCTCACCGAGCCCGGCGCCGGCTCGGACGCGGCCGCGCTGAAGACTCGCGCCGTCCGCGACGGCGACCACTACGTCCTCAACGGCGTCAAGCAGTTCATCTCCGGCGCCGGCGCGTCCGACTGCTACGTGGTGATGTGCCGCACCGCGGACACGGGCGCCCGGGGGATCTCCGCCGTCGTGGTCCACAAGGACACCCCCGGCCTGTCCTTCGGCCCCAACGAGAAGAAGATGGGCTGGCACACCCAGCCCACGCGCCAGGTGATCTTCGAGGACGTCCGCGTGCCCGTGGCCGACCGCCTCGGCGAGGAGGGCGACGGCTTCCGCATCGCCATGAAGGGCCTCAACGGCGGCCGCCTGAACATCGGCGCCTGCTCGATCGGCGGCGGCCTGGCCGCCCTGGACAAGGCCACCCGCTACCTCAAGGCGCGCAGCGCGTTCGGCGAGCCGCTCACCACCAAGCAGGCCCTCGTCTTCGAGCTCGCGGACATGTCCGTGAAGCTGGAGACCGCCCACACGATGCTCATGCGCGCCGCGGACGCCCTGGACCGCAACGACCCGGACACCGTGCGCCTGTGCGCCATGGCCAAGCTCGTGGCCACCGAACACGGCTACGAGGCCGCCGACACCGCCCTGCAGCTGCACGGCGGCTACGGCTACCTGCACGAGTACGGCGTGGAGAAGCTCGTCCGGGACCTGCGCGTGCACCGGATCCTCGAGGGCTCCAACGAGATCATGCGCATGATCGTGGGTCGCGGCCTGATCGCCTGACGTCCGGGGCCCCACCCGGTCGCCCCACCCAGCACGGCGCCCCGCGGTCCCCACACGGGACCACGGGGCGCGGTCCGTCGGGGCGGGCTCAGCCGAGCTGCAGCGGGTCCACCCCGGACACGGGCTCGAAGTGCCCGGCCACGTCCTCGGTCGAGACGTCCTCGAGCCGGGCCGGGCTCCACGTCGGATCCTTGTCCTTGTCCACGAGCAGCGCGCGGATGCCCTCGGCCATGTCCGGCTCGCGCATCAGGTGGGTGGCGATCGTGAACTCCTGGCGCAGTGCGTCGGCCACGGTCAGGTCCGCTCCGCGCGCGGCCAGCCGGCGCTGGGCCTCGTGGGCCACGGCGACGGCGGTCGGGGACTTGGTGCGGATGGCCTCGGCGGCCTGCCCCGCGGCCTCGGCGTGCTCCCCGCCCGCGGCGGCGCGCTCGTCCAGGGCGGCGAGGACCTCGGCGGCCGTCTCCCGGTCGTAGACGTCCTCGATCCACTCCCGGCCGGCCACCAGCGCGGAGGCGGGCTGTGCGTCCTCGGCCACCGCGAACCGGGCCAGCACCTCGTCGGCGGCGGCGAAGGCGGCCTCGTCGCGCGCGCCCGCGTCCGCGGCCGAGCCGAGGGCGCCGAACGCCGCGGCGAGGGCCTGCTCGAGCTCGTCCAGCCGGGCGGACTCCACGAAGACGTCCGCCAGGCCCAGGGCCACCGCGTCGGACCCGGAGGCATGCGCCGAGGTCGCGGCCAGGTGCCGGCCCGCCTGGAAGGGTGCGCGGGCGAGGTGGAAGGAGCCGCCGACGTCGGGGGTGAACCCGATCGCCGTCTCGGGCATGCCGGCGCGGGTCCGCTCGGTGGCCACGCGGTGCGAGCCGTGCACGGACACGCCCATGCCGCCGCCCAGGACGACGCCGTCCATGAAGGCCACGTACGGCTTGGGGTAGGTGGCGATGCGCTCGTTCATCGCGTACTCGTCGCGGAAGAACTCCTCGGCCTCCGCGAACCGCCCGGCCAGGAGCGAGGAGCGCAGGGAGACGACGTCGCCGCCGGCGCACAGTCCCTTCTCCCCGGCGCCGCGGATCAGCACGCCGCGCACGGCGGGGTCCGCGGCCCAGTCGGTCAGGGCCGCGTCGATCGCCCGGACCATGTCCTGCGTCAGCGCGTTCAGGGCGCGCGGACGGTTCAGCGTGATGCGGCCGAGGCCGTCGCGGACCTCGAGGAGCACCTCGTCCGCCGCGCCGTCCTGCCCGGCCGCGGGGGCCGTCGTCGCGGTGGTCTGCGCGTCGCTCATCGGTGCTGCCACCCCGCCTCGCGCTTCGCCGCGAACGCGTCCATGCCCTCCTTCTGGTCCGCCGTGGCGAACGCGGCGTGGAACACGCGGCGCTCGAAGGCGATGCCCTGGGCGAGCGTGGTCTCGAACGCGGCGTTGACGGCCTCCTTGGCCATCCAGGAGGCCGGCTTGGACTTGGACGCGATGGTCGCGGCCACCTCCAGCGCCTCCTCGAGGGCATTCTCGTCGGCCACCACGCGGGAGACGAGTCCGATGCGCTCGGCCTCCTCCGCCCCGATCATGCGGCCGGTGAGGATCATGTCCATGGCCTTCGCCTTGCCCACGGCGCGGGTCAGGCGCTGGGAGCCGCCCATGCCGGGGATGACGCCGAGGTTGATCTCGGGCTGGCCGAACTTCGCGCCCTCGCCGGCCACGAGCACATCGGCCATCATGGCCAGCTCGCAGCCGCCCCCGAGGGCGTAGCCGGTCACGCACGCCACGATGGGGGTGCGGGCACGGGTGAGCCCGTCCCAGCCGGCGAACCAGTCGGCCGCGTACATCTCGGAGAACTCCTTGGTGGCCATCTCCTTGATGTCCGCGCCAGCGGCGAACGCCTTGGGGGAGCCGGAGAGCAGGATCGCCCCGATCTCCAGGTCGGTGTCCAGCTCCTGCACCGCCGCGACGACGGCACGCATCGTCGCCTCGTTCAGCGCATTCAGGGCCTTCGGCCGGTTCAGGCGGATATGGCCGACCCGGCCCTGCCGCTCCACGATGATCGGCGACTCGGCGCCGTCCGGGGTGGTCTGCTCGCTCATGCCTCGCTCCTGTCCGTGTGTGATGCTCGGATGTCCTCGATGATGCCGGAAAAGTCGCGGGCGGCGCCTTCTCCGGCGGCGTACTCGGCGTATTTGGCCTGCGCGAGGCGGCCCAGGTCGGCCGCCACGCCCTGCTCGTCCAGGGCCGCGAGCGCGAGCCCGAGGTCCTTGGCCATCAGGGCGCCGGCGAAGCCGGGCTGGAAGTCCCGGTTCGCGGGGGAGCCGGGGACAGGGCCGGGCACCGGGCAGTTGGTGGTCAGGGACCAGCACTGCCCGGAGGCCTTGCTCATCACGTCGTACAGGGCCTGGTGCTGCAGGCCCAGGCGCTCGCCCAGGACGAAGGCCTCGGCGACGGCGATCTGCGTGACCCCCAGCACCATGTTGTTGCAGATCTTCGCGGCCTGGCCCAGCCCGGCGCCCCCGCAGTGCACGATCCGGGCGCCCATGACCTCGAGCAGCGGCAGCACCTCGGTGTACACCTCGTCCGAGGCGCCCACCATGAAGGCGAGGGTGCCGGCCTCGGCGCCCACCTGGCCGCCCGAGACCGGCGCGTCGGCCGCCCGCATGCCCGCCGCCTCCGCCGCCGCGGCCGCCTCGCGGGCCTCGGCGACGTCGATGGTCGAGCAGTCCAGGAACACGGTGCCGGGGCGGGCGGCGGCGAGCAGGCCGCCGTCGCCGTCCTCCCCTCGGTAGACGTCCAGCACCAGGCGTCCGTGGGGGAGCATGGTCAGCACGACGTCGGCCTCCGCGGCCGCCGCGGCCGTGTCCGTGACGGTCTCGACGCCGGCCGCACGGGCCTTCTCGAGGGCCTCGGGGACGAGGTCGAAGCCGAGCACGCGGTGGCCCGCGGCGGCGAGGTTGGCGGCCATGGGGCCGCCCATGTGGCCGAGGCCGAGGAACAGAACGGTGGTCATGGGGTCCTCCTGGTCGGGACGGGCTGCGGGGCGGTCACGAGCCGGCCGGCATCACGAAGCTGGCGCCCTCGCGCACGCCGGAGGGCCAGCGCGTGGTGACGGTCTTCGTCTTGGTGTAGAACTTCAGCCCGTCCGTGCCGTGCTGGTTCAGGTCGCCGAAGCCGGAGGCCTTCCAGCCGCCGAAGGTGTAGTAGGCGATCGGCACGGGGATCGGCACGTTCACGCCGACCATGCCGGTGTCCACGCGGGTGGAGAAGTCGCGGGCGGCGTCGCCGTCGCGGGTGAAGATGGCCACGCCGTTGCCGAACTCGTGCTCGTTCACGAGCGTGAGCGCCTCCTCGTAGTCCTTCGCGCGGACCACGGAGAGCACCGGGCCGAAGATCTCCTCGCGGTAGATGCTCATCTCCGGGGTGACGCGGTCGAACAGGGTGGCGCCCACGTAGAAGCCGTCCTCGTGGCCCTCGACGACGACGCCCCGGCCGTCCTCGACCAGGTCGGCGCCCGCCTCGACGCCGGCCGCGATGTAGCCCTCGATGCGCTCCTTCGCGTCCTTCGAGACGACGGGGCCGAAGTCCGAGGACGCCTCGAGCGACGGGCCGACCCTGAGGTCCTTCACGCGCTCGCGGAGCAGCGCGATCAGGCGGTCGGCGGTCTCCTCGCCGACCGGGACGGCCACGGAGATCGCCATGCAGCGCTCGCCGGCGGAGCCGAAGGCGGCGCCGACCAGGGCGTCGGCGGCCATCTCGAGGTCCGCGTCCGGCATGATCACGGCGTGGTTCTTGGCCCCGCCGAAGCACTGGGCGCGCTTGCCCATGCGGGCGGCGTGCGCGTAGATGGACTGCGCGATCGGGGTGGAGCCGACGAACCCGACGGCCTTGACGCGCGGGTCCTCGATGAGCGCGTCCACGGCGGTCTTGTCGCCGTGCACCACGTTGAGGGCGCCGGCGGGCATGCCGGCCTCGAGGGCCAGCTCGGCCAGGCGAACCGGCACGGAGGGGTCGCGCTCGGAGGGCTTGAGGACGAAGGCGTTGCCCGCTGCCAGGGCGATGCCGGCCTTCCACAGCGGGATCATCGCCGGGAAGTTGAAGGGCGTGATGCCCACGGCCACGCCGAGCGGCTGGCGGATGGAGTGCACGTCGATGCCGGTGCCCGCGTCGGCGGTGAACTCACCCTTGAGCAGGTGCGGGGCGCCCGCGGCGAACTCCACGACCTCGATGCCGCGCTGGATGTCGCCCTTGGCGTCCGGGACGGTCTTGCCGTGCTCCTGGGCGAGCACGGTGGCCAGCTCGTCCATGTTCTCGTTGATCAGGTCGACCCAGCGCAGCAGGATGCGGCCGCGGCGCTGCGGATTCAGCGTCGACCACGCGGCGAAGCCCTCCTCGGCGGAGGCCAGGGCGGCGTCGATCTCCTCGGCGGAGGCCAGCGGCACGCGGCCCGCCACGCTGCCCGTGGCCGGGTGGTAGACGTCGCTGTGCCGGCCGGAGGCGCCCTCGCGCTGCTCGCCGTGCACGAAGTGGGGGATCACGGGGGCGGTCTCGGTGGGCGCGGTCTTCTGGGACATGGGGGCTCCTCGCGGGTCCAGGCGGAAGGCGGACGCCGGGCGGCGCCGCCCACGGCGGGCGTGACGGGCCCGGCTGTGTGTGTGATCTGGGTTACTCTTCCGCTAATCTAGGATGAGAACGTAGGACATGCAACTATCGAACTCGGGGGTATCCCGAGGAGGAAGGGAGGGTCCGTCCATGGACCTGTCGAACCAGAGCGCGATCGTCACCGGCGGGGCCTCGGGCCTCGGCCACGCCACCGCCCGCCGCCTGGCGGACGCGGGTGCCGCCGTCGTGGTGGTGGACCTGCCGGACCGCGAGGGTGAGACCGTCCGCGCGGACGCCGTGGCCGCCCTCGGGCCCCGCGCACGCTTCGTGACGGGCGACGTCACCGCCGAGGACACCGCCCGGGAGGCCGTGGCCGCCGCGCTGGAGGCCGGGCCGCTGCGGGTGCTGGTCAACTGCGCCGGCGTGGCGACGCCGGGCAAGCTCGTGGGTCGCGACGGGCCGCTGTCCGCCGAGGTGCTCAGTCGGGTCCTGGCGATCAACACGGTCGGCACCGTGTCGATGATGGCCCAGGCCGCCGCCGCGATGAAGGCGCAGGAGCCGCTCGGCGAGGACCGCGGCGTCATCGTGAACACCGCCTCCGTGGCGGCCTACGACGGGCAGATCGGCCAGATCGCGTACTCCGCCTCCAAGGGCGCCGTGGTCGCGCTGACCCTGCCCGCGGCCCGCGAGCTCGCCTCCTCGCAGATCCGCGTGGTCACGATCGCCCCCGGTCTGATGGAGACGCCCATGATGGCCGGCCTGCCCGAGGCCGCCCGCGAGGCGCTGTCCACCAAGACCCCGCATCCGGCCCGCCTCGGCCGGCCCGAGGACTACGCGCTGCTCGTCGAGCAGATCGTGTCCAACCCGTTCCTGAACGGCGAGGTCATCCGGCTCGACGGCGCCGTGCGCCTCGAGCCCCGCTGAGTCGGACGGTCCGGAGGCCGGAGGGCGCGTCAGGAGGAGGTGTGCTCCGCCGTCGCGGGCGCGCCGGCGTCGGGGCCGTCGGCCTGGAAGTCGCCGGCCTCGGCGCGGAACCGGCCGAGGACGTCGATGAGGGTGTCCACGTC
This sequence comes from Micrococcus sp. Alg238-R198, assembly GCF_900537135.1. Lineage (NCBI taxonomy): Bacteria > Bacillati > Actinomycetota > Actinomycetes > Micrococcales > Micrococcaceae > Micrococcus > Micrococcus sp. Alg238-R198. Next base: position 214,467 of record NZ_UNRH01000004.1, read on the forward strand.
CGCCGGACCGAAGCCGGAACGGCCGAAGACCTCGGCGTTGAGCGTCTCCGTGGCGGCGACGGCGACGCGCCGGCCCTCGTCCGTGAGGGCGAGCACGAGCGCGCGGCGGTCCGACTCGTGGGGGGTGCGCTCCACCAGCCCGGCGGCCTCGAGCCGGTCCACCGCATTGGTCACCGAGGTGGGGTGGACCTGCAGGAGCGCGGACGCCTTGGACATCCGCATCCGCTTCTCGCGCGAGAAGTTCAGCAGCGCCAGCAGCTCGTACCGCGCGAAGGTGAGCCCGTAGGGCTTGAGCGCGGCCTGCGCCCGACCCAGCAGGATCTGCTGGGCCCGCATGATCGAGGTGATGGCGGCCATCGGGCGGGCGACGTCACCCCATCCGTGACGCTCCCAGTTCCGGGCGGCCTCCCGGATGGGGTCCTGGGCGAGGGGTGGCTTCTTCATGGCGCTCCAGACTAGCGGCGCACCGGGGGTCCCCCGCCACCGCCGGACACGGACGGGGCGGTGGCGGGGAACGGCCGGTCAGCGCTGCAGGTCCAGGTCCTCCTCCCGGAACTCGGTGCCGTAGCCGTCCGGGGCGGCGCCCGTCTGGGCGCGCTCGACCTCGGCCTTGCGCAGCTCCACGCGGCGGATCTTGCCCGAGATGGTCTTCGGCAGCTCGAGGAACTCGATGCGGCGGATGCGCTTGTACGGGGGCAGCTGGGTGAGCGTGAACTGCAGGATCGCCCGGGCGGTCTCCGCGGTGGGCTCATGGCCCGGGGCGAGGGTGACGAAGGCCTTCGGCACGGCCAGTCGCAGCTCGTCCGGGGTGGGGACGATCGCGCCCTCCATCACGGCCGGGTGCTTGACCAGCACCGACTCCAGCTCGAACGGGGACACCTTGTAGTCCGAGGACTTGAAGACGTCGTCCGCGCGGCCCACATAGGTCAGCACGCCGTTCTCGTCGCGGCGGGCGATGTCACCGGTGTGGAACACGCCGTCGCGGAACACCTCGTCCGTCTTCTCCTGATTGCCGTAGTAGGACTTCAGCAGGCCCACCGGACGCGGGTCCAGGCGCAGGCAGATCTCGCCCTCCTCGGCCTCCTGGCCCGTGAGCGGGTCGAGCAGGGTGACGTCCATGCCGGGCAGCGGGCGGCCCATGGAGCCGATGACGACCTTCTGGCCCGGGGTGTTGGCGATCTGCAGGGTGGTCTCGGTCATCCCGAAGCCGTCGCGGATCGTGGTTCCCCACGCCTTGTGCACCTGGTCGATCACCTCGGCGTTGAGCGGCTCGCCCGCGGAGATGGTCTTGGTCGGCGGGGTCGTCAGCTGCGCCAGGTCCGCCTTGATGAGCATGCGCCACACGGTGGGCGGGGCGCAGAAGCTCGTGACGCCGTAGCGCTCCATGTTGGCCATCAGGGCCGCGGGGTCGAACTTGCGGGCGTTGTGCACGAAGATCGTGGCCTCCGCGATCCACGGGGCGAAGAAGTTGGACCACGCGTGCTTGGCCCAGCCCGGGGAGGCCACGTTGAGGTGCACGTCGCCCGGCTCCAGACCGATCCAGTAGAGCGTCGTGAGGTGGCCGACCGGGTACGAGGTGTGGGTGTGCTCCACGAGCTTCGGCTTCGAGGTGGTGCCCGAGGTGAAGTAGAAGAGCAGCGTCTCGTCGGCGGGGGTCGGCTCGGCCGGGGTCAGCTCGGTGGCGGCGTCGTCGGCGTCGTCGTAGGAGAGCACGGTGTGGCCGGCGACCTCGGGGGCGCGGCGCGCCGGGCCCTCCGCGAAGACGCCCGGCACGTGCACCAGGTGCAGGTCCTCGCCGACTCCGGCGAACTTGGCCAGGTCCTCGGCGCCGGCCACGGCCCACGCGGCGCCGGCGCGCGTCACGCGGTCCTCGAGGTCCCCGGAGGTCATCTGCGTGGTGGTGGGCACCATGACCACCCGCAGCTTGATGCAGGCGAGCATGAACTCCCACAGCTCCACCTGGTTGTTCAGCATCAGGATGAGGCGGTCGCCGCGGCGCAGGCCCTGCGCGGAGAGCCAGTTCGCCACCCGGCTGGAGGCCGCGGAGAGCTCGGCGAAGGTGCGTTCGGTGCTGCGCCCGTCGTCCTCGGCGATGATCAGCGCCGGCACGTCCGCGCGGGCCGGGTCCTGGGCCAGGCGGTCGAACCAGTCGAAGCCGAAGTTGAAGTGCTCGAAGCGGGGCCACTCGAACTCGGCGCGGGCGCGCTCATAGTCGGTCTGGCACTCGACCAGCAGGTCGCGGGCCGCGCGGAACACCTCCGTCGGCGACGGGGCGGCGACGGCGGTGGGGTCCTGGACGGTCATGGGTCCCTCCTCGGGATGGCTGCTGAACGGATCCTTGGCCGGGGGTCTGTGATCTGGAACACTACTGGCAGACCTGGATAGTTGGAAGTCCTACAGTCGGATTCGCGGCGAAACCGCCCGCCGTCGTCGGACCGCCCCCGAAGGAGAGCCATGACCGCCCTCGCCGACCGCCCCCTCCCCGCCACCGGCGCGCCCGCCGTCCCCCCCGGCCTGCCCCACGTGGACCTGCTGCGCCTGCGGGACCGCCTCGAACCGGTCGAGCGTGCCCGGCTCGACGCGATCGAGGACCACCTGCAGACCCGCGTGCGGCCACACCTGACCCGCTACTGGGACGCCGAGGAGTTCGCGTTCGACCTGCTGCCGGGCCTGGCCGAGCTGGGTCTGGGGCGCCTCGTCCTGGACGGCTCGTCCTCGCTGTTCCAGCAGCTCGTGCACGCGGAGATCGCCCGTGTGGACCTGTCCCTGTCCGCCCTCGTGGGCATCCACAACGAGCTCAACCTCGGCATGATCGCCGGCCTGGGCTCAGAGCGTCAGAAGGCCACGTGGCAGGGGCGCCTCGAATCCTTCGACGCCCTGGGCGCGTTCTGCCTCACCGAACCGGACCACGGCTCGGACATCGCCGGCGGCCTCGCCACCACCGCCACCCGCGACGGCGACGAGTGGGTCATCCGCGGCGCCAAGCGCTGGATCGGGGCCGGCACGATCGCCGACGTCGCGCTCGTCTGGGCGCGCGACACCGCCGACGGCGAGATCAAGGGCTTCGTGGTGCCCACCGACACCCCCGGCTACGAGGCCACGAAGATCAGCGGGAAGATGGGCCTGCGGATCATGCAGAACGCGGACATCACCCTGGACGTGCGTCTGCCCGCGGACGCGATCCTGCCCGGCGCCACCACCTTCGCCGCCACCCGCGCCCTGCTGCGCGACTCGCGCATGTGGGTCGGCTGGCAGGGCGTCGGCGCGCAGATGGGCGTGCTGGACGTGCTGCGCTCCTACGCGCTGCGGCGGGAGCAGTTCGGCCGCCCACTGGCCGCGTTCCAGCTGATCCAGGCCCAGATCGCCGAGGTCGCCGGCAACCTGGCCGCCTCCGCCGGGATGATGCTCCAGGTGGACGCCCTGCGGCAGGAGGGGCGGATGGAGATGATGCACGCGGCGATGGCCAAGGCCACCTCGACCCGGCTGGCCCGGTCCTCGGCGGCGCTCGCCCGCGACGCCCTCGGCGGCAACGGCCTGCTCACGGAGCACGAGATCGCCAAGATCATGGGGGACGTGGAGGCCATCTACTCCTACGAGGGCTCCTACGGCATGAACACCCTGATCGTGGGACGGGCCCTCACCGGCGTCTCGGCTTTCGTGTGAGCCACGCGTCCTGCAGGTCCTGGATCAGCGGGCGGTGGGCGATGAGCAGCAGCACGCCGGCCACCGGGATGACCACCTCGAAGCCCAGCCAGAGGTAGCCGGCCGCGCCCGCCACCCCGCCCAGGAAGAACAGGGCCACGAGCAGCGCCAGCAGTCCCACGCGCCGCGGTTCCCCGACGACGGGGGCCGCGGCCCCGGGGCCGTTGCGGTACAGGATCTTGCCGAGCTCGACGCCGATGTCCGTGACCATGCCCGTCACGTGCGTGGTGCGGATCGGCCACGCCCCGATGCGGGTGATCAAGGCGTTCTGCAGGCCCATGGTGAAGCACAGCACGGCCACCACGACCAGCGGCCGGTGCGCATCGCGGACGTGCTCGGCGAGCAGGCCGAACACCAGCATGCCGACGCCCTCGAGCAGGAGGATGTTGGCGTACCGCGACCGGAGGCCGTTGACCCGGCCCCAGTTGAACACCAGCGCGCAGACGACCGCGCCCAGGATGAACATGGCCAGCGCGAGCAGGCCCGTGCCGACCAGACCCGGGGCGTGGAGGACCGCCGCGTCCGCCATGGACGCCACGATCCCCGTCATGTGGGACGTGTACGTGGCCACGGCGACGAAGCCCACGGAGTTGAGGATCCCCGCGATCGCGGTCAGCACCAGCGCCAGGTGGGTGTTGCGGCGCACGGTGCGCTCGGGGGCGCACAGGTTGAGCACCCCGCCACCCTACGACCGGACGCCGCCGTCGGCGCCGACGCGGGAGGCGCCGTCGTCGACGCCTCCCGTCACCGTGCCCGGGCTCAGTAGCTGGAGTAGCCGTCCTCCGACAGGGTGTGCTTCTCGTCGCCGGTGATGGCGGGGTTGAACACCGAGATCAGGTGCATGTCCTCGGTGCCGCCGCGCAGGTCGTGCGGCTCGTGGTCCGGCAGGACGTAGATGACACCCGGCGTGATCTCGTGGACGGTGCCGTCCGGCTCCACCACGGAGCCGTTGCCCGCGATGCAGTAACAGGCCTCCTGGTGGTTGCGGTACTGGAGCTTCGAGGACGATCCGGCGCGCACGATCGTGTGGGCGACGGCGAAGCCCATCTCGTCCTTCGCGGTGATGAGGCGTTCGGAGGTGCCTCCGCCCCACTCGACCTTCTCGACGTCGTTCCGGCTGCGGGTGTACATGGGTGGATCGCTCCCTCGGTCGGCTCCGGGGCGGAGGAACACGCCCGCCCGTCCTCGCCACGGTAGGCACGGGCGCGTGGGGCGACTCAACCCCTCCCGGGCGCCCGTTTCATCAACGAAAGCCTTCGACACGCCCCGTCCGGCCCCTCCCGGCGGCCCTGTGACGCGGCGTACACGTGTGGGATACTGGCGGCACGCCGCATGCCCCGCGCGGGAGAGCGTCGGCGCGCGTCCTGCCCCGGCCGGCCGCGTGAGCAGGCCGCCGAAGGAGCAAACCCTCCCCGGGAATCTCTCAGGCATCCGTACCGCGTGGGGTCAGGCGCTCTGGAAAGCGTCTCACTCCGCCGCGCCCGCGTCCGGACCGAGACCACCGACGGTGCAAGCCGCCCACCCGGGCGTCGGAAACTCTCAGGTCCATGACAGAGCGGGGAGGAGCAGAGCCACGCCGTGACCACGGCAGGATCCCCCCGGAGGTACCCCGTGACCAGCCCCCAGACCACCGAGAGCACGACCGCGCTGCCCCACGAGCGCGTCGAGCCCAAGGACACCGCCTCGGCCCCCTTCGTGGCCCGCCACATCGGCCCGCGCCCCGCGGACGTCGAGCACATGCTGCAGACCCTGGGCTACGACTCGCTCGAGGCCCTCGTGGACACCGCCGTCCCCGCCGGCATCCGCCAGCCGAAGCCCCTCGAGCTGCCCGCCCCGCTGACCGAGTCCGCGGTCCTGGAGCAGCTGCGCGAGATCGCCGGCCGCAACGTCATGAAGACCCAGATGATCGGGCAGGGCTTCTCGGACACCGTCACCCCGGGCGTCATCCTCCGCAAGGTGCTGGAGAACCCGGCCTGGTACACGGCCTACACGCCGTACCAGCCGGAGATCTCCCAGGGCCGCCTCGAAGCCCTCCTGAACTACCAGACGATGGTCCAGGACCTCACCGGCCTGGACATCGCCAACGCCTCTCTGCTGGACGAGGCCTCCGCCGCCGCCGAGGCCGTGCTCCTCATGCACCGCGCCAACCGTCGCAGGACCGACGGCGTCACCCTCCTCGACGCGGACCTCTTCCCGCAGACCCTCTCCGTGGTGCGCCTGCGTGCCGAGGCCGTGGGCATCGACGTGCGCGTGGCCGACCTCTCCGCAGGCATCCCGGAGGACGTCCGCGCCGAGGTCGAGGAGAAGGGCCTGTGCGGCGTCGTGCTGCAGCAGCCCGGCGACTCCGGCCGCATCCACGACCACGCCGCCGTCATCGCGCAGGCCAAGGAGGCCGGCGCCCTCGTGACCGTCGCGGCGGACATCCTCTCCCTCGCCCTGATCACCCCGCCCGGGGAACAGGGCGCGGACATCGCCGTCGGCTCCACGCAGCGCTTCGGCGTGCCCCTGTTCTTCGGCGGCCCCCACGCCGCCTACATGGCCGTGAAGGAGGGCCTGCAGCGCAGCATGCCGGGCCGCCTCGTGGGCGTCTCCCACGACGACGCCGGCAAGCCCGCCTACCGCCTCGCCCTCCAGACGCGCGAACAGCACATCCGGCGCGAGAAGGCCACCTCCAACATCTGCACCGCCCAGGCGCTGCTCGCGATCGTCGCCTCGATGTACGCCGTCTACCACGGCCCCCAGGGCATCGCCCGCATCGCCCGCCACGCCCACGCCCAGGCCGTCCGCCTGGCGGAGGCGCTGCGGGCCGGTGGCGTCGAGGTCGCCGAGGAGCACTTCTTCGACACGATCACCGTCCGCGTGCCCGGCCGGGCCGAGCAGGTCCTGCAGGCCGCCGAGGAGAACGGCGTGAACCTGCGCCTGGTGGACGCGGACACCCTGCGGATCGCAGCCGATGAGACCACCGTCGACGCCGACCTCGTGGCCGTCCTGACGGCGTTCGGCCTGGACGCGGGCTCCCTGCCGGCCTCTGCGCACGAGGGCGCCGTGGCCACCCCGGCCGTGCCGGAGTCGCTGCGCCGCTCCTCCGCGTTCATGATGCACCCGGTGTTCAACACCCACCACTCGGAGACGAAGATGCTGCGCTACCTGCGCCGCCTCTCCGGCTACGACCTGGCGCTGGACCGCACCATGATCCCGCTGGGCTCGTGCACCATGAAGCTCAATGCCACCGCGGAGATGGAGGCCATCTCCTGGCCCGAGTTCTGCTCCATCCACCCGTTCGCGCCCGACCACCAGACCGAGGGCTGGCGGTTCCTGATCGCGGATCTGGAGGCCAAGCTCGCCGAGATCACCGGCTACGCGGGCGTCTCGGTGGCCCCGAACGCCGGCTCGCAGGGCGAGTTCGCGGGCCTGTGGGCCATCCGCCAGTACCACCTGGCCCGCGGTGAGGGTGAGCGGGACATCTGCCTGATCCCGGCCTCCGCCCACGGCACCAACGCGGCCTCGGCCGTGCTGGCGGGGCTGAAGGTCGTCGTCGTCGCCACCGCCGACGACGGCACGATCGACGCCGCCGACCTGGACGCCAAGATCGCGGCGAACGAGGGCCGCATCGCGGCCATCATGATCACCTACCCCTCCACGCACGGCGTCTACGACGCCGACGTCAAGGAGGTCTGCGCCACGGTGCACGCCGCGGGCGGCCAGGTGTACATCGACGGCGCCAACCTCAACGCGCTCGTGGGCCTGGCCCAGCCGGGCGAGTTCGGCGGAGACGTCTCCCACCTGAACCTGCACAAGACGTTCTGCATCCCGCACGGCGGCGGGGGCCCGGGCGTGGGCCCCGTGGCGGTGGGCGAGCACCTGGTGCCGTACCTGCCCTCCCGCGAGGCCCTGATGACCGCGGCCCCGCACGGCTCGGCCGGCGTGCTGCCCATCTCCTGGGCCTACATCCACCTGATGGGCGCCGAGGGCCTGCGCTCCGCCACCGCGCACGCGCTGCTGGGCGCCAACTACATCTCCCGCCGCCTCGCGCCCCTCTACCCGACGCTGTACACGGGCAACGACGGCCTCGTGGCGCACGAGTGCATCCTCGACCTGCGCGAGCTCACGGCCCGCACGGGCGTGACCGCCGAGGACGTGTGCAAGCGCCTCATCGACTACGGGTTCCACGCCCCCACCCTGGCGTTCCCCGTGGCCGGCACGCTCATGGTGGAGCCCACCGAGTCCGAGGACCTCGAGGAGATCGAGCGGTTCATCGAGGCGATGGAGGCCATCCACGCCGAGATCACCGCCGTCACCCCGGAGACCGTGGCGGACTCCGTCCTGCGTCGCGCCCCGCACACCCTCAACGTCCTGATGGCCGACGAGTGGGATCGCCCCTACTCGCGCGCCCAGGCGGGCACGCCGGTGCCGAGCCTGCGTCTGGACAAGTACCTGCCGCCGGTGGGCCGCATCGACGGCGCTTACGGCGATCGCAACCTCGTGTGCTCGTGCCCGCCGCCCGAGGCGTTCGAGGACGCCGTGGCCGACACCGCCGACGAGGACTGAGAGGATCACCCCATGAGCGATTCGACGCGCAACTCCCCGCTGCACCCGGTCCACGAGGCCGCGGGCGCCACGTTCACGGACTTCGGCGGCTGGAACATGCCCCTGAAGTACGGCTCCGAGCTGGCCGAGCACAAGGCCGTGCGCACCTCCGCCGGCCTGTTCGATCTCTCCCACATGGGCGAGATCCGGGTCACCGGCCCGGAGGCCGGGGCCATGCTGGACCACGCCCTCTCGAGCGTGCTCTCCACGTTGAAGCCCGGCCGCGCCAAGTACGCCCTGTGCCTGACGGACGCCGGCACCATCCTGGACGACACGATCGTCTACCGGATGGACGACGGCGAGGCCGGCTCCGAGCCCGACTACCTGGTGGTGCCCAACGCTGGCAACATCGCCGCGGTCCACACCGCCCTGAACCAGCGGGCGTCGGGCTGGGACGCCGTCGTCGAGGACGAGTCCTCGACCACCGCCCTCGTGGCCGTGCAGGGCCCGCAGGCCGAGAGGATCCTCGCCCGGGCCATGCCGGAGGCCGCGGCGCAGCTGTCCGAGCTGAAGTACTACGGCCACCTGACCCTGACCGTGCCCACGGACGCCGGTGACGTCATCGCCGTCGTCGCCCGCACCGGCTACACCGGTGAGGACGGCTTCGAGCTGTTCCTGCCCGCCGCCTCCACCGCCGAGGCCGGCGACCGCGGCTCCGCCGTGTGGAACACGATGCTCTCGGCCGCGGACGAGGCGGGCGTGGAGCTGACGCTGTGCGGGCTCGCCTCGCGGGACTCGCTGCGCCTCGAGGCGGGCATGCCGCTCTACGGCAACGAGTTGGACACCGGGCACCAGCCGCACGCCTCTGGCGTCGGCTTCGCGGTGCCCGCGAGCAAGGAGGCCGACTTCGTCGGACGATCCGCGCTGGTCGGCAGGGACGACGTCGAGGAGGTCCTCGTGGGGCTGCAGGGCGCGGGTCGGCGTGCCGCCCGGCACGGTTACGCCGTGCTGGACGAGTCCGGCGAGCGGGTGGGCGAGGTGACCTCGGGCGCCCCCAGCCCGACCCTCGGACACCCCATCGCCCTGGCCCGTGTCCGCCGCGACGTGGCCGCCGAGGGCACGTCCCTGCAGGTGGACCTGCGCGGCCGCGGCGAGCCGTTCACCGTGGTGGCCACGCCGTTCTACCGCCGGGAGCGCTGAGCCCGACGCAGCCGTCCCTCGGCCCGCCGCTCGGCGGTCCCGGGGCCCTTCGCTAGACTCGGGCTCCGGGCCGTCGTCGCGGCCCCCCGTCCCGCCGTCCACCTGCAGGAAGTCCGCATGACTCACGTCGCCGCCCGTGCCCGGGTCCCCCTGAAGGGGCTGCTGGTCTTCCTCGCCGTCGCCGCCGTCCTGCTCCTGCTGGGCATCGTCACCGTCCTCCGCGGCGTGGCCGCCGACGCCGCCCGCGTGGACATCGTCACCGTGCTGGACGGCAACACCGTGGTGGTGAACCAAGGCGGCACCGAGCGGACCGTGGTCCTCGCCGGCGTCACGAGCGCGGGCCGCAACCCGGAGGGCCTCAAGGTCGGCCCCAACCTCTGCATGGGGGAGGAGTCCTACTCCTGGCTGCGTGATCGGCTCCCGCAGGGGGCGACCGCGAGCATGACCACCTCGGACGAGGGCGCGCCCGAAGGGATGGAGAGCGCGGTCATCTCGATCGGCGGCGGCACCGTCAACGTGGCCATGGCGGAGGCCGGCATGGCCGCCCCCACGGATGTCGCCGTCGGCAAGCGCCTGGCGGAGGAGATCGCCCAGGCCAATCAGGAGGCCGTGGGTCGCGGCGTGGGGCTCTACGACATCGAGGAGCCCTGCACGTACCAGAACCGGCTCTACGAGGCCCAGTTCGCCCTGGAGCAGATCCCGGAGGACGCGGAGGCGTCCCTGACGAAGATCGACGAGCGAGCGGTGGAGTACGCGGCCGGCCTGGACCAGGTGCGCCTGGTGCAGCAGGAGATCCGGGCCCTCGACCCGGAGAACGGCACGTTCGCCGACCTCGCCTACGGGCCGGCCAAGGAGTCGCTCCTGGCCGAGGCGGACCCGGTGGTGGAGCACGGGATGCAAGTCCTGAAGGACCTCAACACGCGGCGCAACGAGATCGCGGCCCGTGGCTGACCCCGCCGCGCTCAGTCCAGGGCGAGGGTGACGAGCCCGAGCTGGGCCGCCCGGATGATCAGCTGGACGCGGTCGCGGACCTCCAGCTTGGCCATGATCCGCGTGAGGTTGGCCTTGACCGTGGACTCGGAGACGAAGAGGTTCGCGGCGATCTCCGGGTTCGACTGACCCCTGGCCAGCAGCCGCAGCACGCCCAGCTCCCGCTCGGTGAGGTCGGAGCCGTCGGGGCTGCCGGGCTGCACCGAGGTGGGGCCCACCGTCGGCCGGTCCCGCTCGATCGAGGCGAGCAGCTTGGTCGCCACGGCGGGGGAGAGCACGGACTCGCCGCGATGGACGGCCTGAATGGCGCCCAGGATGGCCGGCGGCTCCGCGTCCTTGAGGAGGTAGCCGCCCGCTCCGGCGCGCAGGGCCGGCACGAGATAGTCCTCGGACGTGAACGTGGTGATCGCCAGGACCCGGATCGCGGGGTGGGTCTCCTTGATCCGGCGTGTGGCCTCCACCCCGTCCATCAGGGGCATCTGCATGTCCATCAGGACCACGTCCGGCTCGATGGCGGCGCACGCCTCCACGGCTTCGACGCCGTTGGCGACCACACCCACGCAGGTCATGCCGGGGGCAGAGTCGACGAGCACGCGGAGCGCGCCGCTCATGAGCGGCTGGTCGTCGGCGATCAGGATGCGCAGCTCTTCGGACACGCAGGTCAGCGTAACCGGTGCTGTGGCGCATGCCACCTTGTCGGCGTCGGGGCGAGGCCGGGGTGCCCGCCGGCCGTCATCTGCGCCATGCCGCGGCGCGGCCTGTGCGCGGCGTGCACCATTTGTGACGGGCGTCATACATACTGGGGCCATGAAGACTCGCGCTCTCCTCGCTTCCGCTCTCCTTCTCGCCTCCACCCTCGTCGGCGCTCCGGCCGCCGCCGCCTCGGCGGCCTCGGCCGAGGACGACGTCGTCACGACCCTGGGCCTCGGCAAAGGCACTGCGGAGTGGACGTGCCGCCACTTCGGCATCTGGTGCGACTGACCCCGGGGCGGTCCGCCCCCGATGCCTGATTCGAGCCCATCGACCCCCTCCGTCCGGAGCGGCGCGCCCTCCCGGGCGCGCCGCTCTTCGGCGTGGCGTCAGGCGCGCAGCCTGCGGTGGCGCGCGTTCTGGGCCGCGGCGCCGCTGAGCCGCGTCTATCTCGCCTTCGGGTCGGCGTTCCTGCTCGCCTCGACCGCGTCCGACATCGGTCTGTTCGGCCCGGGCCACGGCGTCATCCCGGTCCTGGACGGGATCGCCATCGCGTCGGCGACCAGCGCCTTCCTCGCCCAGTGGTGGCGCAGCACGGTGGGCTTCGCCCTGCTCCTGCCCGGGGCCGTCGCGACCGTCGTCGGCGGTTCCGAGGTGCTCTTCGCCGTCGTCGCGCCCGTGGTCCTCGGGGCCGTCGCGGCGACCGCCCGTTCCTGGGGGTTCGTCGTCACGGCCGCCGTCCTGGCGCTGACCTGGGGCGTCGCCCAGCCGTTCGCGGTGGGTCAGGCGAACGCGACGTGGTTCATCCTGCTGCTCATGTCCATGGGCCTCGGCGGCGGGCTCTTCATCCGCGAGAGCCTGACCCGGCGGGAGCGGGATCGCCGCCGGGTGTTCGAGGCGGAGGAACGGGCCCGGCTGGCTGCCGAGGCCGAGCGTCGCTCCCTGGCCCGCGACCTGCACGACGTGGTCGCGCACAACCTCACGATCATCTCGATGCAGGCCCGGACGGCACGCTACCTCGGCACCCCGGAGGCGGCTCAGAGCGTGCTGGACGTGGTGGGGGACTCCGCGAAGGACGCGCTGCGGGACCTGCGGCGCATGCTCTCCGTCCTCCAGGAGGACGGGATCGTGGACCCGAGCGGTGAGCCGGGCGCCGCGGGGGACGCGGACGGCGCGACGTCCGCGGATCCGGTCCTGTCCGTGGCCCGCCTGGCCGAGGAGCTGCGCAGTCTCGGAATGACGGTGGAGACGGACGTCCGCTGCGACCAGAACGCGATGCCGATCTCCGTGCGGTCCACCCTGCACCGGGTGCTCCAGGAGGCCACCACGAACGTCGCCAAGCACGCCGGCGAGGGCGCGCGCGTGCGCATCGAACTCCGCGACGCGGGGTCGGACGTGGTGCTCGCGGTGGAGAACACCGTCGCCGAGCGGTCCGGCCCGCCGCAGTGGAACTCCTCCGGTGTGGGCCTGAACTCCATGCGGGATCGCGTGGCCACCTTCGGCGGCGCGATCGAGGCCGGGCCGGGGGGCTGGGGGTGGCGGGTGCGCGCGGTGCTCCCCCGGTCCGTCTGACTGAGGCCGGCGCCGGCACCGTCATGGACCACGTCCATGTGAGCTGCCTCACATCATCGCCCGAAAGTCTGCACCATCCGCCACTGTCGGGGGCGCCGTCGTCCCTCCTAGAGTGGGTCATGCCCCATTGAGACGGTGCACAGTGCGAATCACGAGCCGGGATACATGCCTGAGGGGATGCGGGCCCCGGACGCGGTTCCGAGAAGGACGATGGCCATCCGGCCATCGTCCTTTCTCGTTGCGGGCGTGCTCAGGCCGGCTCGGTGCGCGACGGCTCCGGGGTGACCGTGCGGACGAGGGGACGGGCCGCCGTCCGGCCCAGGGCCATGAGCACGGCGGCCGGGAATCCGATCACCGGGATGAGCATCGGCAGGATGCCCGCCGCGCCCTGCGTGAGCACCACCAGGCCGTAGAGCATGCCGATCAGCGCGTACGCCAGCACGTGGACCCACTGGTTGAGCACGTGCCGGAACGCCCAGTTCACGAGCAGGCACAGCGGCAGCCCCACCACCAGCCCGGCGACCCCGACCACCGTCAGCAGCGGTGTCAGGCTGCCGAAGGCCTGCAGGCCCGGGACCACGGCCAGGACCGCCACCACGGCGGCCATCACGAGGTTGGGCAGCAGCCAGGCCACGAGGAACCCGTTCAGTCCCATGCGCAGCTGCGGGCAGGGGCCGGAACGGGCCGCGCGGCGACGGGCACGGGCGGCGGACGCGACCGGGGCGGGGGTGGTCATGGCGGGAACTCTCCGGGAGGGGGATCGACGACGTCGGGCGGGTCCCCACTGTAGTGGGCCGGGCTGGACGGGCCCCGGGAGAGTTCCCGGTCAGGCGCGCCGGTCGCCGTCCACGTGGAAGGCCAGGTCCTCGACGCCGGGGAAGGACTCGATCTCCTGGAACGCGTCCCAGGCGTCGCTGTCCGCCTCGGCGTCCGCGGGCAGGGTCACCGTCAGGGCGCCGATCTCCCCGTCGATCACCTGCAGGCGCAGCTCGAGCTCGTGTCCTCCGGCGGATCCGGAGGCGAAGCGGCCGCGGACGGGCCAGACGCAGTCGTTCGGCACCGCGCGCCGGACGTCGTCGTCGGTCTGGACGACGAGCGGCACCCAGTCCGGGACCTCGCCGGCTTCACGGATGGCCTCGGCCACCGAGGTGACGGTGCGGGCGTGCGGCAGCTGGGAGCGCAGCGCCTCAGCCCCGGGCAGGTCCCGGCCCTCGGCCAGCGCCGGGTCGAGCAGGGTCTCGAGCAGGACGCGCACCTCGACCGGCAGCTCGGCGGTGGCCTCCGGCTCGACCTCGTCGACCGTGTCCTCGTCCAGGCCGGCGGGTCCGGTGACGGCGAGTTCGACGGCGTCGCGGCGGGTCCGGCGGGCGTCCTCGTTGGCCAGCAGCATCGCCAGGGAGGCCGCTGCGGCCAGCGCGACGCGCGGGGCGGGGACGCCGGCCCGCTGGAGCCCGCGCACCACGGCGCCGTCGACCCGGTCGTTCAGGCCGGTGGTGCGCAGCGCGACCGCCGCGACCGCGCCGCCGACGGCCAGTCCGCCGAGCCCGCGCAGGGCACGCGCGGCGGGGGAGGGGGCCACCTCGCCGTCGGCGATCGCGGCGGTGTGGAGGGCGTTGGCGGTCTCGGCCGCGAGAAACGTGCCGCTGACGGCGGCCTCGAGCTCTGCGAGGGCCCGACGCTCGCGCCCTCGGCGGGCGTGCGGATCCAGCAGGGTGAGCCCGCCGACCGCGGCCGCCGCCGCCAGCCCGTAGAGCCGGCCGCCCGGGGCGAGGGCGCGCTGGCGCAGCGCGGGGACGACGGCCTCGACGCCGTCGACGGGAACGGACGACGCCGAGTGGTGGACCTCGCCGGGGGCGGAAGGGGCGGGGGAGGGGAGCTTCATGCCCCCAGTGTGGCGCACCGCCCGGCTCAGGACGAGTCAGCGGCCCACGTGCGCGCTCAAGCGGAGCGCAGGCCGCCCTGCCACAGGGCGGCGAACGGCGTGCGGCCCTCCACCGCCTGCGCGATGCCGGCTCGCACGAACTCCTTGGCGCGGCGCGCGGCCTCGAGCGTGGTGGCACCCTTGGCCAACTCGGCGGTGACGGCGGCGGCGAGCGAGCAGCCCGCACCAGAGACGCCGGACTGGCCGATCTTCGGGGCGGAGAGCACCTCCACGGTGTCCCCGTCCACGAACACGTCCACGGCGTCCGGGCCGGGCAGGTGCATCCCGCCCTTGGCCAGGACGGCCGCGCCGGAGATCTCGTGGATGCGCCGAGCGGCCGCCGTCAGGTCCTCGACCGAGCGCACGGTCATGCCGGAGAGCTGCTCCGTCTCGAAGTGGTTCGGGGTGGTGAAGGTGGCCAGCGGCAGCAGCTCGGCCTTGAGCGCCTGGTCCGTGTCCAGGGCGTGGCCCGGCTCCTGGCCCTTGCAGATGAGCACGGGGTCCAGGACCACGTGGTCCCACTCGGCGCGGCGCAGGGCCGCGGCCGAGGTGCGGATGACCTCCGGGGAGCCCTGCATGCCCAGCTTCACGGTGCGCAGCCGCTCCGGGTAGTCGCCCTGGATGGCGTCGAGCTGCTGCTGGAGGATCTCGGTGGGCACGGGGAAGAAGCGGTGGTTCCAGTCGTCCTCCGGGTCGAAGGAGACGATGCAGGTCAGCGCCACGATGCCGAAGACGCCGAGTTCCTGGAACGTCTTGAGGTCGGCCTGGGCGCCGGCGCCGCCGGTGGCCTCGGACCCGGCGATGGTCAGGGCGAGCGCGGGGGCGGAGGCGGAGTGCTGGGGGGAGTGAGCGGTCTGGGGCATGCGCCCATGGTAGGACCGACCCCGGACGGGAAGCGCCCGACGGCCGGCGGTGTTCACCGGGGAACGAGGGTCCTCGGACCCGGAGCGTCCGCCCGGGCGCCCCGAGCGACCCGCGAAGGACGGGGACGGACGTGCTCGAGTTCCTCACCGGCACGGGCCTGGCCACCTCGGCCGGGCTCAACGCCTACATCCCCCTGCTCGCCCTGGGTCTGCTGGACCGGTTCACGGGGCTCGTCGACCTGCCCGCGGGGTGGACGTGGCTCTCCGCCGACGCCTCCCTCTGGATCCTCGGCGCCCTGCTCGCGCTCGAGCTCGTCGCGGACAAGATCCCCGGGGTGGACGCGGTCAACGACGTCGTCCAGACGGTCGTGGGAGCCGACACGGTCACGGTGGGGGCCGCCGCGCCCGTGCTCTCGGCGGCCGAGGACGTCTCGGCGGCCGGCCTCGTCGCGGCCGCGCTGTTCCTGCCGGTGCTGGTCGCCGTGCTGGTGGTCGCCGTCGTCGTGGGCCTGTGGCTGCTGGCCCGGCGGTTCCGCGCGCGGCGGACGCGAGGCCGTGCCGCGGCCGTGCCGGGTGGACCAGAATGGACGGCATGATCCTCATCAACCTGAAGTTCACCGTCCAGCCCGAGCGTGCCGACGAGTGGATGGACGCCGTCGCGAAGTACACCGCGGACGTGCGCTCCGAGCCCGGCAACCTGTTCTTCGAGTGGTACCGCCCGGTGGAAGGCGGCCCGAACGAGTACTTCCTGCTCGAGGGGTTCACGGACGAGGGTGCGCAGGCCCACGTCGCGTCCCCGCACTTCCAGGAGGGCCTGGACGCGATGCGCCCGCTGCTGGCGAGCACGCCCCAGATCATCTCCGAGCAGGTCGGTGCGGAGGGTTTCGGCCCGATGGGCGAGCTGCAGATCGACTGAGCCCGCCCCGGCCGGAGGAGGCGACGGCGCCCGCGTCACGAGCGTGACGCAGGGCGCCGTCTCTGTATCCGGGGTCACACCCTGGCTACGGTGAGCGCATGAGCGCCGAGCAGAACAGCACCCAGACCCCCGGCCACCGCACCGCCCACGTCCCTGCCGGCCAGGATCTCGGCCACCGCTGGTCCACCCGCGAGGCCGATCACGACGATCCGGCCGACCGCCGCGCCGTCCGCCAGATCGCCGAGCTCGCCTTCGCGTCCACGGCCGAGGCCGACCTCGTCGAGGCGCTCGCCGGCGGCGCGGAGGGCTGGCTGCCCCAGTACTCCCTCGTGGCCATGACCGCCGCGATCCCCGGCACGGACCTGCAGTCGGACCCGATGGGCTACGGCACCCTGGTCCGGGCCCACATCGACCACGCCGAGGTGATCGCCCTCGCCCCGCACGGCGTCCTGCCCGAGCACCAGGGCGAGGGCGCCGGCACCGCGCTCGTCAACGCCCTGCTCCAGAAGGCCCAGGCCGACGGCGAGGAGGTCGTGGTGGTCTACGGCTGGCCCGAGTACTACGCGAAGTTCGGCTTCCACCGGGCCTCCGAGCACGGCGTGCACGCGGCCTTCGCGCGTCAACCCGAGGCGCTGCAGATCCTCACGCTCCAGGACGGCGCGGAGGTGCCGGCCGGCGAGTTCCGCTACCCGCCCGCGTTCGGGGCGGAGAACGCGCAGGTCGCCGGCCGCTGAGGGCGGGGCGTCAGCCCACGAGTCGGCGCACGGCGGCGAGCGTTCGTTCGGCCTCGGCCGGCTCGGCCGTGAGCCGCGCGATGACCTCCGCGAGGTCCGCGCGCAGGCCGGCCTCGGCGTCGTCGGCCGGGGCGTGGAGCCACGCCCGCAGGGCGCGGTTGTGGACGGCCACCACGGCCGCCGCCAGCCCGACGGCGACCCCGCCGCGCGCGGGCGTGTCCGGCAGGGCCGTGGCGAGCCAGCCGGAGAACAGCTCCGTGTAGCGGTGCGAGGTGAGCAGCTCGCGCGTGCGCAGCGCCTGGGAGCCGCGCAGCAGGCGGGAGCGCGCCCGGGCCCGGTCCGGATCGGCGGTGTGATGCCGGAAGACCTGGAGGACCGCCTCCTCGAGGGCCTCCCGCACGCCGAGGGAGGTGCCGCGCAGGAAGTCGTCCAGGCGGGCGAGCAGCGCCGCGTGGTCGGCGAAGACCACCTCCTCCTTCCCGCCGAGGTGGCGGAAGAAGCTGGCCCGGCTCATGCCGGCCTGGCGGGCGAGCTGGTCGGCCGTGACGGCGTCGTAGCCCTCGCGGTCCAGCAGGTGGATCAGGGCGGTGAGGGTGTCCTCGGCGGGCGTCGTCATGCGGGCCATGGTGCCACGGGCGAGGAGAGGGGGTGAGACTGCGTCTGATTCTGTGAGATGGCGTGTCAGTTGGTGTAGGGTGATGACGGACACACCCATCTCTCCGACCCCGCCCGGGAGGCCACCATGACCGAGACCCTGCCCACCGTCGAGCCCGAGTACGACGTCGCCACGCCGCTGGACACCGACTTCTACTTGGCGCTCGCGGACGTCTCCGACGCCGAGAAGGACGTGTGGCGTCGAGCCCGCGCCTTCGCCCTCGAGCCGGACGTGCTGCCCCGGATCCGGGAGGCGTGGGACCGCCACGAGTACCCGCTGGACCTCGTGGCCCGCCTGGGGCAGGCCGACCTGCTGCGCGACGGCGTCCCCGTGGACGGGCTGCCCGACGTCTCCCGCGTTGCAGCGGGCCTGGCCATGATGGAGCTCTCGCGCCTGGACGGCTCGATCGCCACGATGACGGGCGTGCAGGGCGGTCTGGCCATGCGCTCGATCCAGCTGTGCGGCAGCGAGGAGCAGCGTGCCGAGCACCTGCCGGCCATGGCGCGCGGCGAGCTCTACGGCGCCTTCGCCCTCACGGAGCCGACCCACGGCTCCGACTCGGTCTCGCTGGAGACCCGCGCCGAGCGCGTCGACGGCGGCTGGCGGCTGCACGGGCACAAGAAGTGGATCGGCAACGGGGCCGCCGGCGGGGTGACCGTGGTGTGGGCGCGCAGCGCCGAGGACGAGAAGGTCCGCGGGTTCATCGTGCGCCAGGAGTCCGAGGGCTACACGGCCGAGGTCATCAAGGGCAAGGTCGCGCTGCGGGCCATCGACCAGGCCCACATCACCCTCGACGGCGTCTTCGTGCCCGACGCCGACGTCCTGCCCGAGGCCCGCTCCTTCAAGGACACCTCCCGCGTCCTCTTCGCCACGCGCGCGGGCGTCGCGTGGTCCGCCCTCGGGAAGGCCGTGGGCTGCTACGAGGCGGCGGTGCAGTACGCGGGGCAGCGCGTCCAGTTCGGCCGGCCGCTGGCCGCCGCCCAGAGCGTGCAGACCCGCCTGGCCGAGATGCTCTCTCAGCTCACCCAGGTGCAGCTGCTCGTGCTGCGTGCGACCCGGCTCGAGGACGAGGGGCGGCTCACCGGGCCGATGGCGTCCATGGCCAAGTACTCGGCGACGCGCGCCGCGCGGTCCATCGCCGCGAACGCGCGCGACCTGCTCGGTGGCAACGGCATCCTCATCCAGAACGAGGTGGCCCGCCACTTCGCGGACATCGAGGCGATCCACACCTACGAGGGCACCGAGACCGTGCAGGGGCTGATCATCGGCCGCGAGATCACGGGGGTCGGCGCGTTCGTGTGAGATGACGCGAGCGGGGGCGGCGGCGTGAGCCAGAGATTTCTGCTGGTACGCACGCCCCCCTGCCGCCGATTCGTCTGGCTCGGCGGCCGATTCATCTGGCTCACGCAGGCAGAGGGAGCCGCAGGTGGGCGGCGAGGTCGCGCAGCAGGGCGTCGAGGCCCCGCTGGGTGACGACGCTGGCGGTCACGCGCAGCACGATCCACCCCTCGGCCTGCATCCGGCGGTCGCGCTCGATGTCACGGCGCCACTGCTGCGGGTCCGTCCGGTGATGATCGCCCTCGTACTGCACGCAGACACGGGCCTCCCGCCACACCAGGTCTGGCCGGACGGTGGACCCGTCGCTCAGCATCAGCAGCGGATTCACCTCCGGCTCCGGCACACCCGCGTCGGCCAGCGCCAGTCGGAGGAGCGTCTCGGCCCTCGAATCCGCGCCGTCCCTGAGCAGCGGCAGGGCCGCTCGCAGGGTCCGCGTCCCTCGCCTCCCGCGCACCCGCAGCACCTCCGCCTCCAGATCACGCACGGTGCACCGCGGATGCTCGCCGGGGCGACGCCGGCCGGCCGGGCCGTCCGCCCGTTGCAGCAGGCTGTCCCCGGCGGCGACGACGTCGGCCAACGGCAGACCCAGCTGCGCCAGCGCCGCCCAGGTGGCGGCCGGCGTCGTGATCCGCACCCCCGAGCGCACCAGCACGGGGTCCTGCGGGTGCAGCTCATGCCCGACGACGCCGCTGCGGCGCGGCGCCCCGCCCTCGGCCCGCGTGCGCCCCAGATGGATGGGGCCGCGCTCCCACTGCCGCGGCAGCCACATCCCCCAGAGGCGAGCGGCGGTGGCGTGGGTGGCCGCGGTGCCGGGGTTCGTCCGCTGGAGGGCGCGGACGACGTCGGCCAGTGAGGGCTGACCCCCGGCGAGGTGCCGCAGCCCGTGGTGCGGGGCGTCGAACCGGGGGCCGCGCAGCTGCGAGGCCGTCAGACCGGCCTGCAGCCCCGCGGCGACCGGGAAGACGGGGCCGAGGGCGTCGTCGTGCGGAGGAGGGGCGACCATGCCGCCAGCCTCCCCTTCCGGCGGTGGACCCCGGATGGCGAGCGGGAGGGCCGTGGAGGGCGAGCCGGGCCGGCGGCCCTGTGCAGGAGCCACTGAATCGTCTGGCTCACGTCTTCTACGCGTCCGAGCGGCGCTGAGCCAGACGAATCGGTCGTGACAGCCCCCTCAGAACAGCAGAAACGTCTGGCTCGCGCCCGTCGCAGCGTGCTGGCTCCCCCCCCCCCCCCCCCCCCCCCCCCCCCCCCCCCCCCCCCCCCCCCCCCCCCCC
>NZ_UNRH01000005.1:0-216908 GCF_900537135.1 Micrococcus sp. Alg238-R198
GTCCGGGGCGGGGTGGAACGAGTTCTTCGCGGACCTGGTGGCCCGGGGGCTGGCCGGGGTGGCACTGGTGACCTCGGACTCCCATCGCGGCCTCGTGGAAGCAGTGGCGGCGAACCTGCCCGGGGCCGTGTGGCAACGCTGCCGCACCCATTACGCGGCGAATCTGATGGCCGTGACCCCGAAGAGCATGTGGCCGGCGGTGAAGGCCATGCTGCACAGCGTGTATGACCAGCCCGACGGGCCGGCCGTGCACGCCCAGTTCGAGCGCCTGTTGGACTACGTGCAGGACAGGTTGCCCGCGGTGGCCGCCCACTTAGACGCCGCTCGACAGGACATCCTCGCGTTCACCTCGTTCCCGAGGGACGTGTGGTGCCAGATCTGGTCGAACAACCCCGCCGAGCGGCTGAACCGGGAGATCCGGCGACGCACGGACGCGGTAGGGATCTTCCCGAACCGGGATGCCGTGGTGCGCCTGGTCGGGGCCGTGCTGGCCGAGCAGACAGATGAATGGGCCGAAGGCCGCCGGTATCTCGGCCTGGAACTGCTCGCCCGGTGCCGTGAGCCCCTGACCACGGAGCAAGAGACCGTGATGAGCACGGAGGTGATGCCGACCCTGCAGACCTGACAGGTACAAGCCCCCTACAACCTCGAAGACGGTTACACCACTTCCAGGGACTTGACCGCGCCCGATCTTCTTCACGTCCAGGTGCACCATGTGCCCCCGGCCCTCTCGCGGTGATCTTCTGCGGTCGTTGGCGCAGGTCCTCACCCGTGGGCGCGAGGTCTGGCAACCGGGAGATGCCCAGCCGGTGCAGCCACCTGCCCACCGTTCGGAGGCACACCCGGTGGCCCTCGGAGACGAGGTGGTGATGGATCCGGCGGGCCGACCACTTCTCCCTGCGACGCAGGGTCTGGATCTGGGCCACCACCTCGGGGTCGAGCTGGGCGGGAGAGCGTCGTGGCCGGCAGGAGCGGTCTTGCAGTCCTGCCTCGCCCTCGGCGCGGTAGCGGGCCACCCAGGTGGCCACCGTGGGGCGGCTGACGCGGAACTCGGCGGCCACGTGTGCCTGCGGGATCCCGTCGTGCAGGTGGCGGTGGACCATCCTGAGACGGCCGGTGGGGGTCAGGGGTGCGTTAGCGTGAGTCATGAGTGGGTCTTTTCGGGCAGGTGGGTGGTGTAGGAACTTCCATCCTGCGGGAGAGGCCCGCTCGTCTCATCTCAGCCCGGCACCCATGTCAAGAACCTCATGCCCCACAACACCTACCGCGAACCCGACAGGGCTCGAGGAAAGGAGTCGATGGATGGCGTGCACAGGTTCAGGAGGAGGTGACAGGCAGGTCCTTCGGAGACTTGCGCTGACCGGAGCGCTGCCCGGACTGCCCGGACCGCCCGGACCGACCGGGCTGCGCCCTGGGGCAGGGTCACAGCATTTCCAGTGGTCGCGGTCCGCTCGGGGGCGGAAACGCACGGTCCAGAGCATCCAGGTCTTCGCGGGTCAGCTCCACGTCCAGTGCTGTGGCGTTGTCGCGCACGTGCTGCGGGCTGCTCGCCTTGGGGATCGTGCAGAGCGAGTCGCGGCGCAGCACCCAGGCAAGGGCCGCCGCCGCGGGGCTGACGCTGTGACGGGCCGCGACGTCGTTCAGCGTCGTGTCGTCAAGGATGCGGCCCTGCTCGATCGGCGAGTACGCCATGACCGGCAGCTGGTGGTCGGCGCACCACGGCAGCAGGTCGTACTCCGGTCCTCGCCGCGACAGGTTGTACAGCACCTGATCCGTGGTCAGCCCGCTGGTGCCCGGCACGTCCTGCAGCTCGGCGAGGGCCCGGTGGTCGAAGTTGCTGACGCCCCAGTATCGGATTTTCCCGTCCTCGACGAGATGGTGGAAGGCCGCGACGGTGTCCTGCAGCGGGTACCTGCCCTGCCAGTGCAGCAGGTAGAGGTCGATCCGATCGGTGCCCAGGCGTTTCAGGCTGCGTTCGCAGGCCGCGATCGTGCCGGAACGGGAGGCGTGGGACGGCATGACCTTGCTGACCACGAACGCCTCGTCGCGGCGACCCGCCAATGCTTCACCAACCACCTCCTCCGCACCGCCGTCGGCGTACATCTCGGCGGTGTCGACCAGCGTCATGCCCAGCTCGAGGCCGGCGTGCAGCGCGGCGACCTCGTCGCCGCGGCGGCCGGGGTCCTCACCCCAGCCCCAGGTGCCCTGGCCCAGCACAGGGATGGACTCCCCACTCGGCAGCGTCATCCGTCGCATCCGCGATCACTTCCTTCTGGTTGTCCTGAGGCGGGACGTGGGCTGAGATCCTCGAAGGGCCGGCGCGTCCTCGACCGGTGCTGGCTTATAGGAGGGCGGCGGGTACCGAGGTGCCGGGCGTCGAGCCGGTAGTCAGCCCCGCCTGCGCCATGTGGCGTACCGCGCTGCTCACGAGCGGTTTCCGGCGCCGGTGGGCTGGACAGTACTCCCACGGCGGAACACAGGGAAGAGGTCATCGGGTGAGCGGCTGGTGGCCAGGTTCCCGTCTCGGGCGGCCTCTTGGTCCACCACGTTCACGCCGGCGTTGCGCAGGTCGGTGCGGATGCTGGGGAATGAGGTCAGGGCCCGGCCGGTCACGAGACGTCATGGCCCTGCCCGGACTGCCCGGCCACCCCGCCTTACGCCCCCGCTCGCCAGTACTGGCCGCGGTCCGCGAGATGCTCGGCGGGCCGCAGACCTCGTTCCTGCTGATCGCCGGTCAGCACAACGCCCAAGCCGACCGCTGCCTCGGTGTCGCCCCGGGAACGCACCCCGGCCGCCCACACCCTCGCCCCTGCAGTAGACTCCTGAACACTGTTCAACCCGTCGGGCACTCGCCATGCGCCCCGCGCCTCGGCTGAGCGCCCCCTCGCACTCGCTTCCGCACCAGGAGTCCCTCCATGAGCACTTCCGTGCCCTCGTCCCATGACGGCCACGTCCGCCCCGCGGCCACCACGACGGCGGACCGCCCCGCCGACACCGGCCGCCGCCCCCGTCGCGGTTCCGCCGGCGGCAGCCTCGCGCGCATCGCCGTCATGACCGCGTTGATGGCCGTCCTCGGGCTGGTGCCGCCGATTGCCGTCGCCGGTGTGCCCGCCCCGATCGTGCTGCAGAACATCGCCGTGATCCTGGCCGGTGTGATCCTCGGCCCGTGGCGCGGGGCCGCCTCGATGGCGCTTTTCGCCGGCCTCGTGGCGCTCGGCCTGCCGCTGCTCAGCGGCGGCCGCGGCGGCCTGGGCGTGTTCGCCGGCCCGACGGCCGGCTTCATCCTCGGCTGGATCCCGTCCGCGCTGATCGTCGGCCTGATCTTCTGGGCCCTCACCTCCCGGGCCCGCCCCGGCCTCGGCGCCGGACGGGTCGCGCTCGGCGCGGCCGTCGCCGGGCTGATCGGCGGCGTCGTGATGGTCTACTTCTTCGGCGTGCTCGGCTTCGTCGGGATCGCCGGGATGGAGTTCGGTGCCGCCGTCCTCTCCATGGCCCCGTTCGTGCCCGGTGACCTGATCAAGCTCGTCGTGGCCGTCATCCTCATCGTCGGCCTGTGGAAGGCCTACCCCCGCGCCTTCCGATGAGCCCGGATCGCTCCGTCACCCTCACGGGCGTCCGCGTCGAGGCCGACGGCCCCGAGGGCGTCGTCGTGCTCCTCGACGGCGTGGACCTCACCCTCACGGCCCCGCGTGTGGCGGTGATCGGGGAGAACGGCTCCGGCAAGTCCACGCTGGCCCGCGCGATCGCCGGGCTGGCCGACGTCGTCGCCGGGGAGGTGACCGTGCACGGGGTGGACGCCGTCCGGGACGTGAAGGCGCTGCGCCGCACCGTCGGCTTCGTGTTCGCGAACCCGGCCGCACAGATGGTCATGCCCACCGTCCGGGAGGACGTGGAGCTGACCGTGAAGTCGCTCAGGGACGACGCCGGCCGCCGCCTGACCAAGGACGACGTCGCCGCGCGCGTGGCCGCGGCGCTTGAGGAGCACCGGCTCACCGCGCTCGCGGACCGGGCGTGCCTGTCCCTGTCCTCGGGGCAGGCGCAGCGGCTGGCGATGTGCTCGGTGATGACCGCCGGGCCGTCCCTGGTGATCGCCGACGAGCCGACCTCCCTGCTGGACGGCCGGCACCGGCGGATCGTGGCCGACCGGCTGCTGGCCGCCGACCCCTCGGCCCCGGACGGGTTCCAGCTGCTGCTGGTGACCCACGACCTCGAGCTGGCCCGTGCGTGCGACGAGGCGGTGTGGATCCACGGCGGCCGTGTGGAGCGGACCGGCCCGGCCGAGGACGTGGTCGAGGCGTACGAGCGCTTCCTGGACCACGCCGTGGCGGCGGAGCTGCGCTGATGCTGTCCCTGTACATCCACGGCGACTCGCCCCTGCACCGCGCCCGCGCCGGCCTCAAGACGGGCCTGTTCGCGGTGTGGGTGCTGGCCCTGACCCTGCTGCCGCTGTCCCTGTGGACGGCGGGCGCCGCCGTCGTGGGTGCCGTGACCGCGTATCTCGTGGGCTTCGGGCTGCGGCGCGGTGCGGCGATGATCGCCTCCGACCTGCGCGCTCTGTGGCTGTTCTACGTGGTCCTGTTCGCGGCGCAGTGGATCTTCACCGACGCGTTCGCCGCCGGACTCATGGTGGCGCGCGTGCTCGGGCTCGTGCTCACCGCGCAGGTGTTGACGCGCACCACCCGGATCGCGGACATGACCGGGGTGGCCGAGGCGGTGCTGCGGCCGGTCGAGCGGATCCCGTGGGCGGGGCCGCGCCTGGTGCGGGCGGGGTTCCGCGCGGACCGCGTGGGCCTGGCGATGGGCCTGGTGCTCTCCTCGATCGGCCACCTGCGCGCCCTGGCCGAGCAGATCCGGCATGCGCAGGCCGCCCGCGGGGTGCGGATGGCGCCGTGGGCCTGGGCGCTGCCGCTGCTGGTGCTCAGCTTCAAGCACGCCGACGACGTCGGGGACGCCCTGGCCGCCCGCGGCATCGACTAGAGCCGCCTGCCCTCCCGCGTTGGGGGCGGAACTCGGTGGTATTCCGGGTGGGGATCCCCGAGTTCCGCCCCCGCACCGCGTGGGGTGGCGGGCTGGCTCAGAGGGGGTTGTCCAGGGGCAGGCGGTCGCGGTCGTAGGTGATCTCGGTGAAGCCGTGGGGCACGGGCTTGCCGTCCTCGCCCAGGGACACGAACACGATCTTGTCGATGGTCAGGATCATCTCGCCGGTCACGATGTTCCGCACCTTCGCCCGCATGCTCAGGGACGTGCGCCCGAACTCGGTGGCGCGCAGGCCCATCTCGATCATGTCGCCCTGCTTCGCCGAGGCCAGGAAGTTGATCTCCGAGATCAGCTTCGTCACGCACCGCGGGTTGCCCAGCTGCAGGGTCGCGTAGATGGCCGCCTCCTCGTCGACCCAGCGCAGCAGCGAGCCGCCGAAGAGGGTGTTGTTCGCGTTGAGGTCCTCCGGCTTGACCCACTTGCGGGTGCGGAAGTTGACGTCGTCGTGGGCGGCGCGGTCGGCCGAACGGGTGAAGAGCGTGGAGTCCATGGCCCCACGGTAGAGCGACCGCCGACGCCGGCACGAGGGAGGGCGCCCGATGCGGAGACGTGCTCGACCAGGCCGTAGGGTCACCGAAAGGGATCCGCAACGGACCACACAGGAGGGACCCGACCGATGACCATCCGCCCCCACCCCGACCCCGCCGCACCCGACGCCACCTGGCGCGATGTGCCGGTGGTCGGCTTCACGGTCGCCGCCGGCATCGCCGTCCTGTTCTGCCTGGTCTGGCTGCTCCGGGACGGGCTCACCACCGACTACACGTGGGGGCTGCTGCTGGCCCCGGTGCTCATGGGCGTGGCCGGGGTGGCGGTGATGGTCCTCTGGGAGCGGCTCCTCGTCCGCGTCCCGCGGCTGGCCGCCACGCTGGTGGCCGGCGGCGCCCTCCTGGCCTTCGTGCTGGTGCTCGCCTGGTGGCTCGTGGAGGTGAACGCGCCGACGCACCTGTTCACCGGGAGCACGTTCTGGCTGCTCGCCGTCGCCCCGGTCTGCGCGGGCCTCGCCTGGCTCGCACACCGGCTGCTCCCGGCGGCCCGCCGTCCCGTGGAAGAGCCCCCCGCCGCCCTCGACGACGACGCCTGGGCCCGCCGCCTCGCCGGCGTCCTGCGGCTGCGCAAGGACCTGCCCGACGCGCGGGTGGGCGAGATCGTCCGTGACGCGCGGGCACGCGGGGCCGCGGCCGGGCGCCCGCTGGCCGAGGAGCTCGGCTCCCCGGAGTCGTACGCCGCGGGCTTCCAGAAGGACCGGGTCGCCGCGCCCCGCCGGCGGGCCTGGGCGGTCACCGCGTTCGTGGTGCTCATCCTGGCCACCCGTCTCCCGGGCGTGGTGGCCGGGGAGCGGCTCAGCGCGTGGGACGTCGCGTACCTGCTGGTCGCCGTCGTCGTGCTGGTGTGGACGTGGCTCGACTACCGGGCCGCCGTGCGTCGCGCCCGCCGCTGAGGGGTCTCAGGCCCCCGCGGCGGCCAGCACCCTCGCCACGTGGCGGCGGTGCACCTGGTGGATGACCTCGATCAGTCCGCACCCGAGCGCGGCGACCACCAGCGCGGCCACGAGCACGTCCGTGGGCGGGACCTCCATCCGGTGGTACCAGCGGGAGGCCGGCACCAGCACGACGGCGGCCAGCACCGCGTACATCGCCAGGATGAGGACCACCACGCGCGCGCTCAGCGGCCGGGACATCACGCTGAGCACCCACAGGCCCAGCAGGGTCAGGGTGATCATGAACGCGGCCTGCTGGCGGGCCAGGTCGATGTCGCCGGCGGTGAGGCGCACGTACGAATGCAGGGCCACCATGGACAGCAGGATCACCGCGCCGGAGGGGATCGCGAACCGCAGCGCCCGCCCCAGGAATCCGGGCACGTAGCGGCGCGGGTTCGGCAGCAGCGCGAGGAAGAACGTGGGCGCGCCGATCATGATGAAGTCCACGGTGGAGGCCTGCCGCGGCAGCAGCGGGAACTGCCACGCGAACAGGGAGAACACCACGCCGAACAGCAGCGCGTACGTCGTCTTCGTCAGGTAGATGTGGGCGAGCCGCTCCATGTTCGCGATCACCTGGCGGCCCTCGCCGAGCACGCGCGGCAGGCGGTCGAAGCGCCCGTCCAGCAGCACCATCCGGGACACCGCCTTGGTGGCCGGGGCCGCGTTGCCCATGGCGATGCCCAGGTCCGCGGTCTTCAGGGCCAGGGCGTCGTTCACGCCGTCGCCGGTCATGGCCACCACGTGCCCGCTCGACTGCAGCGCCTGCACCATCGCCTTCTTCTGGTCCGGGCTGACGCGGCCGAACACGTCGTGCTCGGCCATCACGTCGGCGAGCTCCCCGGGCTCGTCCGGCAGGGTGCGCCCGTCGTAGGCCTGGCCCGCCACCTCGAGGCCCACCTCGCGGGCCACGGCGGCCACGGTGCGCGGGCTGTCCCCGGAGATCACCACGGTCCGCACGCCCTGGGCGTGGAAGTAGTCGAGGGTCTCGGCGGCGTCCGGGCGCACGTTCTCGCGGAACGTCACGACGGCGACCGGGACGCCTCCGGAGGGCAGCGCATCCCCGATCAGGGGCTCGTCCGTGCGGGCCAGCAGCAGCACGCGGCGGCCGGCGTCCGCGTCGGCGTGGACCTGGGCGCGGACGGCCTCGGCGGCGTCGGGGCCGAGGAGCCGCTCGTCCACGAGGGCCTCGGGCGCGCCGAGCAGCCACGTGCCGGCCGCCGCCCCGGCCTCGGGGCCGAACGCGACCGCCGACCACCGGCGCGCGGAGGAGAACGCCACCTGGGCCGCGGGGTCCACGGGCGGGACGGCCGTGAAGGGCTCGCGCAGGGCCGCCGCGGTGGGGTTCACGTCCGGGTCCGCGCCGAACCAGGCGAGCACGGCCCGAGCCCCGTCGCCGACCTCGGCCGGGGCGCCGTCGTCGTGGGTGTCCGGGGACGCGTCCGCCGAGG
This sequence comes from Micrococcus sp. Alg238-R198, assembly GCF_900537135.1. Taxonomy (NCBI): domain Bacteria; kingdom Bacillati; phylum Actinomycetota; class Actinomycetes; order Micrococcales; family Micrococcaceae; genus Micrococcus; species Micrococcus sp. Alg238-R198. The sequence goes on from NZ_UNRH01000005.1 coordinate 7,963, forward strand.
CGGGTGCGGTGAGCCGGTCGAACCGGACGCCGCCCTCGGTGAGGGTGCCGGTCTTGTCCAGGCAGACGGTGTCCACGCGGGCCAGGACCTCCACGGCGGGCTGCTCCTGGATGAGGACCTCCTGCTGGGCCAGCTTGAGCGCGGACACGGCGAACGCGATGGTGGTCATGAGCGCCAGGCCCTGCGGGATCATGCTGGTCACCGCCGCCACGGACGCGATCAGCGCGGGCTCCAGGGCGGCCTCGCGCGGCTGGGAGAGGGCGAGGGACCAGCCGCCGACCGCCGTCATCTGGCCGTGCACGATCACCGCGATGATCGGCACCAGGGCGATCGTGAGCCCGCGGGCCACCTTCTCCAGGGCGCCGCGCAGCTCCGAGCGGATGGCGGAGTAGCGGCGGGCCTCGGCGCTGAGCCGGGCCGCGTGCGAGGCCGAGCCCACCGCCGTCGCGCGCACCAGGCCCGCGCCGGCCACGACGGCTGAGCCCGAGAGCACGGCGTCCCCGGGGGTCTTGGGCACGGGGTCGTTCTCCCCGGTGAGCAGCGCCTCGTCCATGTCCAGGCCGTCCGAGACGAGGACCTCGCCGTCCACGGGCACCTGGTCGCCGCGGCGCAGCACCACGACGTCGTCCCGCACGATCTGCGCCATCGGCAGGGGCACGCGCGCCCCGTCCCGGATGACGACGACGTCGTCCTGGTGCAGCAGCGCGATCCGGTCCAGCTTCCGCTTGGCCGAGTACTCCTGGAGCACGCCGATCACCACGTTGGCCACGGCCGCCAGCGAGAACAGCAGGTCCAGCCAGCGGCCCATCAGGATCACGACGACGGCGCACAGCGCGATCGCCAGGTTGAACAGCGTGAACACGTGCACGCGCAGGATCTGACCCAGCGAGCGGGACGTGTCCCGCGACTGCACGTTGACCAGGCCCGCGGCCTCCCGCTCGGCGACCTCGGCGGCGGTGAGCCCGGTGATCCCCGCCGCGCCGGTGAACCCCAGGCCCGTCCCGCTCTCGGGGGCGGACGGGTGCGCGGACGCAGGGGAGGGGGAGGCCATGGCACAGAATCTACCCAGCCGGCGCGGGGCCGGGCATCCGACGTGGGGATGAACCCGGGTGCGACCGTGGGCGGGACTGCGGGTGGGGCGGGCTCACTCGCCGGCCTGGCCGTCGATCCCCTCGCGCAGCAGGTCGGCGTGGCCGGCGTGGCGGCCGTACTCCTCGATCATGTGGGTGAGGATCCACCGCAGCGAGACCGGGTCCCGCCCCTCCCGGATCCGGTGGGCGCGGGCCAGGGCCGCGTCGCCGTCGTCGCCGTCCGCCGCGAGCAGGTCCACCACGATCTGCCGGGAGCGCTCCACCTGGCCCTGCCAGAGGGCGCGCAGGTCCGCCGCGGAGTCCTGCGCCGCGCTGTGCCAGTCCCAGTCGGGGTCGGCGTCGAAGTCCGCTCCCACCCAGGGCGCCGAGGTGGGCTCGCCGAGGGCGACGGCCTCGAACCACCAGAACTCGACGAACGCGAGGTGCTTGAGCAGGCCGCCGAGCGTCATCGCGGACGGGTGCCCCGGCAGCCGGCGGTGCAGCGCCGCCGTGTCCAGGTCCGCCGTCTTCCACTCGATCGTGGCGCGCAGGAAGTCGAGGAAGCCCAGCAGGGTGGCGGCCTCGCCCGCGGCGAAGGGCGGCTCGGGGCGGCCCTGGTCGTCGTAGAACACGGTGGTCATGGCGGCCAGGCTACGCCCCACCTCGCGTTTTCGTTCGGGAAACGGCGCGTGCGGGGGCGGGGGCGGGTGGGGGCGGGGCGCCCGCGGACCTGGAACGCGTGCGGTCGCTCTGAGCCTGCAAAGTGCGCTCATACCGACCGCAGGCGTTCCCGGAACGGGCGGGCCGGCGTCGTGGCCACCCAGGAGGACCCGGAGGAGCTCGTCGGGGTCAGCGAGGACTGGGCGGCGCAGGCGTACGCGGACGCCGCCGCGGTCGGAGGCGATCCTGCTCACCGCGGCGGATCCACCACGAGCCGCACTCGCGGGCTCGCCTGCTCGGCGGCGTCCTCCTGGGTCTCGGCGATCCGGCGCCAGATGCGGTCCGCCGACGGGTCGACCATCAGGTGCCCCATCTGCCGGATGACGGTGCCGAACACGGACGTCGGCATGCTGCGCCGCGGGGCGAAGCCGGACCGGCGCAGGCGCTCGGTCTGTCCCGTGGTCAGGTCCACGAGGCGCTCCAGCAGGGACTCGGTCTCCCCGCCGGCCTCCAGCAGCGAGCGGCGCACGTAGGCCCCCACCACCGGGTGGTCGGCCAGCAGGGCCGCGAACGCCGCGTCGCGGGCGGCGGACACCTCCTGTGGGGTGCCCACGAGCGGGACCTCGTCGAGGGTCGTGGCGATCAGGCGCAGCACGTCGTCATCGACGGCGCGGGTCAGCCCCGCCTTGCTGCCGAAGTGGTGCCGCACCAGCCCGGGGGCGACGCCGGCCCGTTGCGCTATCTCGCGGACGCTGGCCATCTCGACCCCCCGCTCGGCATACAGCTCGAGGGCCGCCAGGCGCAGGCGCGCGGGGGAGGAGAGATCGTCCTGGTCGAAGGGCAGGGGGGTGTTCATCGGGTCCTCGGGGCTGGGTCGGCGGATGGGATGGCCCGTGGTCGGGAGACGAGGATGCGGGGGCTCGCTGAACCCTACGGCAGGGATCGAAACGACCCTCGCACCCTTCTTGCACGCTAGTGCAACATCGTGCTTGAGTGTGCAACACACGCCCAGTGAGGCATGTCACAGATGACTGCCGCCCGCCTCCGCGACCACCACACCTCCCAGGGGGACCCATGCAGACCACCGACACCGTCCTCGGCACCCCGTCCACCATGGGCGACGACGAGCAGCTCACCACCACTCGCCTCCTGCGGGACGCCGCCCGGACCTTCGGGGATCAGCAGATCATCCACACCCGCGGCGGCGGCTCCCCGTGGCAGACCACCACCTACGCGGCCGTGTGGGAGCGGGTGCGCCGCATGGCCGCGGCCCTGCATGCCGAGGGCGTCGGGCCGGGGGACCGGGTCGGCCTGCTGCTGTGGAACGACGTCCGCCACCTCGAGTCCTACTTCTCCGTCCCGCTGCTGGGCGCGACCATGGTGCAGCTCAACCTGCGCCTGGCGCCCACGGACCTGGCCTACGTGATCACCCACGCGCAGGTGGGGACGATCGTCGTGGACGAGACCCTCCTGGAGCTCGCCGCCGCGCTCGAACCGCACCTGCCCGGGGGCATCCGCTGGATCGTGGCCGGCGACGGCGAGCTCCCCGCCGACTGGGCCGGTCGCGGCGACGTCCTCTCCTACGAGGCCCTCCTCGACGGGCAGGAGCCGCTCGAGACAGCGGACCTGCCGAACGTGAGTGAGCGCTCCGCCTCCGGCGCCTGCTACACCACGGGCACCACCGGCCGTCCCAAGGGCGTCTTCTACTCGCACCGGGCCACCTGGCTGCACGCGCACGCCGTGGTGTCCACCCTGGGCATGACCATGGCGGACACCGCCCTGCTGCTGACCCCCATGTTCCACGCGCAGTGCTGGGGCCTGCCGTTCGCCGCCGTCGCCGTGGGCGCGCGCCTGGTGCTGCCGGGCCGGTTCAACCTCACGGACACCCCGTGGCTGACCTCCACCCTCGTGGACCACGGCGTCACCGTGGCCCCGGCCGCGCCCGCGATCCTCATGCCGATGCTCCACCACCTCCGCACCCTCGAGACGCCCCCACGGATGGACGGCGTGCGCCTGCTGTGCGGCGCGACCGAGCCCCCCGTGGCCATGATGCGCGGCTTCGACGAGCTCACCGGCGCGGAGGTCATCCACGCCTACGGGGCCACGGAGACCTCGCCCATCGTCTCCCTCAACCGCATGAAGCCGAGCCTCATGGACACCCTCTCCGAGGATGAGCGGTGGAACCTCAAGCGGTTCCAGGGCCTCGTCGTCGTCGGGGTGGACGTGAAGATCACCGACCCCCTGGGCGAGCTGCTGCCGCCCGGCGAGGAGAACGTGGGCGAGATCCGCCTGCGCGGGCCCTGGGTGACCACCTCCTACGCCGACAACGCCGAGGCCACCGAGGCCGGCTTCGACGACGAGGGCTACTGGCGCTCCGGGGACCTGGGCTACCTCTCCCCGGAGGGCTACCTCAAGGTCACCGACCGCCTGAAGGACGTGGTCAAGTCCGGTGGCGAGTGGATCTCCTCGATCGACCTGGAGAACCACATCATGACCGTCCCCGGGGTCCGCGACGCCGCCGTGATCGGCGTCCCCCACCCCCAGTGGGAGGAGCGCCCCCTGGCCCTCGTGGTGCGGGACGAGGACTCCGACGTCGACCAGGACGCCGTCCTCGCCGCACTCGCCGAGCGCTTCGCCACCTGGCAGCTGCCCGACGAGGTCCGCTTCGTGACGGAGATCGACCGGACCGGCGTCGGGAAGGTCAACAAGCGCAAGCTGCGCGCCGACTACGCCGACGCCCTCACCTCCGGCCGCTGACCGGCCAGCCACCTCCCCAGACCCACCCCGACCCCAGGAGACCCCGTGACCCAGGACGCCTTCCTCTACGACGCCCTCCGCACACCGCGCGGTGCCGGCAAGCCCTCCGGCTCCCTCCACGAGGTCAAGCCGATCGACCTCGTCGTCGGCCTGACCCACGCGCTGCGCGACCGCCATGAGGGGCTCGACCCCGCCGACATCGAGGACATGATCCTCGGCTGCGTCAGCCCGGTGGGCGACCAGGGCGCGGTCCTGCCCCGGGTGGCCGCCCTCAAGGCGGGCCTGCCGCAGACCGTGGCCGGCGTGCAGCTGAACCGGTTCTGCGCTTCCGGACTCGAGGCAGTCAACCAGGCCGCCGCCCGCATCCGCTCCGGCTGGGAGTCCCTGCTCGTGGCCGGCGGCGTGGAGTCCATGTCCCGCGTGCCCATGGGCTCCGACGGCGGCGCGTGGGCCATGGACCCGGCCACCTCCCTGGCCACCGACTTCATCCCGCAGGGCGTCTCCGCGGACCTGATCGCCACCCGTGAGGGATTCAGCCGCGCAGAGCTGGACCGCTTCGCCGCGCAGAGCCACCGCCGTGCCGCGGCGGCGTGGCAGGAGGGCCGGTTCGCCCGCTCCGTGGTCCCGGTGACGGACATGAACGGGATGACCGTGCTGGACCGGGACGAGACCATCCGCCCCGACTCGACCGTGGAGACCCTGGCCACGCTCAAGCCCTCCTTCGAGGCGCTGGGCCGGGAGGCGGGCTTCGACGCCGTGGCGCTGGAGAAGTACAGCTCGCTGGCGGGGATCGAGCACCTGCACCACCCCGGCAACTCCTCGGGCATCGTCGACGGCGCCGCGCTGACGCTGATCGGCTCCGAGGAGGCCGGCCGGCGGGCCGGGATGAGCCCGCGGGCCCGGATCGTCTCCGCCGCCGTCGTCGGCTCCGAGCCCACCATCATGCTCACCGGCCCCACCCCGGCGTGCCGCAAGGCCCTCGAGGTGGCCGGCATGACCGCCGCGGACATCGACCTCGTGGAGATCAACGAGGCGTTCGCGGCCGTGCCGCTGCTGCTGATGAAGGAGATGGGCTGGACCGAGGAGCAGACCAACGTCAACGGCGGCGCGATCGCCATGGGCCACCCCCTGGGGGCCACCGGCGCCATGATCCTCGGCACCCTCGTGGACGAACTCGAGCGGCGCGACCTGCGGACCGGCATCGCCACGCTCTGCATCGGCGCCGGCATGGGCGTCGCCACGATCGTCGAGCGCGTCTGAGCGCCCCACCCACCCGACCGACCAGCACGGCAGGAAGAGCACCGGCATGAGTGAGCACATGATCACCTGGGACCAGGACGCCGACGGCGTCGTCACGCTGACCATGGACGACCCGCAGGCGCGGGTCAACACGATGAACGAGCGGTACCAGGACGCGATGGACGCCGTCGTGGACCGCCTGGAGGCGGAGCGGGACACGGTGACCGGCGTCGTCCTGACCAGCGCGAAGAAGACCTTCTTCGCCGGCGGCGACCTGGACTCCCTGGCCCAGGCCGGCCCCGAGGACGTGGAGTCCGTGTTCGCGCTGACGCAGCGGGTCAAGGGCCAGCTGCGCCGCCTCGAGACCCTCGGCCGCCCCGTGGTCGCCGCGATCAACGGCACGGCGCTCGGCGGCGGCCTGGAGATCGCCCTGGCCTGCCACCGGCGCATCGCCGTGGACGACCCGGGGCTGAAGGTCGGCCTCCCGGAGGTCACCCTGGGCCTGCTGCCCGGAGGCGGCGGCATCACCCGCCTGGTGCGCATGGTGGGCGTGGAGCGCGCCCTGATGGAGTGGCTGCTGCAGGGCACCGCCCGCGACGCCCGGGCCGCGATGGAGAAGGGGATCATCGACGAGGTCGTGACCGACCCCGCGGACCTGGTGCCCGCCGCCAAGCGCTGGATCCTGGAGCACCGCGCCGACGCCGACGCCGCCGTGAAGCCCTGGGACGTCAAGGGCTTCAGGATCCCCGGCGGCACCCCCGCCCAGGCCTCCTTCGCCTCCCGCCTGCCCGCGTTCGCCGCCACCCTGCGCCGGCAGCTCCACGGCGCGGACCTGCCCGCCCCGAAGGCGATCCTCAGCGCCGCGGTGGAGGGCTCGCAGGTGGACTTCGACACCGCCTCGCGCATCGAGACCCGGTACTTCGTGTCCCTCGTGACGGGCCACACCTCCTCCGCCATGATCCAGGCGTTCCACTCGGACATGCAGGCGCTGCGCTCCGGCGCGGCCCTGGGCGGTCCCTCCCGCGAGCGCAGCACGATCACCACGGCGGCGGTGCTGGGCGCCGGGATGATGGGCGTGGGCATCGCCCACGCGCTCGCGCTCAACGGCGTGGACGTGATGCTCAAGGACGTCAGCCTGGAGGCCGCCGAGCGCGGCCGTGAGCGGGTGGGTGCCCTCCTCGAGGGGCGCGTGGCGAAGGGGCGCATGAGCCGTGAGGACGCCGACGCCGTCCTGGCCCGCGTGCAGCCCACCGAGGACTATCAGGACCTCGCCCACGTGGACGCGGTGATCGAGGCCGTGTTCGAGGACCTCGAGCTCAAGGACTCGGTGTTCGCCGAGGTGGAGAAGGTGGTCGGCCCGGACACCCTGCTGTGCAGCAACACCTCCACGCTGCCGATCACCCTGCTGCAGGGTCCGCGGGAGCGCTCCCAGGACTTCATCGGCCTGCACTTCTTCTCCCCGGTGGACCGGATGAGGCTCGTGGAGATCATCCGTGGTGAGCAGACCTCCCAGCGCACGGTGGAGCGCGCCTACGACCTGGTGCAGCAGATCCGCAAGCTGCCCATCCTGGTCAACGACGGGCGCGGCTTCTACACCTCCCGCGTCTACGGCACGCTCGTGCTCGAGGCCGCGGCCCTCGTGGAGGAGGGCGTCGACGCGCAGCGGATCGAGCGGGCGGCCCGCCACGCCGGCTTCCCGGCCTCCCCGCTGGCCATGATGGACGAGGTCTCCCTGACCCTGATCCAGCACATCCGCCGCGAGGAGGAGAAGGCCGTCGCCGAGGCCGGCGGTGAACGTCCGGTGCGGCCGGGCGAGCGCGTGGTGGAGCGCATGGTGGACGAGTTCGGCCGCCCGGGCCGCGCTCAGGGCGCCGGCTTCTACGAGTACCCGGAACAGGGCCCCAAGCACCTGTGGCCGGGCCTGGCCGAGCACTTCGCCACCGGGGCGGACGTGCCCGAGCAGGACCTGCAGGACCGCCTGCTGTACCGCATGGCCATCGAGACGGCCCGCTGCTTCGACGACGGCGTCCTCACCGACGCCCCCTCGGCGAACCTCGGCGGCGTGTTCGGCATCGGCTTCCCGCCGCACACCGGTGGGCCCGTGACGTTCATGACGCACCGCGAGGGCGGGCCGGCCGCGTTCGTGGCCCGCGCCGACGAGCTGGCCGACCGCTACGGCGAGCGGTTCCGTCCCGGCGACACCCTCCGGCAGCGGGCCGAGCGAGGCGAGGGGCCGGGCCGATGAGCGCCGCACCGCTGGCCGGGGTGCGCGTGGTGACCATCGCGCTGAACCTGCCCGGGCCCGCCGCCGCGGCGCGCCTGCAGGAGCTGGGCGCCGACGTCGTCACGGTGCTCCCGCCCAGCGGGGACCCCGTGGCCACCCTGGTGCCGGCCCTCTACGAGGAGCTGCACCGCGGGCAGTCGGTGCGCACGGTGGACATGAAGTCCCAGGCCGGGGTCGCCGAGATGGAGCAGATCCTGGCCGAGGCGGACGTGTTCCTCACCTCCCACCGCTCCGGGGCGCTGCGCCGGTTGGGCCTGGACGCCGACGCCGTCCGCGCCCGCCACCGGCGGATCTGCCAGGTGGACATCACCGGATACGCCGGGGACCGCACGGACGTGCCGGGCCACGACATCAACTACCAGGCCGCGGCGGGCCTGCTGGCGCCGGGGGCTCCGCCGCGGATCCTCGCGGCGGATCTGCACGGTGCCGAGCGGGCCGTCTCCACCGCGCTGGCCCTGCTGTGGGCCCGCGGCGCGGACGGGGACGGCGGGCACGCCACGGTGGCGCTCGCCGAGGCCGCGCACGCCCTGGCCCTGCCCAACCGGCACCGCATGACGGACCCGCGCAGCCCCCTGGGCGGGGCCCTGCCCCACTACGGGGTGTATCCGGCGGCCGAGGGCCATGTGGCCGTCGGCGCGCTCGAGCCGCACTTCGCGGCCGCGCTCGTCGAGGGCCTCGGGCTGGACGCGGACGGGGACGTCCGCGCGCAGCTCACCGAGGCCCTCTCCCGGCACGACGCCGCCCACTGGCAGGCATGGGGGGAGAAGCGGGGCATCCCGCTCACCGCCCTGGCCAGCCCCACCGCCTGACCCCCACGACTCAGCACCCCCCTCGAACGACCTCCAGGAGCCCCTCATGACCACCACGGATTCCCGCACCCGCTCGCTGATCGACGTCGACGTCCTCGAGTACCACCGCCTCCTGACGCCCGAGCAGCAGGAGAAGCTCACGGAGATCCGCGCCGCCCTGGCCGAGATCGTCACCCCGCACGTGGCGGAGGCCTGGAGCCGGGACGAGTTCCCGCACGAGATCGCCTGCCGCGTCGGGGAGCTGGGCTACGACCACATCAGCGGCATGACCGAGGACCCGCTGTTCCGCGGGTACCTGATGGCCGAGCTGGCCCGCGCGGACATCTCCCTCAGCGTGTACTTCGCCCTGCACAACGACCTCGTCGGGGCCACCCTGGAGGCCCTGGGCTCGGAGGAGCAGAAGCAGAAGTGGCTTCCGGGCCTGTACGCGATGGAGTACACCGGCTGCTTCGCGCTGACCGAGCCGGAGCACGGCTCCGACGTCGCCGGCGGCATGGCCACCACGGCCCGCCGAGAGGGGGACGAGTGGGTGATCAACGGGGCCAAGCGGTGGATCGGCAACGGCACCATGTCCCGCATCGCGATCGTGTGGGCCCGGGACGAGGAGGACGACCAGGTCAAGGGCTTCATCGTGGAGACCGACACCTCCGGCTACGAGGCCACCAAGATCGAGCACAAGACCGCGGTGAAGATCGTCCAGAACGCGGACATCACCTTCACGGACGTGCGCGTCCCGGCGGAGAACAAGCTGGAGAAGGCCAACACCTTCGCGGACACCAACGTGATCCTGCTGGGCTCCCGCAACGGCCTGGGCTGGCAGGCCGTGGGCGCGCAACAGGGCATCCTCGACGCCGCCCGCCGCTACGCGCTGGAGCGCGCCCAGTTCGGTCGCCCGATCGCCGGGCATCAGCTGGTGCAGTCCCTGCTCGTGCAGATCGCGGCCAACCTGGCGGCCACCCTGGGCATGGCGCACCGGGCGGTGCAGCTGGAGGCCGCCGGCGAGGTGTCCATGACGCAGGCCTCCCTGGTGAAGCTGAAGACCTCCCAGATGTGCCGCGAGTCGGCCGCGCTGGGCCGGCAGATGATGGGCGGCAACGGCATCCTCGCCGACGTCGGGCTCGGCCGGTTCTTCTGCGACGTCGAGGCGATCTTCACGTACGAGGGCACCTACGAGGTGAACTCGCTGATCGTGGGCCGCGGCCTCACCGGTCACTCCGCCTTCCTCTGACCCCCCTCCGATGACCGCCCCGACCAGATCAGGAGCCACCGTGACGAACTCCGAGACCCCCGACACCTCCGCGACCACCGTCGGCCGGCCCACCGAGCGCCGGGGTCATGTGGCCGAGCTGCTCTCGGCCACCGTGGCCCGGCAGCCGGATGCCGTTGCCCTGCGGATCGGCGAGGCCAGCATGACCTACCGCGAACTGGATCAGGTCACGGCCGCGACGGCCGGCTGGCTGCGCCACCGCGGGGTGGGCCCGGGGGACCGGGTGGCCATGATGCTGCCCAACATCCCGGCCTTCGTGGCGGTCTACGAGGCGCTCATGCGTCTGGGCGCGGTGATGGTGCCGCTCAACCCGCTGTTCACCGCCCGTGAGCTGGAGTACTTCCTCGAGGACTCCGGGGCGCGCATGCTCTGGGCCATGCCCGGGCTGCCGGCCGTGGACGGGGTGGCCGGGAACGTCGACGTCGAGGTGGTCACCCTGGATCTCGAAGCGGTCGGGCGGGAGTGCGACGCCGAGGGCATCACCCCGGTCACGGAGATCACCCCGCGGGACCCCGACGACGACGCCGTCCTGCTCTACACCTCGGGCACCACGGGGCGGCCCAAGGGTGCCCGACTGACGCACACGAACCTGCGTTCCAACGCCATGGCGACGGCGACCGGTCTGGGCCGGCTCGGCCCGGACGACGTCGTGTTCGCGGCGCTGCCGATGTTCCACGTGTTCGGGCTCTCGGTGGTGCTCAACGGCGCGGTGTTCGCCGGGTCCACCCTGTCCCTGATGCCGCGGTTCGTGCCGGAGGCCGCCTACGACCAGCTGCAGGACCACGGCATCACGTTCCTGCCCGGCGTGCCCACCATGCACGGGGCGTTCCTCTCCGTGGCCCGGGCCCGCCGTGAGGCCGGGACCGAGCCGGCGGACTTCTCGCGGCTGCGCATGCCCCTCTCCGGCGGTGCGAGCCTGCCGGTGGAGACGCTGCGCGCGGCGGAGACGCTGTTCGGCGTGCCCGTGTTGGAGGGCTACGGGCTGTCCGAGAACGCGGGTGCGTGCTTCTTCAACCCCGTGGACGCGCCGACCCGCCCGGGCACCGTGGGCCGGCCGGTGGACGGCTTCGAGTTCCGGATCGTCGCGATGGACGGCACGGAGGTGCCCGAGGAGGACCTCGAGACCTCCGGTGAGCTGCGCATCCGGGGCGAGGGCATCATGGCCGGCTACTGGGGCCGCCCGGAGGACACGGAGGCGGCGTTCGACGAGGACGGCTGGTTCCGCACCGGGGACATCGCCCGCCGGGACGAGGCCGGGTACGTGATGATCGTGGACCGGCTCAAGGACGTGATCATCCGCGGCGGCATGAACGTGTACCCCCGCGAGGTGGAGGAGGTCCTCTACGAGCACCCGGATGTGGTCGAGGCCGCCGTGGTGGGTGTGCCGGACGAGCGGCTGGGCGAGGAGATCGCCGCCTTCGTCTCGCTGGCCCCGGGCAGCGCCGTCACGGGGGAGGAGCTCCAGGCGTTCGCGGCCGAGCGGCTGGCCCGCTACAAGCAGCCGCGGGAGGTGACCGTCCTGGACGGGCTGCCGAAGAACGCCACGGGCAAGATCCTGCGCCGCGAGCTGCGCCAGGGGTGAAGGGCGCCGGGCGGTCCGGGCGCAGGTCGTCTGGCCTGAGCGAGAGGAACGACGGACAGATGGCCTCTCGCTACGCTCCCGGTATGACTCAGCCGCTCGTCCACCCGCCCAAGGCCCAGCCGGGCGACAGGATCGCCGTCGTCTCGCCGTCGTTCGCGGCTCCCGGCTTCGCGCCCGCGGTGCATGAGCAGGCGATGCGGCGCCTGCCCGAGGTGACCGGACTGGAGCCGGTCGAGTACCCCACCACCCGGCAGCTCGGGGCGAGTCCTGAGAGCCGGGCGCGGGACCTGAACGCGGCGTTCGCGGACCCGCAGATCCGGGCGGTGATCGCCACGGTGGGCGGGGAGGACCAGATCACCGTGATCGGCCACCTGGACGCGGACGCAGTGCGCGCGGACCCCAAGCCGTTCCTCGGCTACAGCGACAACACCAACCTGCACCAGTGGCTGTGGGGCAACGGGGTGGCGAGCTTCTACGGCGGGTCCACCCAGGTGCACCTGGGGCCAGGACCGGCTGTGGATGAGGTGCACGCCGCGTCCCTGCGAGCCGCCCTGCTGACGGGAGGGCGGCTGGAGATCACGGAGCCGGGGGAGTCGGAGGACCACGGCGTCGACTGGCTGGACCCGCGGGCGCTCACCGAGTTCGGGACGCGCGAGCCGGTGCCGGGCCTGCACGACGACGGCGCGCGCGGCGTCGGCGGCGCGCCCGGTGCGGGCGCCTCACCGTGGCGCTGGGCCGGGCCGCAGCGCGCGGTGACCGGCCGGACGTGGGGCGGCTGCCTCGAGGTGCTGCCGTGGGTGATGGCGGCCGGCCGCGGGCCTGCGGACATGGCGGTGCTCGAGGGCGGTGTGCTGCTCATCGAGACCAGCGAGGAGCTGCCGAGCGCCGGCGAGGTGCGGCGGCTGCTGCGGATCCTGGGGGAGCGCGGCGTGCTCGGCGCCGTGGACGCCGTGCTGGCGGCCCGCCCGCCGACGAGCTCCTTCGAGGCGCCGCGCGGTGCGGAGGAGCGGGCGCGGCGGAGCGCGGAGCAGGCCGATGTGGTGGTGGAGGAGGTCGGGCGCTACAACCCGGACGCGGTGGTGTGCGTGGGCGTCCCGTTCGGCCACACCCGGCCGCAGTGGGTGCTGCCGCACGGCGGCGTGATGACCGTGGATGGGGTGGAGAGGCGGGTGTGGGCGGAGTTCGGGTGAGTTGATCGGCGCGCTGCGCTACGTGCTTTCTGGCGGCGCGCCACTGGCCGTGGAGACGCTGCGGGAGGCCGAGGCCGAGGCGGCCTTCGGCGTGCCGGTGCGCGAGGCCTACGGCCTGTCCGAGTCCTGCGGGCCCGTGTGCTTCAACCCCATGGACGGCCCCAGCCGCCCCGGCACCGTGGGGCGGCCGCTGGAGGGTGTGGAGTTCCGCATCGTCACCCCGGAGGGCGTGGAGGTGCCGGAGAGGGACACCGAGACCCCCGGCGAGCTGCGCATCCACCGGCCCGTGGTCATGTCCGGGTACCTGGGCCTGCCGGAGGCCGGGGCCGCCGCGTTCGACGACGACGGCTGGCTCCGCACCGGCGACCTCGCCCGGCGGGACGAGGAGGGCTACTACCGGATCGTGGGCCGGCTGAAGGACATCAACATCCGCAACGGCTACAACGTGTACCCGCGCGAGGTCGAGGATGCGCTCTATGTGCACCCCGACGTCGCCGAGGCCGAGTTCTCCGCGTTCGTGCGCGAGCGCCTACTCTCGTACAAGGGGCCGCAGCCGGTGACGCTCATGGACTCGTTGCCGAAGAACGGGACGGGGAAGATCGTGAAGGACCTGCTGCGGTGAGGGGCCTGATCTGACTGGTTGGACGTATCCCAAGGGCGAGTGGAGCCCCGCCCCGATCTTCACGACGGTGGACAAGAACCCTGAGCTTGTCATTAGGCGTGCGGTCCGCACCGAATGAGGAGAACCTTGAGTGCGGTGGACCGCTCGTGGGCAGTTTCGCCTAACGTGTCCGGGGTGCGCGAGACGATGGCCTCAGACAGCATCTCACCGTCCCGCGGCTCCATGTGGGGCCGAGCTGGACACGGGTAGAGTCGTAGGTCATGGCCCACCAGGCCATGCAGAGAGGTAGGCGTCGTATGGTCCACTTGACGGGTCTATTCGCAGGTATCGGTGGCATTGAGCAGGGCTTCCACAATGCGTTGGGATCAAAGGTCGAGACAGATCTTCTGTGTGAGTCTTGGGCCCCTGCTCAAATCGTTCTGAAGAATCGGTTTCCCGGTGCTGAGCTGCACCCAGACGTTCGAGAGCTGGCATCCCTGCCGGAGGCAACTGACATACTTTCCGCTGGGTTCCCCTGTCAGGATCTCTCACAGGCAGGTCGAACTGCGGGCATTCGCGGGGAGCAGTCCGGGTTGGTGACGCATTTGTTCGAGCTGCTTCGGCGTCGCATCTCTGCTGGACGACGACTTCCCACACTGCTCATTGAGAACGTCCCCAACATGCTGGCCCTCGACAAGGGTGCTGCGATGGAGTTCCTGGTCCAGGAGATGGAGACCCTTGGATACTCTTGGGCTTACCGGGTCGTCGACACTCGTTTTACGGGACTGCCGCAGAGGCGCCGTCGTGTAATCGTTGTTGCCTCGGTGAACCTCAACCCGTCGGAGGTCCTTTTTGCGGACGAGGCGGCGTCACGCCCTGATGATCATTATTCCTCCGACGCCTTTGGATTCTACTGGACGGAGGGTAAGGGTGGATTGGGGTGGGCACCCGACGCGATTCCGACGCTCAAGGGTGGCTCCACGATCGGCATCGCTTCACCTCCTGCCATTTGGGTCCGTGGCGCGGAGGACGCCACTCGCGCCTTGGTGGTGCCGAGGGAAGCAGAAATGGAATCATTGCAGGGGTTCCCCCGCGGGTGGACTGATCTCGACTTCGGCTTGAGCGCTGCGCGGACGCGCGGAACCCGGAGCAAACTCCTTGGCAATGCAGTCTCGGTGCGTGTTGCAGAGTGGGTGGCTCGGCGAGTCTTCGCGCCAGGCGAAGTGGTGTGCCCCTCCGTCGATTGGGGCTCATCCAGGCAGTGGCCGAACGCTGCTGCTGGTATGGGCGGGAAGCGATGGCGAGTGGAGGCCAGCGAATTTCCCACTCTGGAACCGTATGAGCACTTGCTGGAGCATGTTGACGTGTCGTCAGCCCCGGCGTTGAGCCGGCGTGCGGTGTCGGGTTTCCGTTCGCGCCTTCTCCAGGGGAACTTGGGCCGATATCCGGGATTCCGCGAGGCTGTGGCTGAGGCGGACAGGGCATTGACTGAAGATCAGCTGATTACCAAGTTGGAGGCATGAACGTGTTTGGCCCCGATATTCTGGCTCGAACCATGAGCGAACCGGCAGACCCCACCAAATATGGAATTCGCTGGCAATATCATTCTCGATCAGATCGTCATGGAAAAGTGGCCAGTTGGGGCGTCGCCTTCGACTTGCTTCGCTCGTCGAGTGTGATGCGGCAACATGCCCGCGACGGCAAGATTGTCCTTGGTGTCAATCTGAAGTTGAGTGATTTCGAAACGAAGAAGAGCAAGGTGCTTGACTTGGTCATCGCCCGACCAGGAGGAGCGGCGACATCGGCCCGCGGCGAGTCCCTGGTCTCTCTCGCGCAGCGCTACAACATGAACCTCTCCGGAGAAGAGATGGGCGAGCTGACGTCGCTACCAGATATTCCTGTGGCGCCTGTCGGGTCGGTTCTGGTGGCTCTAGAAGCTAAGGCCACGATGACTGCTCACGTCAAGTCACTTCCGCGTCTTCATGATGAATTGACCAGTTCCCACATCTCTGTACACGGTGAGAGCCAGACAGCCTTGGCGATTGGATACGCACAGGTTAATGTCGCAGACGTGTTTGTAAGTTCTAACCCTGCAAACGTTGAGCGCATTCATCTCGGGCAGGAACCCGTTGTCACTTCTCACAAGCAGCCCGGTGATTGTCAACGGGTGTTGGACACCCTTAATACTCTTCGGACTCGTTCCAGTTCCATCGGTATCGGTTTTGATGCAATTGGCGTAACTGTCCTCGACCTTCGGAACGATGACAGTCCTGTGAAAGTCGTTCATTCCCGACCCGCACCGCAGCCGGGGGACGCTTTTCACTACGACTCGATGATCATGCGCATGGCCACGCGCTACGACACGCAGTTCAGTGGGATCTGAAGACAAAGGCAACAACGGAAGATCTTGGGCCTCCAGCTGTGCAGCGCGGAGGATCATGGTCGCGAACCGAGCGCGGGACACCAAGCCTGAGCTCGCCGTTCGCGGGCGTGTCAACTTGTCTGTGTAAGCGGGGTGGTCACAGGTAGGGGTTGATCCGGTCGGGGTAGGCCGCGGCGAGCTGGGCGAGGGCCTGCTTCCAGTTCGTGACGGCCTGACCTTCGACGAGCCGGCCCTGGGCTTTGCGCTGGCCGGCGGGTTTGCCCCGGTCCCGAGCGCGTTCGGCGGCGCGTTTGTCTTCGATGTTGCAGATCGCCAGCCAGAGCAGCTTCACCGCCGCCTCGGTCGAGGGGAAGTGGCCGCGGTTCTTGGTCACCTTCCGTAGCTGGAAGTTCAGCGACTCGATGCTGTTGGTCGTGTAGATGACCTTGCGGAGCATGGGTGGGAACTGCAGGAACGGGATGAACCGCTCCCAGGAGTTCGCCCAGGTCGCGGCTGCAGACGGGTACTTCGTGCCGAGCTCGGAGGCCTCGAACTCGGCCAGCGCCTTCCTCGCGGTCTCTTCGTTGGGGGCGGTGTAGATCGGCTTCAGCGCGGCGGCGACCTTCTTGCGGTCCTGGTAGGCCACGAACCGCATCGCGGCCCGGATCAGGTGAACCACGCAGGTCTGGACCATCGAGTCCGGCCACGTCGCCTCGATCGCCTCCGGCAGGCCCTTGAGCCCGTCGCAGCACACGATCAGCACGTCCTGCACGCCCCGGTTGGCGAGATCGGCGCAGACGTGGGCCCAGAACGCCGAGCCCTCGGTGTCCTGGACCCAGCTCCCCCGCACGTGCTTGATGCCCTCGAGGTCCACGCCGACGGCGATGTAGGCGGCACGGTTGAGGACCTGGCTGTTCTCTCGGATCTTGATCCGGATTGCGTCGAGATAGATCACCGGATAGAACTCCTCCAGCGGCCGCGACTGCCACGCCAGGACCTCTTCGCTCACGGCGTCGGTGATGTTGGAGATCGTCTCGTGCGACAGGTCCGTGCCGATCGTGGAGGCCAGGTGGTGCTGGATGTCCCGGATCGTCATTCCGCCGGCATAGAGGCTGATGATCATGTCATCCAGGCCCCCGAGGCGCCGCTGGCCCTTGGGCACCAGGCGCGGGGTGAACGACCCGCCCCGGTCTCGCGGGACGTCCAGCTCGATCGGCCCGACCTCGGACTCCACGGTCTTCGGGGTGGTCCCGTTGCGGGAGTTGGCGTGCTTCGGCGCCTCGCTCGAGCCCTTCTCGTAGCCCAGATGGCTGGTCAGCTCGGCCTGCAGGCCCCGCTCGAGCGCGGCCTTGACCAGCGCGGGCACGAACCCGCCGTCACCGGTGAGCTCGACGCCGCCCGCGTCGATCTGCGCGAACAGGGCATCAAGCTGCCCTGAGGCTTTCAGCTGCTCGACCAGGTCCTGGCCCGAGGGCTCGCCTGGGTTCTTCTCGTCGATCATGGTCATGATTCTTACCGTTCCTCTCGGTACGGCTTACACAGACCATCTGACACGCCCACTCGTCTCATCTCAGCCGGCGCCTCGTGGCAAGAACCTCATGACCCACAACAACTAGTCTCTCCGCGCGAAAGCCGAAGCAGGCCACGTTCCAGAACATCGGTACGGGGAAGTCGCTCACCTTCGATATGGGGGAGTCGCTCGGCATCGCCGACGGCGCATTCGCGGGCATCACAATCGAGGGGATCGGCAAGACCGACAACCCGACGATCAAGTCCGGCGTCACGCTGTCCAACGGTCAGGCGCTAGGGACGGGGGACATCCTCTCGGCCCGGGTCTACTCCGACACCTATCAGAGCCTGATGATGCGACAGGCACTGGAGAACCACTTCGAGACCGAGTGGGAGAACTTCCGCCGCTCGTCCAAGGTCAAGACCCTCACTCTGTTCTTTATCGACTCGATCGAGTCCTATCGCGGCAGCGACGGTTCGAAGGGGCACCTCAGACAGCGCTTCGAGGAGCTCCTCACCGCACGGCTCACCGCGGAGATCGAGAAGCGCGAGGGCGACTCCTCGCCCGTCGCGAAGGAGTACGTCGCCTACCTGCGCGCGTCGCTTGCTGATGTCGAGGCGACGAACGGCGGATACTTCTCCGCGGACAACTCCACCACCGACGAGGCCATCCAACGCGAGGTCGACGACATCCTCCGCAATAAGGAGGCGATGCTGTCCTTCGAGACGGCGAACGGTGCGCCGAACACTCGTCGATTCCTGTTTTCGAAGTGGACGCTCCGCGAGGGCTGGGACAACCCGAACGTGTTCCAGATCGTCAAGCTCCGGTCGTCCGGATCGGAGATCTCGAAGCTCCAGGAGGTAGGCCGTGGCCTCCGGTTGCCCGTGGACGCGAAAGGCACTCGTCTCGCGGGCGAGCAGTTCTACCTCACCTACCTCATCGACTACACGGAGCAAAAGTTCGCCGAGTCTCTCGTCGACGAGATCAACTCCGACGTCGCCGTGGGCCCAGCCAAGGTGAAGGAGCTACTGCCCAAGGTCGCCGACGAGCTCGGCAAGACGGAGACGGAACTCTTCATCGAACTCCTGCAGCAGGGGCTCGTCGATCCCGACAAGAACGTCGTCCCGGGGCGCGAAGATGACCTGTTCGCTGCCTACCCCGCGTTCAACAAGACGGGCCTGAAGCCTGACAAGGTGGTGAAGGGAAATCAGAAGGTTAAGGTCGGCATTCGCTCCGAGCGGTACTCCGCGCTCAAGGACCTCTGGGAGACGCTGAACGCCAAGTACTACCTCCGCCTCGACGAGCTCGCGGCCGACGAGATGGATGAGTGCATCGACGAGGTGCTGGGCGCTGATATCTACCGGCACGAGTTCGGTCGATTCGCGCAAGATGTCGTCGTGCAGGCTGACGAGGGCTCGTCCCTGGAGGTTCGGACGGAGACGAAGAAGGTCTTCAACGCAACCGAGACGATGCCGTACGGCGACTGGCTGAAGCGTGTCCGTGCTCAGACGGGACTCCCGATCGATCGTGTCCACGCGGGGCTCGTCCGCCTCGACGCGAAGAAGAGCCTCCCCGCCGACTTCTTCAACAAGGCGACCCTGCATGAGTTTGTTGCTGGGTTCACGGAGTGGATGGAGTGTAACTACCTCGAGCGGTTCACGTACTCGAAGATCGAGGGGCTCGTACTCGGCACGGAACTCACCGATGCAGATGGTGCCCCGCTCGAGAGCATCACGCAGGGCAACATCGGCGTCTTCCGCGACGACAAGGCCATCGTGCCGGACAAGTTCCTGTACGACGCGTTTGTGTACGACTCACCGAAGGAGTCCGAAACCATCCGCGACTCGAAGCTCGACGAGGTCATTGTCTTCGGGAAGATCCCGCGCCGGTCGATCAAGGTGCCTCTGTACTTCGGCGGCACTACGAGCCCGGACTTCATGTACGTGCTCAGGCGCGAGGACGGCGGACTGTCCCTGAACTTCATCATCGAGACAAAGGACGTCAAGAGGCACTCGGACCTCCGCGATAGCGAGAAGTTAAGGATGGGGGCAGCACGGCGGTTCTTCGAATCGATGAGCTCCGAGGGCATCGACGTTACGTTCCGCGATCAGGTGCAGCGGGACGACATCGCATCACTAATCAAACAAGTACTGACGGAATAAGAAGGTCACCCGCGCATGGTTGCCCGAAAAACTAAACAGTACGTCGAGACCGCCGTAGAGTCGCTGACCCTCGCTATTGAGCTGTTCAATCGACCAAGCCCGACAGGGCGTGAGCACGCGACGGTCATGATGGCCGCACACGCCTTCGAGATGCTGTTGAAGGCCGCGATCTACGAGCAGCGCAAGAAGGTTAAGTTTTCCGGAAGCGATCGTTCCTTCGACCTCGGTAAGTGTGTGGCCATCGCGGAGACCTCGTTGGGGCTCATCGATGACGGAGACCGAGTTGTCCTGCTCGCTCTCAAGGACGATCGAGACACCGCGACCCATGACGTCATTGTGATGAGTGACGATGTTCTGTGGCTGCACCTGCGATCGGCTGTGACAATCTTCCGCAAAGTGCTGCTCAGTCTTACCGGTCAGGATCTCACCGACGTGATGCCGGGGCGCGTGCTCCCTGTATCGGCCACCCCGCCCACTGACGTCGGCCTCGTCGTCGGGAGGGAGGCCGAGCAAATTGCAAAGCTGCTCCGACCTGGCACGCGGCGCCGCGCGGAGGCAAGGGCGCGAGTGTTGCCGCTCATGTCTCTTGATCGCGCAGCTCGAGGAGAGACGGAGCCGCCGGCAGAATCGGAGATCAACCGGACCCTGCGGAACCTCAAGGAGAATTCCGACTGGACATCGGCGTTTCCTGGCGTGGTTGGCCTACAGCTAGTCGGGTCGCCACGCCCTTCGGATCAGGTCCAGGAGATCAGTCTCAGGATTGATTCGAAACGAGGGGAAGTTGCTGTTCGGCTAGCGCGGGAGGGTGAAGATGCTGCCGCATACCGGGAAGTCGACACCTTCGATCGGTACTCACTCAAGTTAAGCAAGCTAGGGGAGAAGCTCGGGCTGACTCGGCATCAGGGATATGCCATGATTCATTATCTTGATCTCAAGGCAGATCCGGCCTGTTATAGATGCAGAACGACTCCTAAGGGAAACATTGCATGGCAGGGGCTGAGCAATCGGGCCCTAGACCGCGCGCGGAAAGCGTTGAACGAGGGCCTCGACATTAACGCAGTGGTCGCAACATACAACGCTCGCAATGCGAGGAATGTAAAATAGAAATCTTTAGGGGTTGGTTGGTTGGCTGACTCGGCTCGGGCGGAGTGAATCGCTTGACTCCACGAGTCCCTAATGGGAGACCGATTCGCTGATCCGCCACGGTACCACAATTGCCCCCCTGTGGGGTCACCGGTACTGGCATATCTTTGCGTATGATGTTTGCATTTGATTCGCCTCCACGTGGCTTTATCTGATCTATTATGCTAACAAACGGTGGCTGTGTCGAAAGTCGCAGTGATTTGCGTCCGGTCATTCCTCCCTTTCGTTCTGCGTTGCCCTTCTGCCACTTGCGTGCGCTGCCCTCATGACGACCCTGCGAGCCCAACTTTGCTTGCGTGAATTGTCCACTGAGATAGGCGTTCCGGAGTTGGATTCCTGCGTTGCCGTCTCGGCGGTAATCGCCACGGGTGAGAGGATTGGGATCCTTGCGCAGTCGCCATCTCACTTACGCAGGCGTGACGCAGCCCGCACTTTCATTGCGGCGTAACGGGGTCCTCAGCAGAATCGAAACATACGTGCCCGAAGGCAGATGCGAATGGCGTGCGGTAGAGCGACCACGAGATCAGGGTATGCTGTGGAAGTGGCTCGCACTTTGCATGCATAGGGGCATCGCGATTAGCCCCAGAGGGCGCGGTGAGGCGCATGCAAAGTGATATGTGGAAGCCGTGTGCTGCCAGCATCGCAACACCGTGACGCCTCCCCGGGGGGTCTTGCGCAGGCGTTCGCACAGGGCCCCCTTGACTGGCGGTCGTCACATGACTCGCTGTGATCCTGTGGGCCGTGTACTGCAGCCGCCAGGTTATCCGCCCCTGTGGACAAGCATCGGCACCTACGGCGGCGTCTTAGAGCAACGGCCAAGGCACGGCTGGTGTCAGCCCGCTCGGTGCCGGGAAGGTCCCGTCGTCGAGCACCTGGGCACAGCGTTCGGCAAGGGCTTCGACTTCCTCGACACTGAGCAGCTCCGCCAGCCCCCGCCCCAGCTCACCGTCGAGCCCGTGGAGAACCCGGGCGACGCCGTCGCACTCCTCCTCGTTCAGCTCCTCACCGATCCATCCCCACAGCACGCTCCGCAGCTTGTCGTTCACATGGAACGTGAGCCCGTGGTCCACGCCGTACCGGTGACCACCGGGCATGGCGAGGATGTGGGCGCCCTTGCGGTCGGCGTTGTTGACGATCACGTCGAACACCGCCATGCGGCGTGGCCTCCGGGTCCAGGACCAACCGGTTCCCGTCCTCGCCTTCCTCAACGTGTGAGCCCGGCGGGGGAGCAGGCCATCACCAGGCGCCCGACGTCGCGGGCGGTCGCGGTCAGGTCTTCTGCCGTACGGCGGATCGCTGTCGCCAGGTCCTGGGGGCCGCGGCCAATGGGCACGATCGCGGTGATGCCCTCGTCGTAGAGGGTGTCCGCGTCCTGTCCCACGGAGCCGGCGAGGACGATCACCGGAATCGCACGACCGGCTGCGCGCACGGCCTGGGCCACGCCGATCGGCACTTTCCCGGCCAGGGACTGGCCGTCGATGCGCCCCTCACCGGTGATGACGAGGTCAGCGGTCTTCATGAGGTCATGGAAACCCGCCGTCTCGAGGACGACGTCGATACCCGGCTTCAAGGTGGCCCCGATGAAGGCGTGCAGGCCACCGGCGAGACCCCCCGCCGCTCCCGCACCGGGGAGCGCGTCGATCGCGACCCCGAGGTCTCGCTCGACGATGCCGGCGAGATGAACCAGGCCGGTATTCAGGCTCGCCACTGATGCAGGATCCGCCCCCTTCTGGGGGCCGAACACGTGGGCTGCACCCTGCGATCCCGTGAGGGGGTTGCTGATGTCACACATCACCTCCACGTCGACGTCGCGGAGCCGGTCTCGTGCCGGGGTGGAGTCGATCCGCGCAATCCGGGTGAGGGTGTCGCCGGTCGGGACGAACTCCTCACCAGCGGCGTCGAGGAACCGGACGCCGAGGGCGGCGGCAGCGCCCGTGCCGCCGTCCGTCGTGGCGCTCCCGCCGGCCCCGACGATGACTTTGCGCGCGCCAGCGGACACCGCGTCGAGGATCTGCTCGCCGACTCCGAACGTCGTGGCCCGCCCCGTGTCCTCGCGTCCGGAAGCGAGCGGGAGCCCGGCACATGAGGCTGTCTCCACCACCGCCACGTCCGGGTCGATCAGTCCGTAATGGACGGGCACGCGTTCGCCGTAGAACACCCCGCAGACGGTCGCGGATCGCAAGGCGCCTCCTGCGGCAGTCACGAAGGCCTCGACGGTGCCCTCCCCGCCGTCGGCGATGGGCACCACGAGGACCTCGGCGTCGGTGACCGACGCGAGACCCGCCGCGATCGCGGAGCCCGCCTCCCGCGACGACAGGGCCCCCTTGAATGAGTCTGGGATGACGATGATGCGCTGCACGCGTGGATCTCCTAAGTCAGGTGACGGGGTCAGACGAGGACGAGGCCGAGGAGCCAGATGAACACGATGGAGGTGACTCCCATCAGGAGCGTGACCATCGTCTGGGTGCGGTAGCCCTGCGAGGGCGTCATGCCGCTGAAGTTGGTGACCACCCAGAAGTACGAGTCGTTGGCATGGGAGACGGTCATGGCGCCGGCCGCAATGGCCATGACCACGAGCGCGCTGGCCACCGGGGTCTCGAAGCCCAGTGCGGGCAGCATCGGGAAGACCATGGCCGACGTGGTCGTGAGTGCCACTGTGGAGGAGCCCTGCGCGGTCTTCAGGACGGCGGAGACGAGGAAGGGGAAGAACAGTCCGATGACCGACAACCGCGCAGCGTTGCTCTCGATGAAGGTGACGAGGTCGGTGGCGGTGATGACGCGCCCCAGCACACCGCCGGCCGCCGTGATGAACAGAATGGGGCCGACGACCCGAAGGGTCTCTTCTGTCAGGTCGTAGAACGTCTCACCCCGGCGCACGCTGAACAGCACGCCGACTGCACAGAGGGTGCCGACGGCGAGCGCGATCATCGGCGTGCCGAGGAACCGGGCGAAGTCACCCGCGGGGCCGGTCCACTTCAGGACGGATGCGAGCGAGCCGAGAGCCATGAGCAGGATGGGGGCGACAATGGGCGCGAAGGACGCAGCAGTCCCAGGCATCCGCCCGTAGGACCGGCGAAGCGCGTCGTAGGCCGCCTCCAGCTCATCCGCGTCCTCCGTGCCGGTCTCCTCAGGGGAGGTCACCCTCTTGCCGATGTAGAGGGCATACAGGTACGCGACGAGGAGTGCGGGGATCGAGACGAGGACGCCGAGGCCGATCACCAACAGAAGGTGGTCACCGATGCCGAGGTTCTGTGCGGCTGCGATGGGCCCCGGGGTCGGCGGGATGAAGACGTGCGAGGTGTACAGGCCCGCGGCCAGGGCCACGGTCATCGCCACGGGTGACGCCCCGGTGCGACGGGCCAAGGCCTTGCGGATGGGGTTGAGAATGACGAAGCCGGAGTCGCAGAACACGGGGATGGAGACCACCCAGCCCATGAGCTGCATCGCCAGGACGGGGTAGCGCTTGCCGACGACCCTCACGAGCGCATCGGCGATCCTGAAGGCACCGCCGGTGCGCTCCAAGATGAGTCCGATGAGCGTGCCCAGGATGATGACGATGCCGATCGAGGTGAAGATCCCGGAGAATCCCTCCCCGATCACGTCGGCGATGCCCTTGACGGGCGCTTCCCCTTCGGCGCCGGTCGACTTCACCAGCGGGATCCCACCGATGATCCCCAAGGCGAAGGCGACGACCATGATCGAGAGGAAGGGGTGGATCTTCCATCGGGAGATCATGACGATCATCAGGGCGATGGCGAGGATGAAGACGAGCAGAAACGGTATTCCAGTCATCGGAAGTCCTTTGTGCGGCAGGGGATTCCAGCCAGAGTAGGACCGATGGGACTTCAGCGGCGATGTTCTGACGAACAGGGTTCGGTCGTCTCGATGGTCCTCTGCATCCCGCAGGGTGCCTCCTGAGTTCCACCTCACCGACTGGTACCATAAGCAGGTACCACGACGCGCCTGAGGAGGCCCGCATGTCCATCAGTGCCAGTGAAGCCCGCAAGACCCTGTTCCCACTCATCGAGCGAGTGAATGCGGACCGCGAGGCCGTGGAGATCGTCTCCCGCAGGGGCAACGCCGTCCTCATGCCCGCGGACGAGTACGCGGCCTGGCAGGAGACCGCCTACCTGTTCCGCTCCCCGGCCAACGCCCGCCGGCTGCTGGACGCCTACGAGCGCGCCCGCGCAGGGAGCGTCGAGGAGCACCCTCTGGACCGCCTGGACGGGGACGCCTGAGTGCGCCTCGTGTGGGACCGCTCCGCCTGGGAGGACTACACGCACTGGCAGACCACGGACCGCAAGGTCCTCAAACGGATCAACACCCTCATCGACGCCGCCCTGTGTCATCCCTTCGAGGGGATCGGCAAGCCCGAGCAGCTGAAGTACGGCGCAGCCGGGGCATGGTCCCGGCGCATCACGGAGGAGCACAGGCTCGTCTACCTCGTCGACGGCGAGGACCTGATCATCCTCCAGGCGAGGTATCACTACTGACATGCGCTTCACCCAGGCCGAGCTCCAGCAGTTCCGCGACCACACCGTCCCCGACCTGCTGCCAGACCCGCTGCGGCTGCTGTTCATCGGCATCAACCCCGGCCTGTGGACCGCCGCCACCGGTGCGCACTTCGCCCGCCGCGGCAACCGCTTCTACCCGGCCCTGCACCGCGCCGGGCTCACCCGACACCTGATCGACGCCTCCGACGGCTACAAGGCCGAGGACCTCGCCGAGCTGCACGCCCGCGGCATTGGGATCTCCAACCTCGTCCCGCGTGCCACGGCCCGCGCCGACGAGCTCACCGCGGAGGATCTCGCCGCCGCCCCCGCCCGCCTGGACGCGCTCGTGGCCGCGCATGCGCCGGCCGTCGTCGCCGTGTTGGGGGTGACGGCCTACCGGCAGGCGTTCGGACGCCCGAAGGCGGCGCTGGGGGAGCAGCAGACACCGTGGCCGGGCACGCGGCTGTTCGTGGCGCCGAACCCCAGCGGGCTCAACGCTCACGCCACCCTGGACTCGCTCGCCGCGGATTACCGCGCGGCCGGTGCCGCGGCGGGGCTCGTGGACTGAGTGCACCCGCCGTCCCTGCGACCGCGCTGGACGCCCGCTGGGATCTCCGATCGGGTGGGCGCCGTGCGCACACGAGTCACCACCTCGCTCCTGGGCCTCGGCCTGACCGCCGCGGCCCTCGTGGGCTGCCAGACGCGGACGTGGACCTCGACGTGCTCCACAGACACCACCCTGCGCAGCAGCGAGATCTCCGTGTCAGGCAACGCGTTCCAGGACCTGCCCTTCCCCGTCTCCGGGCCGATCCTCGCCGGCGTCGGCGAGAACTCGCTGGACTTCACGATCAGCCGGACGCGCTGACGCCTCAGGCCGCTTAGAACAGCGGCCAAGGCACGGCCGGCGTCAGCCCGCTCGGGGCAGGGAAGGTCCCGTCGTCGAGTAAGCCGGCGGAACGCTCGGCGAGGGCGCCGATCTCCACGGCACTCAGCAGCTCCGCCAGCCCCCGCCCCAGCTCACCGTCGAGCCCGTCGAGAACCCGGGCGACGCCGTCGCGCTCCTCCTCGCTCAGCGCCTCGCCCAGCCACCCCCACAGCACGGTCCGCAGCTTGTCCGCCACATGGAAGGTCAGCCCGTGGTCCACGCCGTGGCGGTGGCCGCCGGGCATGGCGAGGATGTGGGCGCCCTTGCGGTCGGCGTTGTTGACGAGCACGTCGAACACCGCCATGCGGCGCAGCGCCGCCGAGTCCTCGTGGGCCAGGACCAGCCGGTTTCCGTCCTCGTCCTCGCCCTCCAGGATCGTGAGCCACCCCGCGGTCGGCACCTGGTCCGCCGGGAACAGGTCCACAGCATCCTGCTCAGGATCCTGCTCCTGCCAGAGCTGCACCATGCCCTTACCGAACGGGCCGTCGCGCAGCCAGGTGCGCGGCACAATGTCCCACCCCAGCGCCTCGGACACCAGGTGCGCGGCCACCTCCCGGCGGGCCAGGGTGCCCGCGGGGAAGTCCCACAGCGGGGCCTCGCCGGCCACCGGCTTGTAGACCACCGGGGTGTCACCGATCGCGCCGAGGAACGTGGCGTTGGACGCCGTCGTGATGCGGCCGGTGAGCGTCAGCTCCCCGGCCATCAGCTCGCCGGCGGGCACGTCCGCGGCGCTCATCAGGAGTCGGGGAGGGTGCAGTCGTGGCCGTCGGGGTCGATGGGCTGGCCGCAGTCCGAGCAGACCGGACGGCCGGCGTCCACGACCTCCCGGGTGCGCCGGGCGAACGCCCGGGCGGCGCCGACGGGCATGCGCACGCGCACGGCCTCGGCGTCCGCCTCGGGCGCCGGGTCGGCGTCGTCGTCGGAGAGGGGGTGCGCGTCGATGAGCACCTGCGCGGTGGTGGGGTCCCAGCCCAGGCCGATGGCCCCCACCCGGAACCACTCCTGCACCGGGTCCAGCGGATCGTTGTCCACGAGTTCCACGGGCGTGCTGGCCGGGACGCTGTGCGGGTTGCCCTCCAGCGCCATGAGATCGTCGAGGATCTCGTCGATCATCTCCGCCATCAGGGCCGACTGCTGCTTCTCCAGGGCCAGGCTCACCAGCCGGGGCCCGGTGCGCACCTGCAGGTAGAACGTGCGGGCTCCGGGACGCCCGAGCGTCCCGATCACGACGCGATCCGGCCAGTCGAACTCATGGGCGGGGGCAGGTGCATCAGTCATGCCACGATCCTAGGCGTCTGCTTGTCCACTGCACCGGTGCCCGTGCCTGCGCCCGTGCCCGCGCCGCCGCCCACCGGGGCGTCGTCGGACGGGCCGAGGGTCGCCAGCCAGGACAGGTCCCCGGCGTCGGTGTTGGTGGCCCAGACCCGCGGGCGGCTCGGACCGTAGCTCACGATGGACACGGAGGCGGGCCCCACCTCGATCCGCTGGAACAGATCCAGGTGCGTGCCGAGCGCATCGGCCAGGATCGACTTGATGACGTCCCCGTGGCTCACCGCCACCCACACCGCCCCGGGCCCGTGCTCGGCCTCGACCGCGGCGTCGTGCCGGCGGATCGCCGCCACCGCGCGGGCCTGCATGCCCGCCATGGACTCCCCGCCGGGGAAGACGACGGCGGACGGCTGGGTCTGCACCGTCGCCCACAGGGGCTCGGTGGCCAGGTCGCTGAGCGCGCGTCCCTGCCACTGGCCGTAGTCGCACTCGGTGAGGTCGTCGTCGACCAGCGAGGGCACCGTCCCCGGCTGGCGATCGAGGAGGGCGCGGGCCGTCTGCGCGCACCGCTCCAGGGGACTGGCCACCACCGCGGCCACGGGCACGGCCGCGATCCGATCCGCGGTGCGGGCCGCCTGCTCCCGTCCGTGGTCGTCCAGGCTGACCCCGGGGGTGCGGCCCGCCAGCAGTCCGGTCGCGTTGGCCGTGGTGCGGCCGTGCCGCACGAGAAGTACCGTCGCCATCACTCCAGCCTACTCACGGGGCGCGAGCGCCTCAGCGGGACGGGTCACGGGGCAGGGGAGTCCACCGCAGGGTGAGGCCCTCGACGGCGGCCAGCGCCGCGTGGGCGTCGTCGGCGGCGTCCTCCAGCCCGTCCGCCACGTCTTCACCGGCCGAGGTGAGCAGCAGGACGGCGTGGTCGTCCGCGCCGGGCTGCTCGCCCGGGTCGGCACGCCAGCCGCCCCTGCCCCGGACGCCGTCCTCGTCCCCGGGCAGGGAGCTCAGCCACGCGGCGGCGGCCCGGGCCGCCCCGGAGCCGACGACGTCCAGCCGCAGGGTCGCGGGGGAGCCGTCGTTGCCCGGCGGGGTGCCCCACAGCCAGTCGAGGTCCACCTGCCACGGCAGGGCGCCTGCGGGGCCGCCCGGGGACGGAGGCTGCATCATGCCTCGGCGTCCGACTGCTCGGAGGTCCAGCCCGCCTCACCGATCCACCGCAGGGCGTTGAGCGAGGGCATGAAGAGGTACTCGCCCCCGGCCATCCGGTTGAAGGTGGTGATGCCGTTGATGCGCTTGCGAGCCGGCTCGGCGGGGATGGTGAACTGCCCCTCCGTGGGGTCGTCCTCGTGCAGACCGACGATCGGATCCCGCTCGGAGCCGAGGTCGACGAAGTTGCCGCCGTTGATCCACTCCTGCTGCATGAACTCGATCGTGTCGAAGGCCCGGGCGCTGATGAAGATGAAGTAGATCCCGCGGTCCTCCTTCGCGTCGTCGGCCGAGCTCACCTCCGGCGACCACCCGGGACCGAAGGTCGAGGAGCGCCGGATGATCCGCTTGATGTTCACGTCCGTCATGATCGACAGGTCGCTGTCCCGCGGGTTGAGGCGACGCATGTGGCTGGAGTGCGGGCACATCAGGCCCTTCGGGTCGTCCTCGAAGGTGAAGTCGTTGCGCCGCTCCGGGTCGTTGCCCAGCTCCTCGTCGTCGTGGTCCGGGGAGAGCACCAGCGGGGCGCCGCTGCGCCACCGGCCGAACATCTTCGCGGCGATCCGGTGCTGCTCCTCCGGGTCCGGGCTCTGCGAGGCCAGGTACTCGTTGAAGGCGCCCACCCGACTGGCGAACTTGCGCAGCACCACGTAGGTCCCGTTGCGGCCCAGCACATCCGGCTGCGGCACGGCCAGCGGGGAGCCGGTCTCGCTGTTCTCGCCCAGGATGAACTCGCCGGCGGAGATGGAGCGCTCCTGGCCCGGCTGTGGCCGCACCCCGCTGCCGGCCACCGTCGGCTGCGAGATGGAGTCCCGGAAGCCGAAGGGGTTCTTGTTCAGCTCGTCGACCCCGAACCGGTGGGTGGCCACCAGGGTCACTCCGGTGGAGTGCTCCAGCACCTTCTCCGCCTGGTCCAGGGCGGCGTCCAGGGCGTCGGCGTCGGCCGCGTAGATCGTCAGCGCGATGTGACAGGCGTCCTGGGTGAACGCCTCGTCCCAGTGCTCCGGGGCGTTCGGCCCGGTGTCCATGAGCTGCTGAGCGCGGGCGGCCATCCCCTGCTGGTAGGGCAGCGGGAAGCTGGCCAGGGAGTCCTCGGGCAGCCCCAGGGCGCGCAGGCCGGCATAGCTGATCGCCACGCCGGTCCAGGACTGCAGGTCGTCGGCCCAGTCCTGCGCGGAGGTCACGTACTCGGTCAGGCGACGGACGAAGTCCCGACCGCCTTCGGCCTCCTCCACGGTCAGCATGGCGTGGGCGCCGACGTAGGGCTCAGGCCGCGACCGCAGCACCAGGCCCTGGATGTCGTCCAGGTCCAGCTCGACCCGCTCCCGATCGAAACGTTCCTTCAGGTCCTTGAGCACGCCCATCTCAGTAATCCACCGCCTCGGGGGTGGAGATCGTGTCGGTGAGCTGCTTCAGGGCGGCCGCGGTGTCCTCGTCCAGGTCGGTGCGCCCGGCCATCTGGTCCAGGAAGGTGTTCACCGCGTCCTCGGTGCGCTGCAGTCGACGCGTGTCCACCACGGTGACCTGCGGGTTCGCCACGAACCACCCGGAGGCGGTGATCTGGTGCTCGGCGATGAAGTCCTTCACGGCCGGGCTGTCGATGCCCGGCCACCCCTCCACGTTCTGGAAGAGGAGGTCCATCAGCTCGGGGATCTTGGTGGCGAAGTCGTTGATGTACGCATCCCAGTCGCCGTCGTAGGCCGTGGCGAAGAGGATCCGGGTGTTGTCGTCGAAGAAGACGAAGCGCATGTCGTGCAGCGTGGACACGCGCTGGGCGCCGTCCATGTTGCCGCGGGTCAGGTCGAAGATGCGCTGCAGCCGTTCGGCGCCGCCCGGCTTGAGGCGGGCGATCGCGGTCAGCTCCGAGACCTTGCCCGAGCGCATCCCCACGCGGCCGGCGGAGTCGGCCGTGCCGGACAGGTCCGGGTTGTGCTCGCGGATCATCGCCTCGAGGGCGATCTTGGCCAGCGTGGGGGCGTCCTGGGCGACGTCCTCGACGGCGCGCTTGACGGCGTCGAGACGGCTCTCGTCCTGGAGCCGGGGGTCTGAGCGGTCAGTCATGAGGTCCTCCTTCGAGAATCCTTTGGGGTGAATGGTGAGGGGTGGGGCCGGGATCAGTCCGGGATGTCGTCGAGCGACGACGGCTCGGGGGCCGGGCGGTCGTTGAACTCGTGGCGGAAGCGAGTGGACTGCTCATAGGCGCGCTTGCGGACGCGCATGATGGAGCCCAACGGCTGGTGCTCGACCACGCCGTTCCAGGGGTTGAAGGTGAGGGCGTCGTCGCCGTAGACGCGGCGGGGATGGCTGTAGCTCTCCTGCGCCTCGATGCGCAGGGTGGCGACGGGCTGGTGCGGGGCCTCCTCCTCGTCCCACAGGACGGAGGCGTCCTCCACCGGCATGCGCTCCGGGTCGGTCGCCAGCTGCGCCCGCAGGACGTACTCTGCGCTCTCACGCGAGAAGAAGTCGGCGACGATCTCGCTGATCGAGGAGAAGTCCTCCACCTTCATGTCCTGACCGGTCAGGGCGCGCACGTTCTCGGACGCTGGGGCCAGCGAGATCTTCGCGACGTGGTCCCCGTAGCGCAGGGCGCCCTGGGTGAAGTACGTCTCGCCGAGGACGTGGGCGTTGTCCCGCCCCAGGCCCTCCAGGGTGGCGCTGGGGGTCCCCCCGACGGTCTCCACCGCACCCCGGACCACGCGCGCGGCGCCCGTCGTCAGGCGCTGCAGCAGCTCGGGGGACTGGGAGTTCTTCTCCAGCAGGCTCAGCATCTCCTTGTAGCGGGCCACGGTGCCGAAGGCGAGCGTCGGGAAGTTCACCATGAGGAAGTCCTGATTGTGGCTGTCCAGATCCGGCAGCAGCCGCTTGCCCTCCACCCCCAGCACCTTCAAGGCCCAGCCCCGCGGGGCGGGAGTGCGGTCGGTGTGGATGTCCCCGGGTGCGGAGGAGAGCCGCGCCACCGCCTCGTAGGTGCCCGGACGGGCGAAGATGCCCTGCGCCAGCTCGGGAGCCAGGCCCTCGTGCACCTCCAGCGTGGCCTTGAGGACGGCGTGGCTTTTGGCGTGGGCGTCGCGGTGGGCGTGCTTGTGCTCTCCCGCCGCGCGGCGCTGTGCCGCGCCCATCTGGGCCAGGATCTCGCGGGTCAGGTCCTCCTCGCGGTCGACCGAATGCTCGATGTCGGGCGTGTACTTCACCGGTTCAGTCATCAGTGCTCTGCCTTCCCTCTCTGGAGCGCCGTGTGCGCCGCGCGGAGCCGCGCACCTGACCCTGGCGACGCTATGACTCTCCCCCTGTCAGGGCAAGGAAGGAAGCGCGCCGCAGATCCGGGAGTCGGGGCCCGGGGGCGGTGCCCCGGGGGATCTGTGACAGTGTGGCGGTGACCCGCCCCAGGGAAGCGCACCCGAGCCAGGAGAAGCATGACCGCCACCCTCGTCGCCTCCGGCCTGGCCGGCGGCCACGGCCATCGCACGCTGTTCGACGCGCTCGACCTCACCGTCGCGCCGGGGGACGTCGTCGGCGTCGTGGGGGCCAACGGCGCGGGCAAGTCCACGCTGCTGCGCATCCTCGGCGGGGACCTGGCCCCGCAGGCCGGCACCGTGTCCCTCGCCCCCTCGGACGCCTTCGTCGGCTGGCTCCCGCAGGAGCACGAGCGCGTGTCGGGGGAGACGGTGGCCGGGTACATCGCCCGCCGCACCGGCTGCGCCGAGGCCACCCGCGAGATGGACGCCTCTGCCGAGGCACTGGCCGACCCGGACGTCACCGACGCCGCCGCGGACCGCTACAACACCGCCCTCACCCGCTGGCTGGCCTCCGGCGCCGCGGACCTGGAGGAGCGCATCCCCGCCGTCCTGGCCGACCTCGGTCTGGACCTCTCCGCCTCCCCGGAACAGGTCCTCATGACCTCCCTCTCCGGTGGGCAGGCCGCCCGCGTGGGCCTGGCCGCGCTGCTGCTCTCCCGCTTCGACGTCGTGCTCCTGGACGAGCCCACCAACGACCTGGACCTGGACGGTCTGCAGCGGCTGGAGGCGTTCGTGCAGGAGCTGCGCGGCGGCGTCGTGCTGGTGAGCCACGACCGCGAGTTCCTGGCCCGCTGCGTCACCCGTGTCCTCGAGCTCGACCTCGCCCAGCACAGCAACCACGTGTACGGCGGCGGCTACGAGGCCTACCTGGAGGAGCGCGCCACGCTCCGCCGGCAGGCCCGGGAGAAGTACGAGGAGTTCGCCGAGCAGAAGCAGGACCTCGTCTCCCGCGCCCGCACCCAGCGGGAGTGGTCCAGCCAGGGCGTGCGCAACGCGATGAAGAAGTCCCCGGACAACGACAAGCTGCGCCGCAAGGCCAACAGTGAGTCGAGCGAGAAGCAGGCCCAGAAGGTCCGGCAGATGGAGAGCCGCATCGCGCGCCTGGAGGAGGTGGAGGAGCCGCGCAAGGAGTGGAGGCTGGAGTTCACCATCGGTGCGGCGCCGCGCTCCAGCTCGGTGGTCGCCACCCTCAACGACGCCGTGTTCCGGCAGGGCGGCTTCACGCTCGGCCCGGTGTCCCTCCAGGTGAACGCGGGGGAGCGGATCGGCATCACCGGGCCCAACGGGGCCGGCAAGTCCACCCTGCTGCGCGGGCTGCTGGGCCGCCAGGCCCCGGACGAGGGCATGGCCGCCCTGGGGTCCAGCGTGCAGATCGGGGAGATCGACCAGGCGCGCTCGCTGCTGGTCGGGACCGTCCCGCTCGCCGCGGCCGTCGAGGCGCTCGTGCCCGAGATGGCCTCCGGGGAGGTGCGCACCCTGCTGGCCAAGTTCGGCCTCAGGGCCGACCACGTGAACCGCCCCGTGGACGAGCTCTCGCCCGGCGAGCGCACCCGGGCATCCCTGGCCCTGCTCCAGGCCCGCGGGGTGAACGTCCTGGTGCTCGACGAGCCCACCAACCACCTGGACCTGGAGGCCATCGAGCAGCTCGAACAGGCCCTGGAGACCTATGAGGGCGCCCTGCTGCTCGTCACCCACGACCGCCGCATGCTGGACACCGTCCGCACCGACCGCCGCTGGCAGGTCCAGGACGGGCGGGTGACGGAGCGCTGATGTCCTGGGCGCGGCGGCCGCGGCGTGAGGCCGGTGGGCACCGTCACCCTTGCCCGAGATTCGGTTGCGTACGACCATGAGAGTGCAGTCCCCACCGACGAAAGGGCCCCAGACATGTCCCGCATCCTGATGATCCTCACCTCGCACGACCAGCTGGGCGACACCGGCCGCAAGACCGGGTTCTGGCTCGAGGAGTTCGCCTCGCCCTACTACGTCTTCACGGACGCCGGCCACGAGGTCACCCTCGCCTCGCCCCGCGGCGGCCAGCCGCCCATCGATCCGACGAGCTCGCAGCCGGAGATGCAGACCGAGGCCACCCGCCGGTTCGACCAGGACGAGGAGGCCAAGGCCGCCCTGGCCCACACCACGCCCCTGGCCCGGGTGGACGTGGACGGGTTCGACGCCGTCTTCTACCCGGGCGGTCACGGCCCGCTGTGGGACCTGGTGTCCGACGCCGACTCCACGCGGATCATCCTCGACAGCGACGCGGCCGGGCGCCCGCTCGGCCTCGTCTGCCACGCGCCCGGGATCCTGCACCCGATCACCGCGGCCGACGGCACCCCGTTCGTGCGCGGCCGTCAGGTCGCCGGGTTCACCAACGGCGAGGAGGAGGCCGCCCAGCTGACGGACGTCGTCCCGTTCCTCGTCGAGGACGCGCTGATCGCCGCCGACGCGGACTACCGCAAGGGCCCGGACGGGGAGAGCTTCGTGGTCACGGACGGCACCCTGGTGACCGGTCAGAACCCGGCCTCCTCCGCCGACGCCGCCCGCCGCGTCCTCGACCTGCTCGCGCGCTGACCCCCCTCCGCCGAGCCCACCACTTCGACCCCGAGGAGACCACTCGATGAGCACCCCCACCCACACGCGCGAGATCCACCTCGCCTCCCGCCCCCACGGCGCCCCGACGCCGGAGAACTTCCGCCTCACCGAGGTCGAGCTCCCCGAGCTCACCGAGGGCCAGGTCCTCGTGCGCAACACCGTGATGTCCGTGGACCCGTACATGCGCGGCCGCATGAACGACGTCGAGTCCTACGTGCCCCCGTTCCAGCTCGACGCCCCCCTCGACGGCGGCGCGGTGGGCACCGTGATCGCTTCGCGCCACGCGGACGTGCCGGAGGGCACGTCCGTGCTCCACGGCCTCGGCTGGCGCGAGCACGCCGTCCTCGACGGCGACACCGTCCAGGCCGTGGACACCTCCCAGTTCTCGGACAGCACCTACCTGGGCGTGCTGGGCATGACGGGTCTGACCGCCTACACCGGCCTCGTGCACGTGGCCGAGATGCAGGAGGGCGACGCCGTCTTCATCTCGGGCGCCGCGGGGGCCGTCGGCTCGGTCGCCGGCCAGATCGCCCGCCTCCTGGGCGCCTCGCGCGTCGTCGGCTCGGCCGGCACGCCCGAGAAGGTGGCGTGGGTGAAGGAGCTGGGCTTCGACGCCGCGTTCAACTACCACGACGGCTCGCCCACGGACCTGCTGGCCGAGGCCGCGCCGGAGGGGATCGACGTCTACTTCGACAACGTGGGCGGCGACCACCTCGAGGCCGCCATCGCCGCGATGCGGGTCGACGGCCGCGTGGCGATGTGCGGTGCGATCGCCCAGTACAACTCGACGGAGCCGCCGGCGGCCCCGCGCAACCTCGCCCTGGCGATCGGCAAGCGGCTGACCCTGCGCGGCTTCGTCCTGCAGAAGTACGCGGCGCAGGTCCGTCCCGAGTTCCTCGAGCGCGTGGGCCCGTGGGTCGCCGACGGGAAGATCCAGTGGGACGAGACCGTCCGGGAGGGTCTGGAGAACGCGCCCCAGGCGTTCATCGACCTGCTCGAGGGCGCCAACACGGGGAAGATGGTCGTCCGGCTGTGACGAGCGACGGCGCACTCGGGGGCGGCATGGCCACCTTCCGGCATCAGGGCCTGACCTTCGATGTCCGCGACGGCGGGCCGGCCGAGGGGGAGGTGGTCCTGCTGCTGCACGGCTTCCCGCAGGACGCCACGTCCTGGAGGCACGTCGAGCCGCTGCTGCACGCCGCGGGGCTGCGCACCCTCGCGCCGGACCAGCGCGGCTACTCCCCGGGGGCCGCGCCGCGGGCGACGGCGGCCTACCGCCTCCCGGCGCTCGTGGGGGACGCCGTCGCGCTGGCGGACGCGGCGGGGGCGCGGCGCGTCCACGTCGTCGGCCATGACTGGGGCGGCGCCGTCGCCTGGGCGCTGGCCACCGCCCACCCCGAGCGCGTCGCGTCCCTGACCGTCCTGTCCACGCCGCACCCGGCCGCCCTGGCCCGCGCCCTGCGCGGCCCGGACCAGCTGCGCCGCAGCTGGTACATCGCCGCCTTCCAGGCACCGTCCCTCCCCGAACGGATCCTCGCGCGACGGCTGGGCTCCCTGCTGCAGCGGGGGCAGGTCCCCGGGGCGGAGCACTACACCCGCCGGTTCTCCACCCCGCAGAGCCTGCGCGGTCCGGTGAACTGGTATCGGGCGAACCCGGATCTGGTGACCACCACGCGCAGCGCGCCCGTGTCGGTCCCCACCACGTACGTGTGGGGCACCCGGGACGCGGCCCTGGGGCCGCGGGCCGCCGAGCTCACGGCCGGGCAGGTGGCGGGGGAGTACCGGTTCGTGAAGCTCGACGCGGACCACTGGCTACCCGAGCGCGAGGCGGACGCCGTCGCCCGGGCGATCCTGGACCGGGTGCGCTGACCCGCGCTCCGCGCGGGCCGCTCCCGCCGTCTCAGCGCGGCCCGGCGGCCTCGGTGATCCGGTTCAGCAGGTCCATGAGGACCTGGCGCTCGGTGGTGTCGAGGGGGATCCGGGTGAGGGCGTCCACCGGGACCGTCCGGGCGGACGCCCGCAGCGCCCGCCCCTCGTCCGTCAGCCGGACCAGCACGCGTCGCTCGTCGTGGACGTCGCGCTCCCGCGTGACGAGCCCCATGCCGGCCAGGCGCCGCACCAGGGGTGTGATCGTCCCGTTGTCCATGCCGAGCCGGTCCCGCAGCGCGCCGACCCCCAGCGCGCCGGCGGCGTCCGACGTCGACGCCTCCGTCTCGGCCGAGGCGTCACTCTCCGCCTGCCACAGGGTGAGCATCACGAGGTACTGCGGGTAGGTGAGGCCGAGGCGGGAGAGCAGGGGGCCGTAGCCGCGCGTGACGGCGCGCGTCGCCCGGTGCAGGGCGAAGCAGAGCTGGTCCTCGAGGGCGAGGCTGGGGGTCGGCGCGGCATCCATGGGAGCGATTCTAGTGGTCGCTGGGGAGCGACTTGGTTGCGCGCGACCTAGCCGGGTGGCAGGCTGGAGCCGACTCGTCCCGCACGGGGCGGGCGGATGAAAGGACCTCCCATGGAGACCATCTACACCGCCGAGGCGCTCAGCACCGGCGCCGGCCGCGACGGCCATGTCCGCACCACCGACGGGCGGGTCGACCTCGACCTCGCCGTGCCCACCGAAATGGGCGGCTCCGGCCAGGGCACCAACCCCGAGCAGCTGTTCGCCGCCGGCTACGCCGCGTGCTTCCACTCGGCCCTGCAGATGGTCGCCCGTGCCTCCCGTGCCGACATCACCGACTCCTCCGTCGGCGCGCGCGTGGGCATCGGCCGCCAGGGTGAGGGCTTCGGCCTGGAGGTCACCCTCGAGGTCGTGCTCCCCAATGTCCCCGCGGATCAGGCCCGCGCCCTCATGGAGCAGGCGCATCAGGTGTGCCCCTATTCGAACGCCACCCGGGGCAACATCGACGTCGTCCTCGAGCTCGGGGAGGCGTGATGACGAAGCACCGGCAGTCCGTCCCCCTCTCCCAGACCGCCGCCCGCCTCGGCCTCGGCGGGTTCATGACCGCCGCGGGGCTGTCCCACCTCACCGTGGCACGCCGTGAGTTCCGCGCCCAGGTGCCCTCGTGGGTCCCGCTCCCGGCGGACCTCGTGGTGCTCGGATCCGGCGTGGCCGAGATCGGCCTCGGGGCCGCTCTGCTGGCGCTCCCCGGGCAGCGCCGCCTGACCGGCACCGCCCTGGCGGCCTTCTACACCGCGATCTACCCCGGGAACATCGGGCAGTACGCCGAGCGCAAGGACGGCTTCGGGCTGGACACCGATGGCCGCCGCCTGGCGCGGCTGTTCGGCCAGCCCGCCCTCATCGCGGCCGCCCTGTGGGCCGCGGGAATCCCCGAGCGGGAGCAGGGCGGGCGCGGCTGACGCCGTCGCCGGCCCCGCGGGCCTGGGCCGGCTCCGGGCACGTGCCCGGAGCCGGCGTGATCTCACCCTGCCGCGAGGCGCGGCCCACTGTAGGGTGCCCCGTCGCAGGTGTCCCGCAGGTGTCCGGTCCGGCGGGCCGTCAGCCTTGACGCATCGTCCCGGTCTCGAGGAAGCGCTGGTGCCAGGACAGGGCCTCGCCCAACAGGTGCGGGGTGTGCAGGCCGTCCGACCCGCGCATCGCGCGGTCGAAGTAGTCCCGCAGCTGCTCCCTGTAGTCCGGGTGCGCGCACGTGTCGATGATCGTGCGGGCGCGCTGCTTGGGGGAGAGGCCGCGCAGGTCGGCCAGCCCCTGCTCGGTGACCACCACGTGCACGTCGTGCTCGGTGTGGTCCACGTGCGAGACCATCGGCACGATGCAGGAGATGTCCCCGCCCTTGGCCGT
The DNA here is from genome assembly GCF_900537135.1 of Micrococcus sp. Alg238-R198. Classification (NCBI taxonomy): domain Bacteria; kingdom Bacillati; phylum Actinomycetota; class Actinomycetes; order Micrococcales; family Micrococcaceae; genus Micrococcus; species Micrococcus sp. Alg238-R198. Next base: position 46,164 of record NZ_UNRH01000005.1, read on the forward strand.
GGACGGGGTGAGGAAGAACGAGGTGAACGCGTTGCGGGCGAAGTCGCCGGAGCCGCCGAGACCGTTCATCATCTTCGTGCCCATCAGGTGCGTGGAGTTCACGTTGCCGTACAGGTCGGCCTCGAGCATGCCGTTCATGGCGAGGATGCCGAGCCGGCGCACGAGCTCGGGGTGGTTGGAGATCTCCTGGGTGCGCAGGATCAGCTTGTCCCGATACTTCGCGGCGTTGTCGTTGAACCGTTCGGCGGCCTCGGTGGACAGGGAGAACGCGGTCGCGGACGCGGTCGCCAGGGTGCCGGAGTCCAGGGCGTCGAGCATGCCGTCCTGCACCACCTCGGTGAACGCGGACAGGCCCGTGAACCGGGACTTCACGAGCTCGGACATCACCGCGTTCGCGATGTTGCCCACGCCCGACTGCAGCGGCAGCAGCCGCTCGTCGTACCGGCCCTGGGCCACCTCGTGCTCGAAGAACTCCACGAGGTGCTGGGCGATCGCGATCGAGTCCGCGTCGGCGGGCTTGAACGGGGAGTTGCGGTCCGGGGCGTGGGTCTCGACGACGGCCACCACCTTGGCCGGATCGCACCGCAGGTACGTCTCACCGATGCGGTCTGCGGGGTGGGTGAGCATGATCGGCGAGCGGTGCGGGGGCAGCGCGGTGCCGTAGTAGACGTCATGCAGACCCTCGAGGTCCTCGCTCTGCCACGAGTTGACCTCGAGGATCACCTGATCCGCCAGGTCGATCCAGGACTTGTTGTTGCCCACGGAGGAGCTGGGGACGAGACGGCCGTCCTCGCGGATCCCGGACACCTCGATCACCGCCGTGGTCATGGGCCCGTAGAAGCCGTTCCACACGGCCTGCGCCAGGTGGGACAGGTGCGTGTCGATGTACTCGATCGCGCCAGCGTTGATCTTGGCGCGCATCGTCGGGTCCGACTGGAACGGGGTGCGCAGCGCGACGGCGTCCGCCTCGGCCAGCGCGCCGTCCATCTCCGCGGAGGTGGACGCCCCCGTGTGGAGGTTGATGCGGAACTCCTCGCCGCGCGCGTGCAGCGCCTTCGCCCGCTCGGCCAGCGCCATCGGCACAGCCTTCGGGTAGCCGGACCCCGTGAACCCGCTCATGCCCACGGTGGTGCCGTGCTGGATGAACGCCGCCGCCTCCGCGGCGGACATCACCTTCGACCGGAGGCCGGGGTGGTGGATGCGGGACGACATGGGTGAGGCCTCCGTGCGGGTGAGACGAGTCGAGCGAGAGCGCTGTGACGTGGAACAGCGATCAGCGTACCCGCGTCACGGGTGGCCGTGGGGATGATCACGCCGGAGGTCACGGGGCCCGCCCTGCGTGATCGACGACGGCGAACAGGGCTCGGCACACCGGGTCGGCACCGCCTCGTATCCTGGCCTCGTGCACCCGTCTGTGAGCGAGCCCCTCACCCGACTGCCGGACGGCACCGTCAAGCAGCGCAACCCCTTCACCGGCACCGAGGTCTGGACCGTGCCCGGCCGCGGCCACCGCCCGCTCGGCCTCGTCCGGCCCGCCCCGCAGCCGCTCGACCCCGCCCAGCAGGGTCGGCACTGTGCCTTCTGCGAGCACCGCCTGCTGGAGACGCCGCCGGAGAAGTCACGCATCGTCTCCACGAGGGCCGACGACGGCGCCCCGGCTTGGCAGATCCTGCGGCATCCGGCCGCGGAGCGGCTCGGGGAGACGACCCCGGCCTTCCGCCGGGTCCCCAACCTCTTCGAGATCCTCAGCTACGACTACTGGCGTCTCAACCACGGCTACGAACTCCCCCCGGACGCGCGCCGCCGCCGTGACGAGTACCTGGCCACCGAGGCCGGCCGCGCCCACGTGCGCGCCGTCGTCGCCGCGAAGCTGCGCGCCTCCGGCCGCTCCGCCGAGGAGGCTGCCGCGATGTCCGAGGCGGAGCTGATCGCGGCGTCGGCCGCATTCTTCGGCGGCACGCACGACGTGGTGATCGCCCGGCGGCACTTCGTCGACGGCGCCGTGGACGACCACCAGCTGGCCTCCTCGGGCACCCTCACCCCGGACGAGCACCACGCGTTCCTGGCCCTGACCGCCGACGCGATGCGGGACCTCTACGCGACCACGCCCGCCGTGCGGTACGTCTCCGTGTTCCAGAACTGGCTCAAGCCCGCCGGCGCCTCCTTCGACCACCTGCACAAGCAGCTCGTGGCCATCGACGAGGTCGGCGCGCAGAACGCGGCCGCCCTGGACCGGCTGCGCGAGGACCCGCAGGTGTTCAACCACGCCGCGCTGGACGTGGCCGTGGCGCACGACCTCGTGATCGCCGCCAACGAGCACGCCGTGATGTTCGCCGGCTTCGGCCACCGGTACCCGACGGTCGAGGTCTACTCCACGAGCCCGGTGGGGCAGCCGTGGCGGCAGTCCGCGGCCGAGCTGCGCGCCGTGTCCGACCTGCTGCACGCCGCCCACGCGGCCACCGGGCCCGACGTCCCCTCCAACGAGGAATGGCACACCCGCCCGCCCGGCGTCGCGTTCCCGATGCCCTGGCGCGTGATGCTCAAGTGGCGCGTCTCCACACTCGCCGGCTTCGAGGGCGCCACCAAGATCAACGTCAACACGCTCAGCCCGTGGGACGTGCGGGACCGGGTGCTGGCGCGGCTGCGGGAGCTGCGGGCGGCGGGCGCGCTCGCGGACGGGGTGCGGATCGGGGCCGACGCACGGGTCCGGCCGGGCGCCCTGCGGTACGCCGACTGAGCGGGGCGGGCTCGGCCCTCCGCGCGGTCGGTAGCGTGGGCGTCATGGCCCTCCACCTGCAGCGCTACCGCGAGATCGCCCACGTCATGGCCCGCAACGGCCTCATGGCCACGGCCGTGCAGGCCGGGCTCTCCCGGTGGCTGCCCCTCGAGGAGGGGGAGCCGCACCTGGGCATCGACGCCGCGGCCCGCCCCGAGCTGTTCGTGCGCACGTTCGAGGAGCTGGGCGTCACCTTCGTGAAGCTCGGGCAGCTGATCTCGGCGCGCCCGGACCTGTTCCCCGAGGCCTACTGCGCGGCGTTCGCCCGCCTCACGGACAGCACGACGGCAGTGCCCTTCGAGGCCGTCGCCCGGACGGTCGAGGAGGACCTCGGCGCCGACGTCGACGCACTGTTCGCCTGGTTCGACCGGGCGCCCCTGGCCACCGCCTCCATCGGCCAGGCCCATCGTGCGCGCCTGCATGACGGGCGCGCCGTCGTCGTGAAGGTCCGCAAGCCCGGTGTGGTGGAGCAGGTCCAGGCGGACCTGGAGATCCTGCGGACGCTGGCGGCCACGTGGTCGCGGGCCTCGCGGACCTTCGCCGACCTGGACGTGCCGACCATGGTGGATGAGTTCGACCGCTCCCTGCGCGCCGAGCTCGACTACGTGGTGGAGGCGCGGGCCTGCGAGGAGATCGCCGCCGGCTTCCGGGACACCCCGGGCGTGCGGTTCCCGTGGATCGAGTGGGACCTGACCACCTCGCGCGTGCTGACCATGGAGGAGCTCTCCGGGCTGCGCGTGGACGATCTGGCCGGACTCGACGCCGCCGGCATCGACCGGGAGGAGCTGGCGTACCGGGCCGCCGACGTGCTGCTGGCCATGGTGTTCGAGCACGGCGTGTTCCACGCGGACCCGCACGCGGGCAACCTGTTCATCGAGCAGGACGGGACCGTCGGGTTCATCGACTTCGGCTCCGTCGGGCGGATCTCCCCGTCCCTCCGGCGCCGGTTCGCGGCCCTGGCCATGGCGCTGGCCCGGCAGGACACCGACGGGCTGGTGCGGGCCCTGCTGGACATCGCCCCGCCGCGCGGGCCGGTGGACCGCCGTCGGCTCCGGCTGGAGGTGGCCCGGATCATCGGCCGCCTCGAGGGGCGCGAGCTCGAGGACATCCGCGTGGCGCAGCTGGTCTCGGAGATCTTCGCCCTCGTGCGGCGCCACCGGCTGTCCCTGCCGCCCGAGCTCGTGCAGCTGCTGCGGATGCTGATCATCGTGGACGGCATCGGCCGCCGCCTGCACCCCGGCTTCGACTACACCCGCGTGCTCGACCCCTTCGCCCTGCGCCTCGTGGGGGAGCACCTCGACCCCCGGCGGGTGGCGGGCCGGATCGGCCGGGCCACGATCGCGGCGGCCGAGCTCGGCATCGACCTGCCGGAGTACGCCCGCAAGGTGATGGAACGCATCGACGACGGCGGGATCGACGTCACCGTCCGCGCGAGCGAGCTCGAGCCGCTCGTGACGCGCCTCGAGCGGACGGGCGACCGGGTGGTGGCCGCCATGGTGGTGGCCGCGATGATCACCGGCGGCACGAACGTGCTCGTGGCGTACAAGGACCGGCTCGGCCGCTTCGCCGGGCCGGTGGTGGCCGCCGGCGGCGCCGCCCTGACCGGCGGCAGCGCCTATCTGGCCTGGATCAGCCGCCCCCGGCGTCGCCCCCGCTGAGGGCCGTGGGCGGGGTCAGACGTCGGGATCATGCCCGCACCAGACCGGCCGCGGTGCAGGCCGTCTCGAAGTCGTCGAGGCCGAACGCCTGGATCGGGCTGACGACGCCGGCCTCGCGGGCCCGGCCTGCGGCGAGCTGCCGGGCGCCCCAGGCCATGAGGTCCCCGGTCAACGTGTAGGCGTTGGGGCCGCTCAGGTGGACGTCCGCCACGACGCGGCCGGCCGCGTCGCGCGCGATCGCCCCGACCCGGGAGCCCGTGCGGGCCCGGTCTGCGGCGTCGGGGCCACCCGGGCCCCCGGCCAGGGGCCGCAGCAGGGCCTGCACGCCGCGGGCGACGCCGGGGAGCCACCCCACCGCGCCGAGGGCGGCGGCGCCGATCTGCGTGGGCCGCGCCGGGAACCAGCCGTTGAAGACCTCGACCTCGTCCAGGCCGGGCTGCATCCGCGGCAGGAACAGGGACTCCGTGCCGCCGAACAGCACGCCGCGGCGGTCCTGCCCGTCGACCCGGAAGACGGCCGACCGGCTGGCCGGGCCCGTGGTCGCCAGCCGCCCGCCGCGCCACGTGATCGTCCGCTCGGTGAGGGCGCCCACCATCGTCTGGCGCGTCCCGTGGCTGAGGTCGACGCGCGGGTCCAGCTCGCCGTCGGCGAAGTAGCCGATCTGCAGGGACCGTGCGCGTCCACCGGCCTCCGCCAGCGCGAGCCCGCCCGCGAGCATGCCCGGCGCGTAGTCGAAGCCGAGGGCGGGCAGCAGGGTGGCGCCCGTGCGTCGGGCGGTGGCGTCCAGGTCCGCCTTGAGGTCCTTCACGAAGCCGACCTCACCGGTCGAGTCCACGTAGTGCGCGCCCCGCTCCGCGGCGGCGCGGGCGACCGGTCGGCCGTAGCGTTCGAAGGGGCCGACCGTGGAGACCAGCACATCGCCCTCCGTGACCAGGGCCCTCAGCGAGGCGGGGTCACCGGCGTCGGCGACGGCGACCTTCAGCCCGTCGTGCCGCCTCGCCGCGTGCTGGAGCGAGTCCCGGTTCCGGCCCGCCAGCACGGGCCGTGCGCCCTGGGCCACGAGGGCGTCCACGACGAGGGATCCGGCGTAGCCCGTCGCGCCGAGCACGATGATGCGGGGGGCGTCGGGGTGGTCGAGGTGCAGGGGAGAATCCGTCATGGCCCCACGCTAGGCCGAGCATGCGGAGACCTCACGGGCTCGGCGACGCCGATCCGCGTGGACCCCGTCTCGCGCTCCTGGACCGGCGGACCCGGACACGGCGAGCCTGGTCCGGCATGCGCCTGCAGGGGCAGACTCGGAGGATGACCCGCACCCCGCCCGCCGTCGCCCCGCCCGCCGCCGAGTCCGGCGGCGAGAGCCTGCTGACCGTCCTGATCGCCCTCGGCGTGAACACGGTGATCGCCGTCGTCAAGTCGATCGTGGGCGCGGTCACCGGCTCAGCCGCGATGGTGGCGGAGGCCGCGCACTCCTGGGCCGACGCCGGCAATGAGGTCTTCCTGCTGCTGGCGGAGCGTCGGGCCGGCCGAGCCCCCGACGCGCGGCACCCGCTGGGCTACGGGCGCGCGGCCTACGTGTGGTCGATGGTCGCGGCCTTCGGCCTGTTCGCGGTGGGCTCGGCGGTCTCGGTCTGGCACGGGATCACGGCCTGGTCCGCCCCCGAGGAGGAGGCGGAGTACACGATCGCGTACATCGTGCTCGCCGTCGCGTTCGTGCTCGAGGGCATCTCGTTCCTGAACGCGCACCGGCGCGTCCGCCGCGACGCGGAGCGGCGGCACATCAGCGATGCCACGTTCCTGCGCCAGACCTCGGACCCCACCCTGCGCGCCGTGTGGGTGGAGGACGCCTCGGCCCTGATCGGCCTGGCCATCGCGGCCGCCGCCCTCGCCCTGCACCAGCTCACCGGGGACCCCCGGTGGGACGCCGCCGGCTCGATCCTCGTGGGCGTGCTGCTCGGGGTCGTCGCGATCTTCCTGCTCTCGCGGAACATGGCGTTCCTCGTCGGCGAGGTCGCCGACCCGGTGATCCGGACCCGGGTGCTGCGCTGGCTGCTGGAGCGGCCCGAGGTGCTCTCCGTGAGCTACCTGCACCTCGAGTACGTCGGCCCGGAGAAGCTCTTCGTCGTCGGGGCCGTGGACCTGGCCGGGGACGAGCGGGAGAGCGAGGCCGCGGTCCTGCTCCAGCGCGTGGAGGACGCCCTCCTCGAACACCCGCGCGTGGCCGCCGTCGTGCTCTCCCTGTCCAACCCCGCCCACGCGCCCCTGGCCCCGGAATCGCAGAACACCCGCGTCTGAGCCCGCGCGGCCGGCGGGCGAGCGGCCTCAGTCGAGGCCGGGGCGGCGGCGCGTGCGCTTCACCTCGGAGCGACGGTGTTTGGCCTCCAGGCGGCGCCGCCGGGAGCCGCGCGTCGGCGTCGTGGCCCGCCGCGGCGTCGGCGGGGCCAGGGCCTCGCGCAGCAGCGCCGCGAGCCGCTCGCGGGCGGCCACCCGGTTGCGCCACTGGGCCCGGTGCTCCGCCACGCTGACGGTGAGGACCGTCCCGGCCAGCCGGGGCGCCAGCCGCGCGAGGACGCGGGCGCGCTGGACGTCGTCGAGGGCGGAGGTGGCCGCCAGGTCCAGACTGAGCTGGACCCGCGAGTCCGCCGTGTTCACGCCCTGACCGCCCGGGCCGGAGGCGTGGGAGAAGCGTTCGACGAGTTCGCCCGCGGGGATGATCAGCCCGCGGGGTGCGCCGGGGCCGGGGGTGACGCGCACGTCGCCGGGGCGGGGCTCAGCCACGGGGGGCCGCCGTCCGTGGTCCGCGCAGGTCCGCGAGTGCGACGAGGAGCGCGAGGGCCATGCACCCGGCCACCAGCGCGAAGGCGGCCATGAACGCCCCGTCCCAGTCGGCACTGGAGGCGACGCCCAGGAACACCCCCACGATCACGGCGGTGCCGACGGCCGTGCCGACGCGCTGGCCGGTCTGCAGGACGCCGCCGGCCGTGCCGGAGTGCCGCGGCGGGACCTCGGCCAGGCTGAGGGTCTGGTTGGGGGAGACCACCAGCCCCTGCCCGGCACCCAAGATGGCGAGGGTGAGCAGCAGCCACCACGGACTCAGGCCGAACTCCCGGTTGGCCCACGCCACCCCGATGGAGCCCACGACGGCGAGCAGCGCCAGCGCGATGCCGAGGACGACGATCTTCCGGCCCGTGCGCAGCACCACGCGCCCGGCCACGGTGGACATCACGCTCGACATGACCGCCGAAGGCAGGCCGATGAGCGCGGCGTGCAGCGCCGGGTAGCCCAGCCCGTTCTGCATGAACATGGCGATCACGACGAACATGCTGGTCGAGCCGGTGAAGTAGATGGCGATCAGCAGGGCGCCGCACGCGAAGCTGCGGGTCTGGAACAGGCGCAGGTCCACCATCGGGGCGCGGCCCCGTCGTGCGTAGCGGGCCTCCCACCGCGTCCAGAGGGCGGCCAGGCCGATGCCGACGGGCACGAGCACGAACCGCCACGGCCCGAGCCCCCGGTCCAGGAACGGGAGCATGACGGCCACGAGGGCGCCGGCCAGCAGGACGACGCCGACCGGGTCCAGGTCCGGACGCCGCGCCCGCTCGGGGACGGTGCGCGGCAGCCAGTGGCGGGCCACGATCAGGGCGCCGAGGGCGATCGGCACGTTCACCAGGAAGGTCGCGCGCCAGCCGAGGTCGCCGCCGAGCCACGCGATGAGCCCGCCGCTGAGCAGCGGCCCCACCGCCACGGACACCCCGACGACGGCACCGAGCGCCCCGAACGCCCGGGCGCGGGAGGCGCCGGAGAACTCGCCCTGGATGAAGCCGGTGACCTGCGGGTTGAGCAGGCCCGCGCCCACGCCCATGACCAAGCGCGCGAGCACGAGCAGGACGCCCGTGGGCGCCAGGCCGGACAGGAGCGCACCGAGCGCGAACACGCCGAGGCCCACCAGGAACAGCCGGCGGCGGCCGAAGAGGTCACCCGCCCGGCCCGCCGGCACGAGCACCATGCCGAACACGAGGGTGTAGCCGGAGATGGCCCACTGCAGCTCCGCGTCGCTGGCGTCCAGGCCCCGCTGCAGGGCGGGCAGGGCCACGTTGATGCTGGACACGGCCAGCAGGGACATGAAGATCGGGATGAGGAGCACCGCGAGGATGCGCTGCTGGTGCGGGGTGAAGACCGAGGACGCGGCGCCGTCGGACGGACGCGGGGCGACGGGCATGCGGTCTCCTTCACAAGGGTGTCTCGGGCGCTCTCCAGGATCGGCCCTCGTCCCGCATCGTGCCAGGTCCCAGGGTCCTCGGCCCGGTGCGGCGCACGGAGGCCATGACCGCGACCGACGCGCTGCCGCCCCTCACTTCGCGTCCGCGTATGACCCCACGCTGGAGACGGTGAGCGGGAAGTCCACGGGGGCGGGACCGAACAGCAGGCGGCCGGCGGCGCTCGCGGACTCCGCCACGACTGTCCGCACGGCCTCGGCCTCCGCGGCCGGGCCGTGCAGGACGACCTCGTCGTGGACGAAGAACACGAGTTCCGTGCGCATGCCCGCAGACCGCAGTCGACGGCGGATCTCGCCCATCCAGCACAGCGCCCACTCGGCCGCGGTGCCCTGCACCACGAAGTTCCGGGTGAAGCGGCCCTGGGAGCGCCGCCGTCGCCGGGCCGCGGACTCGGCGGCCTGGGTGCCGACGTCGGACACGGACTCCTGCCACTTCCGCCCCGGTGCGGGGGACCAGCGGCCCAGCCACGTGGACACCTGGCCGCCGCCCTCGCCGACGGTGGCCGCCCGCTCGAGCAGGCCGATCGCTCGGGGGTAGAGCCGGCGCAGGTGCGGCATGAGCGCCGCGGAGTCGCCCGTCGTCGAGCCGTACATCGCACCCAGCAGGGCGATCTTCGCGCGCCCGCGGTCGGCCAGCGCGGTGCCGGCCGCCCGGCCCTGCTCCGCGACCTCCCGGTACAGGTCGGGCGTGGTCCCGGCACGGGCCAGCGCCTCGTCGGCGGCCATCGCGGCGAGGATGCGCGGCTCCACCTGGGAGGCGTCGGCCACGGTCAGCGTCCACCCGGGGTCTGCGCGGACGGCGTCGCGTACCCCGGCTGGGATCTGCATGGCCCCACCGCCGTGGGCGGCCCACCGCCCGGTCACCACGCCGCCGACCAGGTAGGCGGCGTGGAACCGGCCGTCGTCGCCGATCCACTGGTCCAGCCAGTGCCAGCCATTGGCCGTCCACAGCCGGACCAGGGCCTTGTACTCCAGCAGCGGCGCGAGCAGCGCGGCCCGCGCCTCGCGTTCCGCGCCGCCGGCGTCGATCCAGTGCTTCAGGTCCCACTGCCGCGTGGACTCCACGGCCACGCCTGCCGTCTGCAGCGCCCGCAGCAGGCTGGGCTGCGAGTCGGGGCTCAGCCCGGGGGAGCCCAGGACGTCGGCGATGCGTTCGGCCAGGGCCTGCAGGCGGGCGGGACGCTCGCCCTGTGCAGGCCGGGGGCCGAGCTGCTCGGTGAGGAGCGCCTCGTGCACGCCCCTGTCCCACGGCAGACCCGCCGCCCGGATCTCCGCGGCCACGAGTGCGCCCTGCGACTCCGCCGCCGCGAGCAGCCGCAGCCGGTGCGGGTGGGCCGAGCCCTCGACGGCGGCCCGTTGCGCGGCCATCTCGGCCGCGAGCACGGTGACGTCCGGAGCAGGGCCGGTCTCGTCCGGCAGGTCGAAGAAGGACTCCTGACCGGCGGGCACCCGCGCGGGGCGCTCGGGCTCCGTGGGGTCGGCGACCTCGAGCTGCGCCACGGGCGTGTAACGCACCCCGCTGCCCGGCGCCGTCGCCGCGTGCCGCAGGATCCGCTGGACGAGGGCCAAATCCCAGCACCGATCCACCCGCACTCCCGCCGCCAGCCAGGCGGCGTACTCCGTCCCGACGTCGGCGAGCACCCAGCGGACCGTGCTCGGGTCCACGCCCAGGCGGGCGGGCAGACCGGCCACGAGCCCGGCCACGGACCCGGCGGCGCAGGATCCCAGGGGAGCGGCGTCTTCGCCCTCCCCGTCCAGGGCCCACCAGGTGCCGGGGCTGCCGACGGAGGCGGGGGCGGGGCCCAGGACGACGAACATGGCCCTCATTCTGCCCCGCCGCCTCCTCTGCGCGGGGCGAGGGGCTGTGCGACTTGCACGCTCGCTGAGCGGAGAACACACTGTGCGGACGCACCGGCGCGCAGCGGGCCGTCGGGCGCCCCCCAGAGAGGACCCACCATGACAGCGACCCGGTCCGGCGGCGCCGCGACGTCTCGCCTCAACGCCAAGGTGGTCGGCATCTCGGTCGCCGCCGCGCTCGGCGGCTTCCTGTTCGGCTTCGACACCTCGGTCATCAACGGCGCCGTGGACGCCCTCGCCGGGGAGTTCGGCCTTGGCGCCGGTCTCACGGGTTTCGCCGTCTCCTCGGCGCTGATCGGCTGCGCACTCGGCGCCTGGTTCGCCGGGCCGATCGCCAACCGCCGCGGCCGCGTGCCCGTGATGGTGATCGCCGCGATGCTGTTCCTGGTCTCTGCCATCGGCTCGGGTCTGGCGTTCGGCGTGGTCGACCTGATCGTCTGGCGCATGGTCGGCGGCCTGGGCGTGGGCGCCGCGTCCGTGATCGCTCCGGCGTACATCGCGGAGGTCAGCCCGGCCCATGTGCGCGGTCGCCTCGGCTCGCTCCAGCAGCTGGCGATCGTCCTGGGCATCTTCGCCGCGCTCCTCACGGGCGCGCTCTTCGCGACGATGGCCGGGGGAGCGGCGCAGCCGTTCTGGCTCGGCGTCGACGCCTGGCGCTGGATGTTCCTGGCCGAGGCCGTTCCGGCGGTGCTGTACGGCCTGTTCGCCCTGAAGCTGCCGGAGTCCCCGCGCTACCTGGTCGCCCGCGGCCGCACGGACGAGGCGGCCGAGGTCCTGCACGAGTTCACCGGTGTGGACCGGGTGAACCTGATGATCGAGGACATCCGGCGCTCGCTGGACTCGGAGCGCCGCGAGTCGCTGGCGGACCTGCGTGGACCGGCGGCGGGCCTGCAGCCGATCGTGTGGATCGGCATCCTGCTCTCCGTCTTCCAGCAGGCCGTGGGCATCAACGTGATCTTCTACTACTCCACCACCCTGTGGCGTTCGGTGGGCTTCGGGGAGTCGGACGCCCTCACGGTCACCGTGATCACCTCGGTCACGAACATCGCCGTCACCCTCATCGCGATCGCCCTGGTGGACCGCGTCGGCCGTCGCCCCATGCTGATCGCCGGCTCCGCCGGCATGACGGTCAGCCTCGGCCTGATGGCACTGGCCTTCTCCTTCGCGCAGACCGGCGGCGCCGAGTCCGTGTCCCTGCCGCAGCCGTGGTCCACCGTGGCGCTGGTGGCCGCGAACGCCTTCGTGGTGTTCTTCGGCGCCACCTGGGGGCCGCTGGTCTGGGTGCTGCTGGGCGAGATGTTCCCGAACCGCATCCGCGCCGGCGCGCTCGCCGTGGCCGCCGCCGCGCAGTGGGCGGCGAACTTCACCGTCTCCACCACGTTCCCGTGGCTGGCGGACATCGGCCTGACCCTCGCCTACGGCCTGTACGCGGTCATGGCGGCGCTGTCCCTGGCCTTCGTGGCGGCCTTCGTCCCCGAGACCAAGGGCAAGACGCTCGAGGAGATGAGCGACGTCGTCGTGCGCTCCCCGGGGCAGCGGCGCGCGGTGCGCGCCGAGGCCGAGCGGGGCCTGCGCGGCTGACACCGCCCGTCCCGACGACGGCCCCCTCCCAGAGCTTCTGACAGGGAGGGGGCCGTGGTGTGTGCGGGGCGGGTCAGCCGGCGTCGGCGCCGGTGGCGACCTCCTCGTCGTCGCGGTGATCCAGGCCCTCGTCCTCGGAGTCCTCGATGAGACGGTCCCCGGCGATCTTGTCGACGATCAGCGCGATGGCGGCGTCACCGGTCACGTTGGTGGCGGTGCCGAAGGAGTCGATGGCGATGTACGTGGCGACCATGAGCGCGACCTGCGGCTCGGTGAAGCCGAGCATCGAGGACAGCAGGCCCGAGGCCGCCACGATCGCGCCGCCGGGCACGCCGGGCGCCGCGACCATGGTAACGCCCAGCATGAAGATGAAGCCCACGAACACCGGGATGTCGATCGACTGGCCCGAGAGGAACAGCACTGCGATGGAGAACGAGACGATCTTCACCGTGGAGCCGGCCAGGTGGATCGTCGCGCACAGCGGCACGACGAACGAGGCGATCGGCCGGCGCACGCCGAGCAGTAGGGTCTGGCGCAGGGTCACCGGGATGGTCGCCGCCGAGGACGAGGTGCCCAGGGCCGTCGCGTAGGCCGGCAGCATCGTCTTCAGGGCCGTGAACGGGTTGCGGCCCGCGATCGCGCCCGCGACGACGTACTGGATGAGCAGCAGCACCACGGTGAGGCCGAAGACCAGCAGGATCACACCGAGGAACGTGGTGATGACCTTGAAGACCTCACCGGCGGCGGTCATGTTCAGGAACACGCCGAAGATGTAGACGGGCAGCAGCGGCACGATCAGGCCCATGACGACCCGCTCGATGATGGATCGCAGCTGGTCGAAGCCCTCGTGCAGGGCGCCGCGCGGCAGCGTCGTCAGGCCGATGCCGAGCACGAACGCGAGCAGCAGGGCCGTCATCACGCCGAAGGGCGGGTCCATCTGCACCTCGAACAGCGGGCCGAGCAGCGCGTCCTCGGGGTTGGCCATCGCCTCGAAGGACCCGGGGGTGAGGATCAGCGGGAAGACGAGCAGGCAGACCAGCAGGGCGCCGAAGCCGCCGAACAGGGTGGAGCCGTAGGCGATGCCACCGGTCAGGGCCAGGAGCTTCCCCGCGCCCCGGCCGATGTCGCCGATGGCGGGGGCGACGAGCGCCAGGATCAGCACCGGGACGACGAAGCCCAGGAAGTTCGAGAACAGCCCGTTGAAGGTGGCGAAGGCCTGCACGAGCCAGGTCGGCGCGACCAGGCCGACGAGGACGCCGGCCACGATCGCGAGGAGGATGCGGGGCAGCAGGCCGACGCGGCGGCGGGGCGCGGCGACGGCGCCCCCGGAGTCGGGGCCGGACGCGTCGAGGGCGTCGGAGTGGGAGCGAGACATGGCCGACACGCTAGCGCAGGCCGTCCTGCCCGTCGCCCGGGCGGCAGGCCATCCGTGGCGGTGCCGGTGACCCCTTTCGTGGTGTAGAACACAGGGAGTGCCACCGTCTCGGGTAGCGTGCAAGAGCACGCCCGCCCCACCCGGACCGAAGGAGACGACGATGACGGTCCTGCCCCACCCCGCAGACGCCCGGGCCGCCCAGGGGCGCGCTGTCGGCGTGGAGGCGGCATGAGCGAGTTCCTCGCCTCACGCTGGCCGGACATCCTCTTCCGCGCCTGGCAGCACGGGTGGCTCGTGCTGCAGGCGCTGGCCATCGCCACCGTGCTCGCCATCGCACTGGCCGTGATCGCCACGCGGATCAAGGCCCTGACCCCGATCGCGAACGCCTTCACCGCCGTCGGGCTGACCCTGCCCTCCTTCGCGCTCATCGGCGTCCTGATCCCCCTGGTGGGCATCGGGACCGTCCCCGCCGTCGTGGTGGTGGTCTTCTATGCCCTGCTGCCCATCCTCCGCAACGCGCTCGTGGGTCTGCGCGGCGTGGACCCGGAGGTGCTGGAGGCCGCCCGGGGGATGGGCATGGGGCCGGTGGCGCTGTTCACCCGGGTGCGTCTCCCGCTGGCCTGGCCCGTGATCCTCACCGGCATGCGGGTCGCAGGCCAGCTCGGCATGGGCGTGGCCGCGGTCGCGGCCTACGTCCTGGGGCCCGGACTGGGCTCGTACATCTTCACGGGGCTGGTCTCCCTGGGCGGCGCCAACGCGTTGAACTACGCCCTCGTGGGCACCCTCGGCATCGTCGTCGTCGCCCTCGTCCTGGACGGGCTGCTCGTGCTGCTCGGCCGCCTCACCATCTCGAAGGGACTGCGCGCATGAGCACCGACCGTGACGCCGGGGCCGAGATCCGTCTCGAGTCCCTGACGAAGCTCTATCCGGGGCAGGACCGTCCCGCCGTGGACGCCCTGGACCTCGTCATCCCCGCGGGGGAGACGGTGGTGTTCGTCGGTCCGTCCGGCTGCGGCAAGACCACCTCGCTGAAGATGATCAACCGCCTCATCGAACCCACCTCCGGGCGGATCCTGATCGGCGGGGAGGACATCACACGCCGTGACCCCACCCGGCTGCGCCGTCAGATCGGCTACGTCGTGCAGGGCGGCGGGATGATGCCCCACCTGTCCGTCGCCGAGAACGTCGGCCTGGTGCCGCGCCTGCTCAAGTGGGACCGCCGGCGCATCGCCGACCGTGTGGACGAGCTGCTCGAGCTCGTCGGCCTGGACCCGGCGATCTATCGGGACCGTTTCCCGCGCGAGCTGTCCGGCGGACAGCAGCAGCGCGTCGGCGTGGCCCGGGGCCTCGCGGCGGATCCTCCCGTGCTGCTCATGGACGAGCCCTTCGGCGCCGTGGACCCCCTCACCCGCCAGCGCCTGCAGCAGGAGATGCTCGACATCCAGGCCAGGGTGGGCAAGACCATCGTGATGGTCACCCACGACGTGGATGAGGCCGTGCTCCTGGGCGACCGGATCCTGGTGCTCGAACCCGGCGCGCACGTGGCCCAGTACGCCACCCCCGAAGAGGTCCTGGCTCGGCCGGCCACCGAGTTCGTGGCCGACTTCGTGGGGTCGGGGGCGGGGCTCAAGCGGCTGGGGCTGCGGTCGGTCGACTCGCTGCCGCTGCGCCCGATCGCACCGCACCCGACGGGCCCGCTGCCGGGCGGGCCCGTGCTCGACGCGGCCACCCCGATCAGCGAGGCCCTCGCGGCGCTGGTCACGGCCCCGGCGGAGGAGATCGCCGTGGTCCGTGATGGCACGGTCATCGGTCTGCTCGACTATCCGACACTGCGCGCGCACGCCCGCGCCGGCGACGAGCAGGCTCGGCCATGATCGCCCGGCTGCGTGCGGCCTCCGCCGAGGACCGCCTGCTCCTGATCGGCCTGCCGCTGCTGGTGGCCGCCCTGCTGATCGGGTGGACCGTCTGGGTGCGCGGGGCCGCCCTCGACGACGTCGAGGCCCGGCTGCTGACCTGGCCCACCGTCCTGCGCCTCACCGCCGAGCACCTGGCCCTCGTCGGCGTGTCCACCGTTCTGGTCGTGGCGACGGCCATCCCGCTCGGCGTGCTGCTCAGCCGCCCCGCCGCCCGGCGGTTCACCCCCGTCGCCATGGGGCTGGCCAACGCCGGTCAGGCCGCCCCGGTGATCGGTGTGATCGTCCTGCTCGCCATGGCGTGGGGGTTCGGCTTCCGGGTCGCCGTGCTGGCCCTGTCCCTCTACGCGTTCCTGCCCGTGCTGGCCAACACGCTGGCCGGGCTGCGGGGCGTCAACCCCACCGTCGTCGAGGCGGCCCGCGGCATGGGCATGTCGCCGGTGCAGACCCTGCTCCGGGTGGAGCTGCCCTTGGCCCTGCCCGTGATCATGGCGGGTCTGCGGACCGCCCTGGTGCTGCTGGTGGGCACCGGGGCGTTCGCGACGTTCATCGACGCCGGCGGCCTCGGCCTGCTCATCCAGACCGGGATCGTCCTGTTCCGTTTCCCGCTGCTCGTCTCGGGGGCGATCCTCGTGGCCGCCCTCGCCCTGATGATCGAGTGGATCGGCCGCCTCGTCGAGACGCTGGCCACCCCGAGGGGGCTCGCATGACCACCTCGCGCGCGACCATCCCATCCCGCCGCCGCGGCCGGACCCCCGCTCGTGCCGCGCTCGCCGCGCTCGGCCTGGCGGCCTCCCTGGTCCTGTCCGGGTGCGGGCTGAGCACCGCCGGCGGCTACCTGCCCTCGGGCACGCCCGCCGGCGAGGTCGCCGGGATCGACCTCGAGGGCGCCCACGTGGCGGTGGGCTCCAAGAACTTCAACGAGGGCGTCGTGCTCGGCAAGATCACCGCGATCCTGCTGCGCTCCGCGGGGGCCGACGTCGAGGATCTGACCAACATGCCGGGTTCGCTCAGTGCGCGCCAGGCCCAGGTCGCAGGCGTCGTGGACGTCGAGTGGGACTACACGGGGACGGCCTGGATCACGTACCTGGGCCACACCGATCCGATCCCGGACGCCCAGGCGCAGTGGGCCGCGGTCCGGGACGAGGACGCGCAGCAGGGCCTGGTGTGGCTGCCGCCGGCCGAACTCGACAACACCTACACCTTCTCCGTGCGCCAGGACCGGGCGGAGGAGCTCGGCCTGGAGACCCTGGCGGACATCAAGGACCTCCCCACGGAGGACCAGTCCTTCTGCGTGAGCGCCGAATTCGCCGCCCGCAACGACGGGTTCCTGCCCATGCTCGAGGCCTACGGGATCGAACGGCCCACCGGATCCCGGCTGCGCCAGATGGACATCGGGGCGGTGTTCGCCGCGGTGGCGGACGGGTCGTGCACCTTCGGGGAGGCGTACTCCACGGACGGGCGGATCGCCGCGCTGGACCTGACGACCCTGCAGGACCCGCTGAGCTTCTTCCCGAAGTACAACGCGGCCCCCATCGTGCGCGAGGAGGTCCTGGCCGAGCACCCCGAGATCGCCGACCTGCTGGCGCCCGTGACCGCGCGCCTGGACAACGCGACGGCCGCGCGCCTGAACGCCCGGGTGGACGTCGACGGCGAGGAGCCCACCCAGGTCGCGTGGGACTGGCTCCGCGAGGAGGGCCTGATCACCGACTGACGGTCCGCCGACGCCGCCGGCACGGCGGATCAGGCAGCCGTCAGCGTGCGCGAGTAGACCGTCCGGCCGACGGCGTTGATCAGACGCACCCGGAACTCGCGGCCGTCCTCGGGGATCTCGACGTGGCCGAAGTACTGGTGCTCGCCGGAGCGCGGCGAGCCCATGACCGGCCCGTGCGCCTCGAAGTCCAGGCGCGGGCCGAAGGTGCCGTCCAGCGTGTTCGGGCCGGACGATCCGGCGTTGATGGGGCCGGCCACGAACTCCCAGAACGGCTCGAAGTCGGTGAACGCCGCGCGCAGCCCGCGGATGAGCCACTGCAGCTGTTCCTCGCCCAGGATCGGGGTCTCGTGGGTCTCGAGACGCTGGGTGTTCTCGCCCTTGTGGGTGCGCATGTCCAGGGCGAACACGTCGAGCGTCGCGCCGCGGGGGATCCTGCGGTGGATGCGGGTGGGCGCGAGGCCGGAGCCGCGGTGCAGGGCCGTGGAGTCGGCGATCGGCATGTACTCCTGCCACGCTCGCCGGGCGCCGTCGTGAAGCGGGCCACGGCCGACTCGCCCAGGCGGCCGGCCTCGTCCTCGAACGCGTACGTCACCTCGAAGCGGGCGCCGGAGGGCAGCGTGTCCGCGAGGATCTTCGCGGTGTGGTCGGCGGCCCCGTCGACCCAGCCGGAGCGCAGGGTCAGCCCGCGAGCGAAGCGGCCGCGCAGCACCAGCCCGTCCTCGTCGACCGCGCGCAGCGTGGCGTGCAGGCGCGAACGGCCGGACTCGGCCAGGCCCCCGGGTGTGTGGCCTCGGGCTGACCCTCGGGTGAACTTCCGACGCCGGCCCCGGCGGCAGCGGGGTCGACCGGCCCGGGGCCGCTCAGCGCAGGGCGGCGACCGTCCGGACGGCGTCGACGATCGCGTCCGCCGCGGCCTCGAGCAGCGGGGCGTCGGCGTCCGGGCCGAACGTGCAGCGCAGGGCCGTGCGCGCCTCGTCCTCGCTGAGGCCCAGCGCGAGCAGGGCCGGGGACGGCTCGGCGTCGTGGGCCGAGCACGCGGACCCCGCCGAGGCCAGCACGCCCCGGCGGGCCGCCTCCTCCAGCACCGACTCGCCGTTCACACCGGGCAGCACGAACGAGGCGTGACGCGGCAGCCGCCGCGCGGGATGGCCGGTCAGCCGCGCGTCGGGCACGAGCGCCCGGACGCCGTCGAGCACGCGCGCCGCGAACCGGTCCCGCAGCCCGGACCACGCGTCCGCGGCCGCGGCGCGCTCCGCCTCGGCCTCCTCGAAGGCCGCCGCGAACCCGGCGGCACCGGCCACGTTCTGCGTCCCGGACCGCCGGCCCCGCTCCTGGCCGCCACCGGGCACGAGCGGTTCCAGGGCGTGACCCGGGCGCACCCACAGCGCGCCGACCCCCTTGGGCCCGCCGACCTTGTGCCCGGACAGCGCCACGAGATCCGCCCCGAGGGCGCGCACGTCCACCGGGATCTGCCCCGCGGCCTGCACCGCGTCCACGTGCAGCGGCACGCCCGCCTCCCGGGCGACGGCGGCCAGCTCGGCCACCGGCTGCACCGTGCCCACCTCGTTGTGGGCCAGGTGCACGCTGACCAGCGCGGTGTCCGGGCGCAGGCGGGCGGCGAGGTCGTCCGCCGAGGTCAGGCCGTCACGGTCCAGCGCGAGGTGCTCGACCTCGACGCCGTGCAGCCGGGCCAGCTGGTCACAGGACTGCCGCACCGCGCTGTGCTCGATCCCCGTGGTCAGCACGTGGCCCGCCGGGCGTCCGGCGAGGATCCGGGCGCGCACCGTGCCGAGCACGGCGAGCGCGTCGGCCTCCGTGCCGCCCGAGGTGAACACGACCTGCCCGGCCCGGGCGCCGATCGCGCGGGCCACCCGCGCGCGGGCGTCCTCGAGCAGGGCCGCCGCCGCCCGGCCGGCCTCGTGCGCCGAGGACGGGTTGCCGTAGACGCCGGTGAGGGCGGGCCACATCGCCTCCAGCGCGCTGCGCCGGACGGGCGCGGTGGCCGCGTGGTCCAGGTCGAGGGTGGTGCTCATCGGCGCGGCGAGACCTCCTCGACCACGGCGTCCAGGCCCAGGTCCAGGGACTGGACGGTATGGGTCAGCGCTCCCACCGAGATCACGTCCACGCCCGTGGCCGCGATCGCCCCGATCGTCTCGAGGCTCACCCCGCCGGAGGCCTCGACGACGGCGCGGCCCGCGACGCGCTCGACGCCGGCCCGCAGCTCGGCCGGCGAGAAGTTGTCCAGCATGATCGTGTCGACCCCGGCGGCGAGCACCGCCGGGATCTGCTCGAGCCGGTCGACCTCCACCTCCACGTGGGTGGTGTGCGGCAGGCGGGCCATCCCGGCGCGCAGGGCCGCGGTGAGGGCCTCGCCCGGGTCGCCGGCACTGCCGAACCCCAGCGCGGCCAGGTGGTTGTCCTTGAGCATCACGGCATCCGAGAGGCTGAAGCGGTGGTTGTGCCCGCCTCCGTCCCGCACCGCCTGCCGTTCGAGCACGCGCAGACCCGGGGTGGTCTTGCGGGTGTCCACCACCCGCGCGTGCCCGCCGCCGGCGCGCACGGCGGCCACGTGGGCGGCCGTCGTCGTGGCGATCCCGGACAGGCGCTGGACGAGGTTCAGCGCCACGCGCTCGGCGCGCAGCACCGAGCGGGCGGGGCCCGCGACCTCGGCGACGACGGCGCCGGGGGACAGGTCGGCGCCGTCGGCCAGGTGCAGGGTGACGGACACGGCCGGGTCGACGAGCCGGAAGGCGGCCTCGAGGGCGTTCGTGCCGGAGAGCACCCCGGGCTCGCGGGCCACCACGCGCGCGGTGATCCGGGCCTGCTCCGGGACGAAGGCCTCCGAGGAGACATCACCCCAGGGCGCGTCCTCGGCGAGCGCGGCGGCCACGATCCGCTCCACGTCCGGCTGCGGGGCCGGCGTCGCCGGGGCGCGGTCGGCCGGGGTCACGTCCCGGCCCCGGCGGACTGCGCGGCCGACTGCTTCGGCGCGACGGCCAGCATCCGCTCGAGCGCGGTGCGGGCCGGCTCGGCGACGGACGCAGGCACGGTGATCCGGTTGACCACGCGGCCGGCCACGAGCTCCTCGAGCACCCACGCGAGGTAGCCGGGGTGGATGCGGTACATGGTGGAGCACGGGCAGATCACGGGGTCGAGGCAGAAGATCGTGTGCTCGGGGTGCTGGGCGGCCAGGCGCTGCACGAGGTTGATCTCGGTGCCGATCGCGAAGGTCGAGCCGGCCGGCGCCGCTTGGATCGCCTTGACGATGAAGTCGGTGGACCCGGAGGAGTCCGCGGCCTCCACCACGGGCAGGGGGCACTCGGGGTGCACGATCACCTGGACGTCCGGGTGCTCGGCGCGGGCCTGTTCGATCTGCGCCACGGTGAAGCGGCGGTGCACCGAGCAGAAGCCGTGCCACAGCAGGACCTTCGCGTCCCGCAGGGCGTCCTCGGAGTTCCCGCCCAGCGGCAGGCGGGGGTTCCACGTCGGCATCTGCTCGAGTGGGATCCCCCTGGCGCGGCCCGTGTTCCGGCCCAGGTGCTGGTCCGGGAAGAACAGGACGCGTTGGGCACGCTCGAACGCCCAGTCCAGCACGGCCGAGGCGTTGGAGGACGTGCACACGATGCCGCCGCGCTCGCCGACGAAGCCCTTGAGGGCCGCGGAGGAGTTCATGTAGGTCACGGGCAGCAGGGGCACGCGCCCGTCGTCGTCCGGCTCGGTGCCGTAGACCGCCTCGAGCTGCTCCCACGCGTCCTCGACCGAGTCCAGGTCGGCCATGTCCGCCATGGAGCAGCCGGCGGCGAGGTTGGGCAGGATGACGGCCTGGTCCGGGGTGGAGAGAAGGTCCGCGGTCTCCGCCATGAAGTGCACGCCGCAGAACACGATCGCCTCCGCCTCGGGCCGGCCCTGGGAGGCCCGCGCGAGCTGGAAGGAGTCGCCCACGAAGTCGGCGTGCTGGACGACCTCGTCGCGCTGGTAGAAGTGGCCCAGCACGACGACGCGTTCGCCGAGCGTCTGCCGCGCGGCGCTGATCCGGGCGTGGAGCTCCTCGTCGGAGGCCCGCTGGTACTCCTCGGGGATGCGGCCCTGCACGGGGGCGTCGGCCGGGACGGCGTCGTCCTGCGATGCGCCGGGGCCGTAGGCGGGCAGGCCGGCGTCGAACGCCCAGGGGCCGCGGGTCAGGTCGGGGGAGCACGAGGAGCCGCGCGCGGCGTCCTTGTCGATCAGGGTCAGGGTGCGGGCCACCGAGGCGGTGGTCCCGGTCGGGGTGGTCATGGGTGACTCCTGGGTCGGGGCTGGTGGTCAGCGGCGGGCATCCGGCCCGGCGGGATCGGGGTCGGTCCCGGGCCCGGCGGGCCGGTACCGGTAGAGCTTGGGCGGGCGGTGCGGGGTGCCGCCGCGGACCTCGCCGGTCTCCTCGAGGGTCCCGGCGGCGAGGGTGGCGCGGCGGAAGTTGGCGGCGTCGAGGCCGCGGCCGAGGACGGCCTCGTGCACGGCGCGCAGCTCGGCAAGGGTGAAGGAGGGCCCCAGCAGCGCGTGCCCGACGCCGGCTCGCGGCAGGTCCGCGCGCAGACGCGCCACGGCCGCCGCCAGGATCTGGGCGTGGTCGAACGCCAGCGCGGGCGGCGCGTCGGCCCGGTGCCAGCGCACATGGACCCCGATGGGCAGCCCGGCCACGTCCGGGTCCGGGCGGGACGCCGGGGCGGCGCCGTCGTCGTCCAGGACGGGGCTGAGCGCCCAGTGGGCCACCGTGAGGACGCGTCCGGTGGGGGAACGGTCCACGGCGCCGAACGCCGCCAGCTGCTCGAGGCGACGGACGGGACCGGGCACGCACTCGGCGGCCACGCGTGCGGCGACGTCGGCCAGCTCCTCGTCCGCGCCGAGCCACGCGCCCGGCAGCGCCCACCGGTCCAGGAACGGCTCGCGCATCCGCGGGACGAGGGCGACACAGAGGCGGGGCACGCCGTGCGGGTCCGGGCGCACGCCGAAGACGGCCGTGGACACGGCCACGCTGACGCGGACCTCAGCGACCGGCATGGGACCTCCCGGGGCGGACTGGCGGGGCTGTTCTGGTCAGTATGACACTGTTCGCGCCCATCTCAGAGGGTCGAGATGACTGTAAGGCGGGGGAGGTGCCGGCGCGGTCCCGCGCTAGCCTGAGTCGGGTGAACACGACCGCCGCCGCCTCCGACCCGTCCGACGCCCCCCTGGCCTCCACCCGCATCGGGGAGGGCCCGCGCGGCGTCGCGTTCCTGCACGGCCTCATGGGCCGGGGCCGGAACTTCACCGGCCCGGCCAAGGAGCTGGGCGACGACTTCACGGTGGAGCTGATCGATCTGCCGGACCACGGCGCCTCGCCCTGGACGGACCGGGTGGACTACCGCGAGATCGCGGACCGGGTGGCCGCCCACCTGCGCGCCGGCCTCGCCGCCGACGGGCCGGTCCACCTGCTGGGCCACTCGATGGGCGGCAAGGTCGCGATGGTGCTCGCCCTGCGGCACCCGGAGCTCGTGGACCGGCTGATCGTGGAGGACATCTCCCCGCGGCTCTCACCGCAGGCCACGGACGAGTTCGTGCACCTGCTGGGCACCATGCTGCGCATGGACCTGGACGCGTACGACTCGCGGGCCGAGGCCGACGCGGCCATGGCCGAGCACGTCCACGACGCGCGGGTGCGCGGCTTCCTGCTGCAGAACCTGCGGCGCACGGCCGGGCACTTCGCGTGGCAGCCCAACGTGGCCATGCTCTTCGAGCACCTGCGGGAGATCGGCTCGTTCCCGGACCCGGTGGTCCCCGAGGACCCGGCGCGCGTGTTCGACCATCCGGTCCTGTGGCTGGCCGGCGCCGAGTCGGACTACGTCCAGGACGAGGACGTGCCGCGGATGAAGGAGCTGTTCCCGCGCGTCGTGCGCGTCACCGTCCGTGACGCCGGCCACTGGCTGCACGCCGACCAGCCCGAGGCCTTCGTCTCCGCGGTGCGCACCTTCCTCACCGCCGACTGACGGGGCCCGTCGGGAGACGGAGACAGCGCCGAGGCCCGCAGACGCGCCGCTACGTTCCGTGCGTAGCGGCGCGTCTGCGGGCCTCGGCGTCGGGCGCGGGTGGGAGTAGACCCGTCAGCCGCCGCATCAGTGGGCGGGCGCGGCCTTCTTCCCGCGCAGGCGTCCGACGAGCAGGACCACCCCGAGCGCGACCGAGCCCCAGAGCAGGCCCCACACAGCCGACGTCGCAGTCTCCGTGAGCCAGCCGAGGAACGCGCCGGCGGCGTGTGTGACGGGCTCGACGATCCCGTGCTGCACGGCGTAGGGCCACGGCACGCCCAGTGCGTCCAGCTCCACGAGGGCGATGTGGCCGCCCACCCAGAGCATCGCCACGGTGCCGATGACGGTCACCACGCGCAGCACGTGCGGCATGGCCTTGACCAGCCCGGCGCCGAACGAGCGGCCGCCGGAGGTCGAGGCGTTCTGGTGCAGGTGCAGGCCGACGTCGTCCATCTTCACGATCAGCCCCACCACCCCGTACACGCCCGCGGTGATGACGACGGCCACCACCGCCAGGATCGCCGCCTGCATCCAGAAGCCCAGGTCGGCCACCTCGTTCATGGAGATGACCATGATCTCCAGGGACAGGATGAAGTCCGTGGTGATGGCCCCGCGCACCACGGTGTCCTCGGCCTCCGGACCCCGCTCGACGGCGGGCTCCTCGTCGTCGGCATGCCCGTGGCCGGTGAGCTTGCCCCACACCTTGTGCGCGCCCTCATAGGACAGGTAGGTGCCGCCGGCCAGCAGCAGCCACGGCAGGATCCAGGGGGCGAGCCAGTCGAGCAGCAGCAGGGCGGGCAGGATGAACACGAGCTTGTTGCGCAGGGAGCCCTTGGTGATCCGCCAGATCATCGGCAGCTCGCGGGCGGCGGCCGCGCCGGCCATGTACTGCGGGGTCACCGCGGCGTCGTCGACCACCACGCCCGCCGCCTTGGCCGCGGCGCGTCCCGCTCCGGCGGCCACGTCGTCCACGCTCGCGGCGGCGAGGCGGGCGAGGGCGGCGACGTCGTCGAGCAGGGCTACGAGTCCGACCATGGTTCCTCCTGGGGTGGGGCCGACGGGCGCGCCGGTGCGCGGGCAGGGCGCAGGTCGAGCATAGCGGCGGGGACGGACACGCACCGGCCCGGTCCCGTGGGGGACCGGGCCGGTGCGTGCGCGGCCGACGAGGCCGCCGGTGGGCTCAGGCGTCGTTCTCGGTGGTCTCCACGGGACGGGAGCCCAGGCGGCCGTCGATGCGGAGCAGGCCCGAGCCGTCATCGCCGACGAGCTCGAGCTGGCCCACGATCTCGGAGACGGTGGCCTCCTCCTCGATCTGCTCATCCAGGAACCAGTTCAGCAGCGGGCGCGAGTTGAGGTCGCCCGCGGACTCGGTGGCCCGGTACAGCTCGCGGATCGCCTCGGAGACCTTCTGCTCGTGCGCGAGCGCGGCCCGGAAGATCTCCAGGGCCGACAGGCCGGCCTGCACGGGCGGGGCCGGGATGGCGCCGATCGTCGGGAAGCTGTCCCGGTCGGCGACGTGGTCGATGAACTTGTTCGCGTGGACGATCTCCTCGTCCGCCTGGTGCCGCAGCCACGCGGCCATCCCGGACAGGTCCAGGTCGTCGGCGGCGATCGCGAGCTGGCGGTAGACCATGGACGCCTCGAACTCGAGGGTGATCTGTTCGTTGAACTTCTGCAGCAGGTCATCGGTGAGCTTCATGCCTCGAACTCTAGGCAGGCGGCCGGGGCGCGGTGAAGGCGCGCCCGCCCCTCATCGAGGAGCGACGACGGCGGGCGGCCGGTTCCGCCGGATTCGGCGCCCCGCGGTGCCAGCCCTAGGCTGGGCGCCGTGTCCGAGACCCGCCGCGCCCGCCCGGGCGTCGACCCCGTGTCGACGCCGCCCTCCGACGTGCCGCGGGGCCCGGGGGGCCGGGACGCGCTCGTGCGCCGCCGCGTGTTCCGGACGCCCCTGCTGCGCCGCGTGGTCTACGCGGTGGTCTTCGAGCTGCTCGCCATCCTCTTCACCACCGTGATCCTGGCGGCGCTCGGCAACGGCGGCGGGCCCTCGCTCGCCGTGGCGGTCGTGTCCTCGACCGTGGCCCTGCTGTGGAACATCGTGTTCAACTCGGTGTTCGAGACCCTCGAACGCCGCCTCGGGATCACGGGCCGGCCCTGGTGGGTGCGCGTGGCCCACGCCGTCGGCTTCGAGGGCGGGCTGATCGTGTTCCTCGTGCCCGCGGTGGCGCTGATCCTCGGCATCGGGCTGGGGGAGGCGTTCCTCATCGAGGCCGGCCTGCTCGTGTTCTTCCTCGTCTACGCCGCGGTGTACGCCTATGCGTTCGACTCGGTGTTCGGCCTGCCGGACTCGGCCGCCCGCGCCGAGGCCTGACCCGCCGCTCGGAGCAGGCGCGGCTCAGCGGGACGCCGGCAGCCCCAGGAACGCGCGGATCGCGGGCATCTCGCGGCGCACCTGGTCCAGGCCGAGCTCGTGGGCGGCGGCCAGCTTGGCCACGGACCGCTCGCCGTTGGCGATGGGCATGGTCTCGGGCACGAACAGATAGGCCCGTCCCTGCCGCTCCATCTCGAACAGGCGCTCGCGGGTGGCGTTGTACCGGCGCCAGCGCGTGAGCAGCGCGTCCGCGACGGCGGGGTAGCGCCGGAAGGTGCGCTGATAGAACGAGGGGAACCGCTCGGGCCGCTTCACGTACCCGCGCTCCCGGGTCAGGACCACGAGGACCTTCTCGAACCCCGCGTCCTCCGCCGCGGTCAGCGGGATCCCGCCGTCCACGCCGAGGGCGCCGTCCACGAACACGGTGCCCTCGGCGTGCACGGGGGGCATGAGGACCGGCATCGTGGACGACGCGCGGACGCGGACCATCAGGTCGGTCAGGGTGGTCATGTCGGAGCGGTCCCACCAGCGGGTCTCGCCGCTCGCGGCGTCGAACCCGCCCAGCACGAGCCGGGCGGGGTTCGCGCGGAACGTGGCGAAGTCGTAGGGCAGGTCCGCCTCGGGCAGGCCGGCGTGCTCGTAGATGTACTCGGCGTTGAACAGGCCCTTGCCGCGCACGAAGCTCAGCCAGTTGCCGAACCGAGGATCGTCGGCGAAGTCCACGAACGAGCGCCGCGCACGGGCCGGGTCGCGGGACAGGTAGTTCACGGCGTTGGACGAGCCCGCCGAGATGCCGGCCACGAAGTCCACGTGGATCCGCTCGCGCAGCAGTTCCGCCACCACGGCCGAGGTGAGCGCGGCGCGCATGCCCCCGCCCTCGAACAGCAGGGCCGTGTCGGTGACGTTGGACGTCATGGGCTCGGTCATGGTCGGTCCCTCCGTGTTCGCCGTCCGCCGAGCCGGGCGGGGAGTGCTCCCGTCCGGCCGCGCCCATCCTAGGCTGTCCCCATGGCGACGACCCACATGAAGAGCACCCCCGTCCACACCGTCGGTGAGCTGCCCCAGGTGGGTTCCCCCGCCCCCGACTTCACCCTCACCGGGGCGGACCTGTCCCCGGTGACCCTGCGGGAGCTGCGCGGCCGCCGCGTGATCCTGAACATCTTCCCGTCCCTGGACACCGGCGTGTGCGCCGCCTCCGTCCGCGAGTTCGACTCCCGCGTCGCGGACCTCGGGGACACCACCGTCGTGGCCGTGTCCGCGGACCTGCCGTTCGCCGCCGCGCGCTTCTGCTCGGTCGAGGGCATCGACCACGTCCGCAGCGGCTCTGTGTTCCGCTCGTCGTTCGGCGGCGACTACGGCGTGCGCATGACCGACGGTCCGCTCGAGGGCCTGCTGGCCCGCGCCGTCGTCGTGGTCGATGCCGACGGCGTGGTCCGTCATGCCCAGCTCGTCCCCGAGATCTCCGAGGAGCCGGACTACGAGGCCGCCCTGGCGGCCGCCCGGGGCTGAGCGTGACGCCGCCGGGCTGGCCGCCGCGCGCACGACGCTCGCCCCTGGCGTTCGTCATCGCGCTGTTCGGCGTGCTCGGGGCGCTGGTCCTGGCGGGGGGCCTCACCGCGCTCCTCGCCGGCCGGATGGTCGACGTCGCCGCGGACTCCGCCCCGACCGTGCCCGCCGCCGAGGCCCCGGCACGGGAGGCGGGCGAGCTCGCGGCGGGCCTGACCCACGTCCACGACGGCGTGACGGTGGACTGGTCCGCATCGGCCCACGACGGCTCGTCCCTGGACCCGGGCCAGCCGGTCGCGGACGCCCCGGGCATCCTCCTCGTGGAGACCGCCCTCGGCGCCCGCACCGGCACGGGGACCGGCATGGTGCTCTCCCCGGACGGGCTGGCGGTGACCAACTACCACGTGGTCGAGGACTCCTCGGAGGTGCACGTGGTGGTCGCGGACACCGGCGCGCGGCACACGGCCACGGTGCTCGGGCGCGATGCCGAGCACGACATCGCGGTGCTCGACGTCGAGGGCGTCTCAGACCTGCCGGTGGCCAGCGTCTCGCTGGACCCGGTGCGGCGCGGGGACCAGGTGGCCGCCGTCGGCAACGGCGGAGGCCAGGGTTATCTGACGGCCGTGCGCGGCACCGTGCTCGGCACGGACCGCTCGATCATGGCCGCGGCCGAGGGCACCGATCAGTACGCGCGCCTGTCCGGCCTGATCCAGACGGACGCGGACGTCGTGCCCGGCTACTCCGGCGGCCCGGTGGTGGACGACGCCGGCCAGGTGGTCGGCGTGACCGTGGCAGCCAGCGACGGGACCACCGCAGACGAGGTGGACGGCTTCGCGATCCCGCTGGAGGTGGCCTTCGACGTGGCGGACCAGGTCCTCTCGGGCGAGGAGACGGACACCGTGAGCATCGGTGCGGACGGCGCCCTGGGCATCATGGTCGGCGCGGATCCCGACGTCGGCGTCGTGGTCATGCAGGTGGACGCGGGCTCCGCCGCCGAGCAGATCGGCCTGGTCGAGGGCGATGTCATCCTCGAGATCGAGGGGCGGACCGTCGGCGACGACGCCTCCCGGATGTCCCGCCTGGTCAACGACCACAACGTGGGGGACCGGATCACCGTCCAGTGGCGCACCGCCGACGGCGAGGTGCGCGAGGCCGAGGCGGTCCTGCAGCCGGCCCTCGTGAACTGACCGGCCCCCCGGCGCTCAGGAGAGCAGGTCCAGTGAGAGGGCCATCGCGGCCACGCCCAGCAGCACGCCGCCCAGCGCCGCGGCGCGGCCCCCGGCCGCCCGGGCGGCGGGCAGCAGCGCGTCGAGGCTCACGGTCACCATCACGCCCGCCACGGCCGCGAAGACGGCGGCCAGGAGCGCGGGTGTGAGGAACGGGGCCAGCAGCAGCCAGCCGATCAGCGCGCCCAGCGGCTCCGCGATCCCCGTGAACGCGGCCCACGCGAAGGCCTTGCGCCGCGATCCGGTGGCCTGCCGCACGGGCACGGCTACGGCCACGCCCTCGGGAACGTTGTGCACGGCCATCGCGACGGCCAGCGCGAGGCCCACCGACGGATCCTGCAGGGTGCCGGCGAAGGTGACGAAGCCCTCCGGCAGATTGTGCAGGCCGATCGCCAGGGCCGTCACCGTGCCCAGGCGCAGCATCCGCCGCCGGTCCAGGCCGGCCGGGTCGTCGACGTCGCCCGGCATCTCCGAGACGGGGTCGGGGACGGCGCGCTCGAGCAGCACGTAGGAGCCTGCGCCGAGGATCAGGGCGGCCACCGCGACGGCGGTCGCCGCGGGGCCGACCGCCCCGCCCAGCCCCTCGACGGCGGCCGGCAGCATCTCCAGGAAGGAGACCGCGAGCATGACGCCCGCGGCGAGGCCGAGGGCGGCCCCCAGCCCGCGGCCCGAGGGCGCGCGTCCGACGATCGCCAGGACGCCGCCCAGCACCGTGGCCAGCCCGGCGAACGTCGTGAGAGCGAGCGCGGTCCAGAACGGGTCCACGGGGGAGGGCCTCCTGACGGGCGGCGGGCGGGGTGCGACCATCCTAGG
This sequence comes from Micrococcus sp. Alg238-R198, assembly GCF_900537135.1. Classification (NCBI taxonomy): domain Bacteria; kingdom Bacillati; phylum Actinomycetota; class Actinomycetes; order Micrococcales; family Micrococcaceae; genus Micrococcus; species Micrococcus sp. Alg238-R198. The sequence continues at coordinate 75,262 of NZ_UNRH01000005.1, forward strand.
GACTACAGGAGGAGACCATGACCGAAACCGCCACCGGCCCCGGATTCGCCCTGCCCCGGGGCGTCGAGCCGGGCCGCGCCGTCGTCGTGGGCGCCGGACCCAACGGCCTGACCGCCGCCGCCCTGCTGGCCCGCGAGGGCTGGGAGGTGGACGTGTTCGAGCGGGCCCCGGTGCCCGGCGGCGCGTGCGCGTCCGCGCCGGTGCTGGGGGAGGGGACCGTGGTGGACCTCGGGGCGGCGGGCCATCCGTTCGGCGTCGCCAGCCCCGTGTTCCGGGAGCTGGGGCTGACGGACCACGGGCTCGCCTGGCTGCACCCGGCCGTGCCGATGGGACATCCGCTGCCGGACGGGCCGGCCGCCCTCCTGCACCGGGACCTCGAGGCCACCGCCGTGGGTCTCGGCGTCGACGCGCGGGCCTGGCGGGCCGTGCACGGGGCCCTGGTCGACCACGTCGACGAGATCCTGGCGGGCGCGCTCGGCCCGGTGTTGCGACCCCCGCCCCATCCGGTGGCGATGGCCCGCTTCGGCCTGCGCGCCCCGTGGCCGGCCGATCTGCTGGGCCGGGCGATGTTCCGCACGGCGGCCGCTTGCGCCCTGTTCACGGGCTCGGCGGCCCACGCGATCCTGCCCTCGAGCCGGCCCCTGACGGCGGCGTTCGGTGCGCTCTTCGGCGCGCTCGGGATGAGCTCGGGCTGGCCGGTGGCGCGCGGCGGGTCGGGGGCGATCGTCGAGTCGCTCGTGGCGGTGCTGCGGGCGCACGGCGGGCGGCTGCACCTGGGCCACGAGGTCACGGACCTGCGCGCGCTGCCCGCCGCGGACGCCGTCGTGCTGGACCTGACCCCGCGCCAGGTGCTGCGCGTCGCCGGCACGGGCCTGCCGCCGCGCTACGCCGCGGCCCTGCGCCGGTGGCGCCCCGGGCCGTCCGTGTCCAAGGTCGACTTCCTGCTCGACGGGCCGATCCCGTGGCGCGACGCCCGGCTCGCGGGCGCGGGGACGGTGCATCTGGGCGGGACCGCCGCCGAGATCCGGCGGGCCGAGGACGACGTCGCGGCCGGCCGGATGCCGGCGCGGCCCTTCGTCATGCTCTGTCAGCAGCAGGCGGCGGACCCCACACGGGCCACCGGGCCCGCCCGGGGGCACACGGTCGTCTGGTCCTACGCCCATGTGCCCCACGGCCACCCCGGCGACGTCCGTCCGCTGATCGAGGCGGAGGTGGAGCGGCACGCACCCGGCTTCCGGGACCGGATCCAGGCCGCGGTCGCGATGCGCCCGGCCGACCTGGAGGTGTGGAACCCGAACCTCGTGGGCGGCGACATCGCGGGGGGATCGCTCGCGGGAGCGCGCGCGCTCCTGCGCCCCACTGCGTCGCCCCGGCCGCACCGGGCGGGCCGGGCCGGGCTGTATCTGGCCTCCGCCTCCACCCCGCCGGGCGCCGGCGTCCATGGCATGGGCGGGGCGTGGGCCGTGCGGACTCTGTTGGCGGACCGTCGTCGCTGACCGCGCCGCCGCCCGGGCGGAGCGGCGCCGTGCCGGGGTCTGCCGGGGTGTCGGCGACCGCTGTGCGCCACGGCTGAGACTGATCCGGATCCGGACTTTCGCGAATCGGAATGTGCCCGCTACAGTGTGGTTCATCTCACGGAACGTCCCGTCTCGGCGGAACGGCCCGGGGGTCGTCTCGCACCATCGGATCCCCACAGGGATGCGGGCGCGCGACGTCCTTGCACCTCTCATGAACGGAAGCACCTTCCATGAAGTACACGAAGCTCTCCGCTGCCGCGGCCCTGGCCGCCGGCTCGGCCCTCATCCTCTCCGCGTGCGCCCCGGGCGGCGGCAACGCAGGCGAATCCAGCAACGGCTCCGGCGCCAGCCAGGGCGGCGACTCGGGCGCCGGCAACGTCATCGAAGGGGACAAGGGCCAGAAGCTCACCGCCGAGGCCTCCGGGCCGGAGATGGCCGACCTGGGCGACGTCAAGACCCAGGACGGCTCCATCGCCTACTCGGTGGGCGCCGACGACTTCCTGTCCTACAACGGCCTGCAGTCGAACACGTACACCACGTACAACTCGGCCGTCGCGGACCGCATGTTCTCGTCCTTCTGGTACTTCGGCACCGACGGCTCGATCATCCCGAACGAGGACTTCGGCACGTACGAGAAGACCTCGGACGACCCGCTGACCGTGAAGTACACCATCAGCGACGACGCCAAGTGGTCCGACGGCACCCCCGTCACCGCCGGCGACTTCATCGTGCACTGGGCCGCGAACAACGACACGGTCAAGGCCGAGGGTTCCGAGACCCCGCTGTTCGACTCGATCTCCTTCGAGCAGGGCAAGTACATCCCGGAGGCGCCCGAGGGCGAGGCCGACGGCAAGGAGTTCACCGTCACCTACCCGGAGCCCTACGCGGACTGGGAGATCCTCATCAGCACCGCGCTGCCGGCGCACATCGTCGCCAAGGAGGCGGGCATGAGCTTCGAGGAGCTCGTCACCGCTGCGAAGGAGAAGGACGTCGAGGCGCTCACCCCGGCGGCCGAGTTCTGGAACGACGGCTGGGACTTCAGCCCCGGCGAGCTGCCGGACGCCTCGCTGGTGCCCTCCATGGGCCCCTACAAGTTCAAGGACGGCGGCTGGCAGGCCGGCCAGTCCATCACTCTCGAGGCCAACCCTGAGTACTGGGGCACCCCGCCGGCCACCAAGGAGCTCGTCCTCCGCTTCGCCGACCCGAAGACCCACGTGCAGGCCCTGCAGAACGGCGACCTCGACGTCATCGAGCCGCAGGCCACCGTGGACACCCTCCAGCAGCTCGAGGGCCTCGGCGAGGACGTCAACGTCCAGACCGGTGACCAGCTGACCTGGGAGCACGTGGACTACAACCGCGGCGAGGGCTCCGTCTTCGCGGACTCCCCGGAGCTGCGCGAGGCCTTCGCCCTCTGCCTGCCCCGCCAGCAGATCGTGGACAACCTGATCAAGCCGATCTATGCGGACGCCCAGGTCATGAACCTGCGCGAGGTCTTCCCCTTCCAGGACAAGTACCAGGAGGTCGTGGACGAGGCCTACCCGAAGGAGATGGACGAGCCGAACATCGAGAAGGCGAAGGAGCTCGTCGAGAAGTCGGGCGTCTCCACGCCCACGGTCCGCCTCGGCTACCAGGCGGGCAACCAGCGTCGCACCGAGACCGTCGCGCTCATCAAGAGCTCCTGCGACCAGGCCGGCTTCGACGTGCAGGACGCCAACTCGCCGGTGTTCTTCAAGGAGGTCATGCCGGCCGGTGACTACGACGCCGCCCTCTACGCCTGGGCCGGCTCGGGCCAGAAGGCCTCCGGCGCGAACATCTACCAGTCGGACGGCGCTCAGAACCAGCAGAGCTACAACAACCCCGAGGTGGACGCGGCCTGGGACAAGCTCGCCACCTCGCTGGACGAGAACGAGCAGCTCGAGCAGGTCAAGACCATCGAGAAGCTGCTCTGGGAGGACTTCCAGGCCATCCCGCTGTACGCTCACCCGGGTCTGGTCGGCCACAAGGCCGACGTCGCCAACGTGCGCGACACCGCCGCCCAGTCGGGTGCGCTGTGGAACGTGGAGCAGTGGGTCCGCGTCCAGGAGTGACGCCCCGCTGACCTCTGACCCGGCGGTCCGCCTCCCGCGGACCGCCGGCGTCGGGATCGAGGACAGAGCCCGGCCGGGCACCGGCCGGGCTCTGGCCGTGAACCGCGGCGAACCCGCACCCCTCCCTTTCCCTTGCACTCGCACGGAAGGTCACCCCCTGTTGTGCTGAAATTCATCCTCAAGCGCCTCGGCAGCTCCCTCCTGGTGCTGTTCGGCGCGTCGATCCTGCTCTTCTTCCTCGTGGCCCACTCGGGTGACCCCCTCCAGGACCTGCGAGAGTCACAGAACCCCAACCGCGAGACCCTCATCGCCGCCCGCACCGAATTCATGGGGCTGGACCAGCCCTGGTACGCCCGGTACTGGGACTGGCTCCAGGGCATCGGCGGCTGCGTCACCGGTCAGTGCGACCTCGGCCTCAGCCGGAACGGTCAGTCCGTCGGTGACCTGCTGAGCAACGCCGCGGCCTCCACGCTGCGCCTCGTGGTGCTCGCGACCGTCCTGGCGATCATCATCGGCATCGCGATCGGCATCGTCACCGCGATCCGCCAGTACTCCGGCCTCGACTACGTGGTCACGTTCCTGATCTTCCTCTTCTTCTCGCTGCCCGTGTTCTGGGCGGCCGTGCTCCTGAAGGAGTACATGGGGATCCGGTTCAACGACTGGATCCGCAGCCCCGAGCTGAACTGGCCCCTCCTCATCGGGGTCGCCGTCCTCGCGGGCCTGGTCCTGCAGGCCGTCATGGCGGGCGACCTCAAGCGGCGCGCCTTCACGTTCGGCGCCACCGCCGCGTTCATCCTGCTCGCCGGCTGGGTGCTGTTCGCCGTCGACTTCTGGCGGCATCCGCAGATGGGCCCGGTCGTGCAGCTGGTCATCGGCCTGGCCGCCGCCGTCGGCGCCACCGCGGTGATCTCCGGTCTGCGCAACCGATCGGTCCTCAAGGCCGCCCTGGTCACGGCCGCGATCGGCCTCGTCTCCTACTACGCCACCTACAGCCTGCTGTGGCGGACGCCGTCCGCGCTGCTGCTGGCCGGCCTCGGCGTCATCCTCGTGCTGGTGGCCATCCTGGTGGGCCGCCTGCTCGGCGGCTTCTCCAAGGGCTCGGCCGTGTCCGCCTCGCTGGTGACCGCCCTGATCATGGGCGTGGCGATCGTGGCGGAGCACCTGATGAACTACTGGCCGACCTTCCTGAAGGTCAAGCCGCGCCCGATCTCCACGATCGGCTCGGGCACCCCGAACCTGGACGCCCACTTCTGGGTGGTGTTCCTGGACCGCGGTGCGCAGCTGCTGCTGCCCACCATCCTGCTGACCATCATCTCGGTGGCCACGTACTCGCGGTATACGCGCTCCTCCATGCTCGAGGTCTCGCGCCAGGACTACATCCGCACCGCGCGCGCCAAGGGCCTGCCGGAGCGCCAGGTGATCCTGAAGCATGCGTTCCGCAACTCCCTGATCCCCATCACCACGATCATGGCCTTCGACTTCGCCGGCCTGATCGGCGGCGCCGTGATCACGGAGCAGGTGTTCGGCTGGAAGGGGATGGGCGAGCTGTTCGCCACCGGCCTGCGCGACGTGGACCCCATGCCCGTGATGGCGTTCTTCCTCGTGACGGGCACCGCCGCCGTGCTGATGAACCTCGTGGCGGACGTGCTCTACGCCGTCCTCGACCCCCGGATTCGAGTGTGAGCCAGATGACCACCAACAACTCCTCGACGACGGGCGCGCAGCTCGACGAGAAGCAGATCTTCGACCTCGCGGAGGCGGAGGACGCCAAGCTCCGCGCCAAGGCCGGGAAGTCCTACTCCCAGGGTGCCCTGGTCCGCAAGCGGTTCTTCCGCCACAAGGCGGCGATGATCTCCCTGATCGTGCTGGTCTTCATCACGCTGATGGCGTTCTCCTCCATCGGCTTCGCCGGCATCCCCGGCTGGTGGGACAAGTCCTACACGGCCGCGGCGTCCGTGGTGAACGGCGGTCGCCCGACGCTCTCGGTCGTGCCGCAGGCCTTCGGGGGCGAGGGCATCCGCTGGGGCGAGCATCCCTTCGGCCAGGACACCACGGGCAAGGACTACTTCGCCCTCGTGATGCGCGGGACCCAGCAGTCCATGATCATCGCGGCCATCGTGGGCCTGCTCTCCACCGTGATCGGCGCGGTCGTCGGCGCCGTGTCCGGCTACTTCGGCGGCTGGGTCGACTCCGTGCTGATGCGCCTGACCGACCTGATCATCGTCATCCCGCTGCTCGTGCTCGCCGCGGTGCTCGGCCAGATGGCCAGCGGCATGAAGATGGGCATCCTCCCGCTCGCGGTGGTGCTCGGCCTCGTGTCCTGGACGTCCCTGGCCCGCCTCGTGCGCGGCGAGGTCCTGTCCCTGCGCGAGAAGGAGTTCGTGGCGGCCGCCGTCGCCATGGGCGCCAAGCCGGGCCGCCTGATCTTCAAGCACCTGCTGCCCAACACGATCGGCGTGATCGTCGTGAACGCGACGTTCGCCATCGCGGGCGCGGTGCTGCTGGAGACCTCGCTGTCCTTCCTCGGCTTCGGCGTGAAGGCGCCGGACTCGTCCCTGGGCCTGCTCATCTCCGACTATCAGAACGCGTTCACCACCCGTCCGTGGCTGTTCTGGTGGCCCGGCATGATCATCCTCGCGATCGCCCTGTCCGTGAACTTCCTCGGCGACGGCCTGCGCGACGCCTTCGACCCGCGCCAGGGCGCGGGCGCCCACCGCAGGCCCCGCTTCTTCGGCCGCCGCGCGGCCGCCACCGAGGCCGGTGCGACGACGGCGGGCGGTCTGGCCGCGGCCCCGACGGCCGGCCGGATCGAGGCCCCCGCGGAGGAGGCCGGCGGATCCGCACGGATCTCCGACGCGGACGAGGACGGTCAGCGATGAGCGCGAACGACAAGAAAGGCCGATCCATGTTCGGCAAGAAGAACGAGAACGACGTGACCGCCGGCGGGCAGGGCTCGCACGCGGCGTCGTCGGCCGACCTCGAGGCGCGCGGCGCCGCCGTGCCCGGCTCCTCCGGCGACGGCGGCGTGCCTCCGGGCCCCGCGACGAGCGCGATGGGCGTCGTGGCCCGCCACGACGACCTGGGCGGCGAGCCGGTGCTCGCCTTCCGCGACGTGGACGTGAAGTTCGCGACCGAGTTCGGCGAGGTGCACGCGGTCAAGGGCGTGACGTTCGACGTCAAGCCCGGCGAGGTCGTCGCCCTCGTGGGCGAGTCCGGCTCCGGCAAGTCCGTCACGAGCGCCACCGCCATGGGCCTGCTCCCGGGCAATGCGGACATCACCGGCTCCGTGCAGCTGGCCGGCCGCGACGTGCTCACCATGACCCCGGGGCAGCTGCGCGACATCCGCGGCGACGAGGTGGCGATGGTGTTCCAGGAGCCCATGACGGCCCTGAACCCCGTCCTCACCGTGGGCGACCAGCTCACGGAGGCCCTCGAGCTGCACGGCATCGCCTACGGCACCGAGGCGGACAAGCGCGCCGTCGAGCTGCTCACCATGGTGGGCATCCCCGACGCCGCCACCCGGCTCAAGCAGTACCCCCACCAGTTCTCGGGCGGCCAGCGCCAGCGCATCGTCATCGCGATGGCGATCAGCTGCTCGCCGAAGGTGATCATCGCGGACGAGCCCACCACGGCGCTCGACGTGACGGTCCAGGCCGAGATCCTGGAGCTGCTGCGCTCCCTGAAGAACAAGATGAACACCGGCATCCTGCTCATCACGCACAACATGGGCGTGGTGGCGGACATGGCGGACCGGGTGTGCGTGATGCTCCACGGCGAGCTCGTGGAGCAGGGCTCGGTGCACCAGGTGCTCCAGCACGCCCGGCACCCGTACACCCAGAAGCTGCTCTCGGCGGTGCCGCGCCTCGGCGAGCCCCTCGAGGTGGCAGAGCCGGAGCCGGTCACGGCCACGCAGACGCAGGCCCGGTACGCGATCGAGGCGGAGAACCTCCACCTCGAGTACGACCACCGCGGCAAGAAGAACCGCGTGGTCCACGACGTCAGCTTCCAGGTGGCCCCGGGCGAGATCCTGGGCCTGGTGGGCGAGTCCGGCTCGGGCAAGTCCACCATCGCCAAGTCGGTCCTCGGCCTGCTCACCATCGCGGAGGGCTCGCTGCGCATCCAGGGCCACGACCTGGCGACGATGCCCAAGGCCGAGCAGCGCGCCCTGCGCAAGAACATCGGCGTGGTCTTCCAGGACCCGGCGGCCTCGCTGGACCCGCGGTTCCCGATCGGCGACATCATCACCGAGCCGATGGTCGTGCACAAGGTGGGGGACCGGCGCTCGCGCCTCGCCCGCGCCGAGGAGCTGCTGGACGCGGTGCGTCTGCCGCGCTCCGTGGTGAACCGGTACCCGCACGAGCTCTCCGGCGGTCAGCGCCAGCGCATCTCGATCGCCCGCGCCCTGACCCTGGACCCCCAGGTGCTCATCGCGGACGAGCCGACCTCGGCCCTCGACGTGTCCGTCCAGGCCGCCGTGCTGGACATGTTCGCGGAGCTGCAGCAGCGCTACGAGTTCGCGTGCCTGTTCGTGTCCCACGACCTCGCGGTGGTGGACATGCTGGCCCACAAGGTGCTCGTCCTCAAGGACGGCCGCCAGGTGGAGCAGGGCCCCACGGAGGAGGTGCTCCACCGTCCGAAGGAGGAGTACACCCGTCGCCTCCTGGCGGCGGCGCCCGTGCCGGACCCGGACCAGCAGGCGGAGCGTCGCCAGGAGCGCCGCGAGTTCCTCGCCTCCCTCGGCGAGGGCGTCTACTGACCGCGCGGGTCGGCGGCGGGCGCGTCCCGCCGCCGGCCCCGGGCCCACCGGCCCGCCTGTCCACGGCGGCCCCTGCGCGTACAATCGCACGGGGGCCGCCGTCGTCGTGCGCCTCCACCCCTTTGATGTCGAACCGGACAGGACGCCCATGACCTCGACCGAAACCCGCCGCTCCGATCTGCGCAACGTGGCCATCGTGGCCCACGTGGACCATGGCAAGACCACGATGGTGGACGCCATGCTGCGCCAGACCGGTGCCTTCAACACGCACGGCGACGTCGCCGAGCGGGTCATGGACTCCGGGGACCTGGAGAAGGAGAAGGGGATCACGATCCTCGCCAAGAACACCACGGTGTTCTACTCCGGCCCGTCCGCCCCCGAGGGCGAGACCGTCACCATCAACGTGATCGACACCCCCGGCCACGCCGACTTCGGCGGCGAGGTGGAGCGCGGCCTGTCCATGGTGGACGGCGTCGTGCTGCTCGTGGACTCCTCCGAGGGCCCGCTGCCCCAGACCCGCTTCGTGCTCCGCAAGGCCCTCGCGGCCAAGCTGCCCGTGATCCTCGTGGTCAACAAGACGGACCGCCCGGACGCGCGCATCGACGGGGTCGTCTCCGACTCCATGGACCTGCTGCTCGGCCTGGCCTCGGACCTGGCCGAGGAGGACCCGGACCTGGACCTCGACTCGGTGTTGGACGTCCCCGTCGTCTACGCCTCGGGCAAGGCCGGCCGCGCCTCCCTGACCCAGCCCGCCGACGGCGCCCTGCCGGAGGCCGAGGACCTCGAGGCCCTCTTCAACGTGATCATGGAGCACATCCCGGCCCCGTCCTACACCGAGGGCGAGGTCCTCCAGGCGCACGTCACCAACCTGGACGCCTCCCCGTTCCTCGGCCGCCTCGCGCTGCTGCGCATCTTCAACGGCACCCTCCGCAAGGGCCAGCAGGTCGCGTGGGCCCGCCAGGACGGCGCCCTGAAGACCGTGAAGATCACCGAGCTGCTGGCCACCAAGGGCCTCGAGCGCGTGCCCGCGGAGGAGGCCGGCCCGGGCGAGATCGTCGCCGTCGCCGGCATCGAGGACATCATGATCGGCGAGACCCTCACCGACGCGGAGAACCCGAAGCCGCTGCCGCTGATCACGGTGGACGACCCGGCCATCTCCATGACCGTGGGCATCAACACCTCCCCGCTGGCCGGCCGCGTCAAGGGCGCCAAGGTCACGGCCCGCCAGGTGAAGGACCGCCTGGACAAGGAGCTGATCGGCAACGTCTCGCTCAAGGTGCTCCCCACCGAACGCCCGGATGCGTGGGAGGTGCAGGGCCGCGGCGAGCTCGCCCTGGCCATCCTCGTGGAGCAGATGCGCCGCGAGGGCTTCGAGCTCACCGTGGGCAAGCCGCAGGTGGTCACCCGGACCGTGGACGGCAAGGTCCACGAGCCGATGGAGCGCATGACCATCGACATCCCCGAGGAGTTCATGGGCGCGGTCACGCAGCTCATGGCCGCCCGCAAGGGCCGCATGCAGGAGATGTCCAACCACGGCACGGGCTGGATCCGCATGGAGTTCCTGGTTCCGGCCCGCGGCCTGATCGGCTTCCGCACCCGCTTCCTCACCGAGACCCGCGGCGCGGGCATCGCCTCCTCCTACGCGGCCGGCTACGAGCCGTGGGCCGGCGAGATCGAGTACCGCACCAACGGCTCCCTCGTGGCCGACCGCGCGGGCTCCGCCACGCCGTTCGCCATGATCAACCTGCAGGAGCGCGGCACCTTCTTCGTGCAGCCGGGTGCCGAGGTGTACGAGGGCATGATCGTGGGCGAGAACTCGCGCGCCGACGACATGGACGTGAACATCACCAAGGAGAAGAAGCTCACCAACATGCGTGCGGCCTCCTCCGAGTCGTTCGAGGGCCTGACGCCCCCGCGCCGGCTCACCCTCGAGGAGTCCCTCGAGTTCGCCCGCGAGGACGAGTGCGTGGAGATCACCCCCGAGGACATCCGCATCCGCAAGGTCGTCCTGGACGCCAACGAGCGCCTGAAGGCCGCGCGCGCCCGCGCCCGTGCCTGACCGCCCCCGCCGACGCGCCCGGCCCGCCGACGTGGTGGGCGGGGCGCTGCTCGGCGTCGTCGCCGGCGCGCTCGGCACCGCCGTCCATCTGAACCTGGCCTCCCTGCCGGGCGGCTGGGCCCTGCCCTGGGGGGCGGTGCTGGCGCTCGTGCTCGTCGGCTCGACGCAGCGCTGGTGGATGGTCCGACGCGCGGGCCGCGGCGGGCGCGCCCTGCCGGCGGGGGCCGCGGTCGTCGCCGGCGCGTTCACCGCCGTCCTGGCCCTGCAGCGCCTGCCGGTGGACGACGCCCTGGGGTTGTCCTGGACGGCCGGCCTGTGGGCGGCGGCGCCGGGCGCCGTCGTCGCCTCCGTGGCCTGGAACGTCGGCCAGCCGGTGCTCGGTATGGTCCTGTTGGCCGCGGGCCGGCGGCTGGACCGCCGACCCGCGGAGGCCGCCGAGGCCGCCACGCGCCCCCGCCGGGCCACTGTGACCGCCCGCGAAACGCGTCCGGGGGAGCGAGTACCCTGGACCGCAGCCCCGCAACCCCGTGCCCAGAGAGAGGTGGACGGTCAGCCATGACCTACGTGATCGCGTTGCCGTGTGTGGACGTCAAGGACAAGGCGTGCATCGACGAATGCCCCGTGGACTGCATCTACGAGGGTGAGCGCATGCTCTACATCCACCCGGACGAGTGCGTCGACTGCGGTGCGTGCGAGCCGGTGTGCCCCGTCGAGGCCATCTACTATGAGGACGACACCCCCGACGAGTGGGCCGAGTACTACAAGGCCAACGTCGAGTTCTTCGACGACCTGGGCTCCCCGGGCGGGGCCGCCAAGCTGGGCATGATCGCCAAGGACCACCCGATCATCTCCGCCCTGCCCCTGCAGAACGCCGACGCCTGAGCCCCATGCTGACGCTGCCGGACTACCCGTGGGACACGCTCACCCCCTACCGTGAGCGTGCCGCCGCCCACCCGGACGGCGTCGCGGACCTGTCCATCGGAACGCCGGTGGATCCGACGCCGGCGCTGATCCGCCGGGCCCTGACCGAGGCCGCCGACGCGCACGGCTACCCGACGACGCACGGCACGGACGCCCTGCGTCGCGCCGTCGTCGACTGGTACGCCCGGCGCCGCGGGGTGCCCGGGCTGGACCCGGCGGCCGTGGTGCCCACGGTCGGGTCGAAGGAGTTCATCGCGTGGCTGCCCACGCTGCTCGGGCTCGGCGCAGGCGACGTCGTCGTCCACCCCGAGGCCGCCTACCCCACCTATGCGGTGGGCGCGCTGCTGGCCGGGGCGGAGGCCGTGGCCGCGGACGACCTCGACGCGCTGGCGCCCGAGGTGCGTGAGCGGGTGCGCCTCGTGTGGACCAACTCGCCGGCCAACCCCACCGGCGCCGTGCTGGACGCGGCGGCGCTGCGCCGCACGGTCGACGCCGCCCGTGCCGTGGGCGCCGTGGTGTGCGGGGACGAGTGCTACGCCGAGCTCGGCTGGGACGCGTGGGACGGGGCCGTCGTGCCCTGCATCCTGTCCGACGAGGTCTCCGGCGGCGACCTGACGGGCCTGCTGAGCGTCTACTCGCTGTCCAAGCAGTCCAACCTCGCCGGCTACCGCGCCGCGTTCGCCGCGGGGGATCCGGAGCTCGTGGCGACCCTGGTCAACACCCGCAAGCACGCGGGCATGATCGTGCCCGCCCCGGTGCAGCACGCGATGGCCGTGGCCCTGGCCGACGACGCGCACGTCGCGGAGCAGAAGGACCGCTACCGCCGCCGTCGGGACGCGCTGCGCACCGCGCTGGAGGCCTCCGGCCACACGGTGGACCACTCCGAGGCGGGGCTGTACCTGTGGACCCGGCGGGCGGACCTGGACCCGGCCGACGCCACGGCGCAGGACTCGTGGGATCTGCTGGGCGACCTGGCGGACCTGGGCATCATCGCCGGGCCCGGCGTGTTCTACGGCGGCGACGGCTACGTCCGCGTCGCGATCACCGCCACGGACGAGGCGGTCGCCCGGGCCGCGGCGAGACTCACCGCCCGCGGGCCGCGGACCGGCTGAGCCGGGGCCGCGGGCCGTCGTCGGGGGAAACGACCGCGCGCCCCGGGCCGGTCCTTGATAGTTTGGAGCAGAGTCGTCCCTGTGTGGGCGCGCCCACATCGGCGCGCGAACCCGGGCCATCGAGAAGAGAAGACGAGGGAGCACACCCGTGACCCATCACGAGTCCGTCCGGCTGACCGTCGGCGAGCAGAGCCTGGACCTGGGCGTCGAGTACGCCACAGAGGGCAACAACGGCATCAACATCGCCCCGCTCCTGAAGGAGACCGGCGACGTCACCTACGACCCGGGCTTCATGAACACGGCGAACGCCAAGTCGGCCGTCACGTTCATCGACGGTGACCAGGGCATCCTGCGCTACCGCGGCTACGCCATCGAGGACCTCGCCGAGCACTCCTCCTTCATGGAGGTGGCCTACCTGCTGATCTACGGCGAGCTGCCCGAGTCCAAGGAGACCCTGGAGGCCTGGGAGACCAACATCCTGCGCCACAACATGGTGCACGAGGACCTCAAGCTGTTCTTCAACGGCTTCCCGCGGGACGCGCACCCCATGCCGGTGCTGTCCTCCTCCGTGTCCGGGCTGTCCACGTTCTACCCGGACTCCCTGGACCCGCACGACCCGGAGCAGGTCCACATCTCCACCGTGCGTCTGCTGGGCAAGCTGCCGGTGCTGGCCTCCTACGCGTTCAAGAAGTCGCTGGGCCAGCCGTTCATGTACCCGCACAACTCGCTGAACTACGTGGAGAACTTCCTCCGCCTGTGCTTCGGCGTGCCGGCCGAGGAATACGACATCGACCCGGACGTGGTCAAGGCCCTCGACCTGCTGCTCATGCTGCACGCCGACCACGAGCAGAACGCCTCCACCTCCACGGTGCGCCTGGTCGGCTCCACCCAGGCCAACCTGTTCGCCTCGGTGTCCGCCGGCATCAACGCCCTCTACGGCCCGCTGCACGGCGGCGCCAACGAGGCCGTGCTGAACATGCTCCGGAAGATCAAGTCGGAGGGCATCACGCCCGAGGACTTCATGGAGAAGGTGAAGAACAAGGAGGACGGCGTCCGCCTGATGGGCTTCGGCCACCGCGTGTACAAGAACTATGACCCGCGGGCCAAGATCATCAAGAAGACCGCCGAGGACATCCTGGGCAAGATGGGCGGCAACGACGAGCTGCTCGAGATCGCCCAGCGCCTCGAGGAGAAGGCCCTCGCCGACGACTACTTCGTGGAGCGCAAGCTCTACCCGAACGTCGACTTCTACACCGGCGTGATCTACAAGGCCATGGGCTTCCCGGAGAAGATGTTCACCGTCCTCTTCGCCCTGGGCCGCCTGCCCGGCTGGATCGCCCAGTGGCGCGAGCTCATGGAGGACCCGGCCACCAAGATCGGCCGCCCGCGCCAGATCTACGTGGGCGAGCAGCTGCGCCAGTACCCGCAGCGCTGACCCGGGGGCGCTGACCCTGCGTTGGGGGGCGGTTTCGGGTGGTATTCCGACGGAATACCACCCGAAACCGCCCCCAATGCGTTCGCCGGAGCGTGCTCACGTCGAGGCGGAGGGGCCGAGGCGGCGTCGGACCACCGCGACGACGCCACGGAAGTCCTCGCGCCCATCCGCCCAGGTGACGCGGAGCGTCGTCCAGCCGCGCGCCTGGCCGTAGCGGTCCCGGCGGGCGTCGCGCGCCTGCTGCTCCCGCGTGCGGTGCCCCGCACCGTCGTACTGCAGGGCCAGGCCCACGTGACGGTAGGCCAGGTCGGCCACGGGGGAGAAGGGGTCCCCGGGCTCGAGCGCGGCCTGCAGCTCCGGCTCCGGCAGCCCGCCGGCCACGAGGGCGAGGCGCAGGCGGGTCTCGGGCGGCGAGTCCGCCCCGACGCGAACGGAATCCAGCGCCTCCCGGGCGGCCGGGCGGCCATGGAAGCGTCCGGACGCGCGCAGCGCGGACCGCAGCGCGGCGATCGTGGTGGCCGGATCCGTCCGGCCCGCGGGCGTCCACGGGTGCCTGACGGCGTGGTCGCCGGCGGCCACGAGGTCCTCGAACGTCCACGGGGGCGTCAGGGAGCACAGGTCCAGCCAGGTGCGATCGACGGTGGTGACGCGCAGGCCGTGCACGTGCGTGACGAACTCGGGCGCCAGCGGCCTGCGGTGGTCCATCAGCCCGGCCCGCCGGACGCGTCGTGTCCCCCGAGCCACGGTGAGGTGCACCGGCGGGTCGGCCTCGAGCTCGCCCGTCGCCGGGTCGCGCCGCCGCCAGGCTCGCGCGGGCATCGGCAGGCCGTGCAGGTGGGCCGCGGTCTCGTGGGAGAGGACGGCATCCGGGCGCCGGCGCAGAAGCGCGGCGAGGTGATCGGGGGAGAAGCCGTGCCCGGGCTCGGTCAGGCCCAGGTCGGCCCAGCCCGTGCCAGGACGTGCCCGCTGCCGGTGGAAGCCCTGCCCGACCCGCTCCAGGTCCGACCGGCGGGCGCGGTCGGGCGGCAGCCCCAGTCGGGCCAGGTCCGTGGCCAACAGCACGGCGGGCTGGTCGGGCGGCAGAGGAGTCACGACGCGCGGCATGCACCCATCGGACGACGCCGGCGGGGCGCCCGGGGCGCGCTGGCCGCGGCACGGGGACGACGCGCGGGGCGAGCGCCGCTGTGCAGGAGCCGACGGCCCGCGCCGCGTGCCGCCGTCGTCGTCTTCCCGCCCCCGGGCCGCCGGGGAGTTCCGGGGGCGATACTGGGCGTTATCCCGGCGGGATACCACCGGAAATCGCCCCCCAACGCGGCGGAAAACGCGGGGAGGAACGGGGGAGGGGAGGGCCGGGTGTGCCGGGTCAGTTCGCGTGCAGCGCCGCGTTCAGTTCGACGGTCCGGCCGGCGCGGGGGAGGGCCTCGACCCCGCCCGTGGTGGAGTTGCGGCGGAACAGCAGGTTCGGCACGCCGGAGAGGTCCACGGCCTTCACGGTCCGCGCCGCCTCGCCGTCCTGCAGCACGCTCACGCGCGTGCCTGCGGTGACGTACAGACCGGCCTCGACCACGCAGTCGTCGCCGACGGAGATGCCCACGCCGGAGTTCGCGCCGAGCAGCACGTGCTCGCCGATCACGATCCGCTGGGTGCCGCCGCCGGAGAGCGTGCCCATGATGGACGCGCCGCCTCCGACGTCGGACCCGTCGCCCACCACGACTCCGGCCGAGATCCGGCCCTCCACCATCGAATGCCCCAGGGTGCCCGCGTTGAAGTTCACGAAGCCCTCGTGCATCACGGTCGTCCCCTCGGCCAGGTGGGCGCCCAGGCGCACCCGGTCCGCGTCGCCGATGCGCACCCCGGAGGGCACGACGTAGTCCGTCATGCGCGGGAACTTGTCCACGCCGTACACCTGCACGGCGCCGCGGGCACGCAGCCTCGCCCGCGTCAGCTCGAAGTCCGCGACCGCGCAGGGTCCGTGGTTCGTCCACACCACGTTGGTGAGCAGCCCGAAGACGCCGTCGAGGTTGAGCTCGTTCGGCCGCACCAGGCGGTGCGAGAGCACGTGCAGGCGCAGCCACGCGTCCGCGGTGGAGGCCGGGGCGGCGTCCAGGTCGACCTCCAGCTCGACGACGGCCTGCGTGGTCCCGCGGTCCGCGTCGTCCGCGGCGAGGGCGCGCAGGGTGTCGCGCAGCGAGGCGTCCGCAGCGGAGAGCGGACCGGCCACGGGCGCGGGGAACCACACGTCCAGGACGGCGCCGTCGGCGGCCGTGGTGGCCAGGCCGTGGCCGGAGACGAGACGGGGGGAGGGCTGCTGTGCAGCGGTCTGGGTCATGCGCCTCAGCCTAATGAGCGGCCGGGGCACGCTGCAGGGCGGCGAGAGGCCCGTCCGTAGACTGGACACATGAGTCTCACCCCCGTGCCCCTGCCCGACCTCGCCGATCCGGACCTCGACGTCGCGGCGCTCACCGCCATCCTGCTGGACGTGCGCTCCGTCTCGGGGGAGGAGGGGCCGCTGGCCGACGCCGTCGAGCAGGCCCTGCGCGCCCTCGGCGGCCTCGAGGTGCGGCGGTTCGGGGACGCCGTCGTCGCCCGCACCGCTCTGGGGCGGCCGACCCGCGTGATCCTCGCCGGGCACCTGGACACGGTGCCCCTGCCCACCGTGCCGGGCTCGCGCGGGACCGTGCCCTCGGCGTGGGACAGGGACGTGCTGTACGGCCGCGGAGCCGTGGACATGAAGTCCGGCGTCGCCGTGCAGCTGGCCCTGGCCGGCCGCTTCGGCCGCGCGGACGGCCCGACCCCCGTGCACGACGTCACGTGGGTGTTCTACGACCACGAAGAGGTCTCCTCGGACCTCTCGGGCCTCGCCCGCGTGGCCCGCCAGGCCCCCGAGCTGCTGGAGGGCGACTTCGCGGTGCTGCTCGAGCCGACCGACGGCGTCGTGGAGGGCGGCTGCAACGGCACGTGCCGGTACCGCGTCACCTTCTCCGGTGTCGCGGCGCACTCGGGCCGCGCCTGGCGCGGCGACAACGCGATCCACAAGCTGGCCCCCGTGCTCACCGCCCTGGCGGCGTACGAGCCGGCCACGGTCACGGTGGAGGGCCTGGAGTACCGGGAGGGGCTGCACGCGATCCGCGTGGCCGGCGGCGTCGCGGGCAACGTCATCCCGGACGAGGCGTCCGTGGACCTGAACTACCGGTTCGCTCCGGACAAGACCCTCGACCAGGCCCACGCGCACGTCCGCGCGGTGCTGGAGGGGGCCGGTGTGGACTGGGACGCCCAGGTGCGGATCGACGACGCCTCGCCCGCCGCCCGCCCCGGTCTGGACCGGCCGGCCGCCGCCGCGTTCGTCGCCGCCGTCGGGGGAGAGCCCCAGCCCAAGTACGGGTGGACGGACGTGGCGCGGTTCTCCCAGCTGGGCGTGCCCGCGGTCAACTTCGGCCCCGGCGACGCCCTCCTGGCCCACACGGACGACGAGCACGTGCCCCGCGAGGCGGTCCACGCGTGCCTCGCGGCGCTCGCGGCCTGGCTGGCCGGCTGACCCGACGACGTCGGCCGCCGCCACCCGCCGGACCCGCGGGCCCGCCGCGCCCGCCGCCGGGTCAGGCCGCCGTGGCCGTGGACGCCCCGACGAGCGGGGTCGTGGGGGTGCTGGCGTCGCCGGCCGTCCGCGACGACAGCCGCCGCGAGAGCCGGGTGGCCGCCCAGGTGAGGAGGAAGTTGATCACGATGAAGATCACCGCGGCCACCACGAGGGACTGCAGGATGTTGCCGTTGCCGGAGCCGAGTTGGCGGGCGTACTGCAGGAGTTCGAAGAAGCCGATGAGGTAGCCCAGCGCCGAGTCCTTGAGGATCACCACGAACTGGCTCAGCAGTGAGGGCAGCATGGCGATGAGGGCCTGGGGCACCTCCACGAGCCGCAGGGACTGCATGCTCGTCATGCCCACCGCCGCGGCCGCCTCGCGCTGGCCGCGCGGCAGCGAGCGCACCCCGGAGCGCACCAGCTCCGCGATCACGGACCCGTTGTACAGGGTCAGCGCCGCGATCACCGCGTAGTACGGGCCGTCCTGGGGCTGGATCGCCCCGGTGCGCGCGACCTGCGCGAACAGCTGGTAGAAGAACACCATCATCACGAGCACCGGCACGGCCCGGAAGAACTCGACGACGACGGCGGCCAGCCAGCGCATCGGGCCGAACGGGGCCAGCCGCAGGAAGCCGAACACCAGGCCGAACACCACGGAGGTGACCACGGCGATGCCCGCGGACTGCAGGGTGAACTGCAGGCCCGGCAGGTAGTAGTTCCGCCACGCGTCGCCGTCGACGGCGGCCAGCCAGCGGCGGCCGGAGAGCTGGCCGGTGGCGTTCATCTGGATCAGGACGAGCACCGCCACGGTCAGGACCGCGGCGAGGGCGACGAGGTTGGCGAGGAGGATCCGCCGGCGGGCGATCGGGCCCGGGGCGTCGAAGAGGACGGAGGCCTGGGCGCTCATCGGGCCACCGCCCATTTCTCCGAGGCCCACGTGGTCAGCAGGCCGATGGGGATGACGATCAGGCAGAAGCCGATCGCGAAGGTCAGGAAGATCGCCACCATCACGTCCGGGCTGAACTCGATCATGCGCTTCATCAGGCCCGAGGCCTCCGCCACCGACGCCGCGGCGGCGACGGTGGTGTTCTTGGTCAGCGCGATCACGGTGTTGCCGAGCGGGGTGATGGCCCCGCGCAGCGCCTGGGGCAGGATCACGTGGCGGGCCGCGGGCAGGAAGCCCAGGCCGATGGAGCGGGCGGCCTCGGCCTGCCCGAGCGGGACGGTGTTGACGCCGGAGCGGATCGCCTCGCACATGAACGCCGCGTGGTAGAGCGAGAGCGCGATCACGGCGTAGATGAAGAAGTTCAGCGTGAAGTCGGACGAGAAGCTGACCTTCAGCTGCCCCCAGACGGCGAGCACGCCGAGCAGCATGATGATCGTCAGCGGGGTGTTGCGGACCACGTTGACGTAGCCGGTGCCGAGGGCGCGCAGCGAGGGGACGGGCGAGATGCGGAACAGGGCGAGCACCACGCCGAGGGCGAACGAGCCGAGGGTCGCGAGGAACGCGAGCCTGATGTTCGTCCAGAACGCGAGCGGGATGTCCGCGCCGTAGTCCGCGAGGAGCGAGGAGATCGATTCCATGTCTTCTCCGAGGGTCGGGACAGGGCTGACGGGCAGGGGAGCCGCCGGGCGGGCCGAGGGTGACGGTTCAGGTCACGCCCTCGGCCCACCCGGCGCAGGAGGCCGTCAGGCGCAGGGCTCGAACTCAGCGTCCTCGCCGGAGTTCAGCGTCTCGTCGTAGGTGTAGCCCGTGCCCTCGGTGTTGGACTCGAGGGCCTTCTTCCACTCGCCGGAGTCCTTCATCTCCTTGATCGCCTCGTTGATGTCCTCGCAGCGCTCCGAGTCCTTCGGCAGGCCGACGCCGTAGCGCTCCGTGGTGAAGGTGTTGCCGACGACCTTGAACTTGCCCTTGTTGGCGTCGGCGGCGGCCAGGCCCGCGAGGATGATGTCGTCCGTGGTCACGGCGTCCACCTGGCCGGACTCGAGGTAGGTCACGCATTCGGCGTAGCCGCCCTGCTCCACCAGGTTCACGCCGGAGGCGAACTGGTCCTTGATCTTCTGGGCCGAGGTGGAGCCGGTGACGGAGCAGAGGTTCTTCCCGTCGAGGGCCTCGGGGCCGGTGATCGCGGTGTCGTCCGCGCGGACCAGCAGGTCCTGGCCGGCCACGAAGTACGGGCCCGCGAAGGCGACGCGCTCCTTGCGGGCGTCCGTGATGGAGTACGTCGCGAAGATCATGTCGACCTCGCCGTTCTCCAGGGCGTTCTCCCGGTTCGCAGACGGGGTCTGGACCCACTCGATGTCCTGCTCGGCCACGCCGAGCTTGTCCGCCACGTAGCGGGCCACGTCCGTGTCGAAGCCGGTGGGCTGGGCCGAGCCCTCGCGGTAGCCCAGGCCCGGCTGGTCGAACTTGATGCCGATGCGCAGGCTCTCGCCGGAGCCGGACGACGTCGACTCGCCGGCCGAGGACGAGCCGGCGGCGTCGCCACCGCCGCCCTGCGAGGACGACGGCGCGCAGGCGGTGAGGGACAGCGCGGCCGCGGCGGTGACGGCGGACAGGGTCAGGAGCTTCGTGCGGAGCATGGTGCTCTCCTCTGGTTCGGTGCGGTGGGGTGCGACGGGGGACGGGGTCAGTGCGCGAGGATCTTGCCCAGGAAGTCCTGGGCACGCTCGTGTCGGGGGTTCGTGAAGAAGGTGTCGGGGTCGGTGTCCTCGAGGATGGCGCCGTCGGCCATGAAGACCACGCGGTCCCCGGCCTTGCGGGCGAAGCCCATCTCATGGGTGACCACGACCATGGTCATGCCGCCCTCGGCGAGCTGGACCATGACGTCGAGGACCTCCTGCACCATCTCGGGGTCGAGGGCGGAGGTCGGCTCGTCGAAGAGCAGGGCCTTCGGCTCCATCGCCAGGGCACGGGCGATGGCCACGCGCTGCTGCTGCCCGCCGGAGAGCTGGGCCGGCATCTTCCTCGCCTGCTGGGCCACGCCCACGCGCTCGAGCAGCTCCATGGCGTGCCGCTCGGCGTCCGCCCGGCGCTTGCCCTTCACCTTGATGGGCCCGAGGGTCACGTTCTCCAGGATCGACTTGTGCGCGAAGAGGTTGAAAGACTGGAAGACCATGCCGATCTCGGCGCGCAGTTGGGCGAGCTGCCGGCCCTCGCTGGGGAGCGGCCGCCCGTCGATCAGGATGCGGCCGCCGTCGTCGTCGATGGTCTCGAGCCGGTTGATCGTGCGGCACAGGGTCGACTTGCCGGAGCCCGACGGGCCGAGGACGATCGCCACCTGGCCGCGCGGGATCCGCAGGTCGATCTGTCGGAGGGCGTGGAAGTCGCCGAAGTGCTTGTTCACGCCCTCGAGGACGATCAGGTCGTCGCCTGCGGCACCGCGACGGCGCCGCGTGCCGGCCTCGTCGAGGAGGTGGGCGCCGTGGGGCTGCTCAGGCGTGATCTGCGTCATGCCAATGGAATATAGCGCACGCCACACCCGGCGGGGTGCGCCGTGGGACGCCGGCCCTGGCGGCCCGCCGGCTCGTTAGGCTGGCGCCATGGCCCCAGACGAGCACCCCCTCGACGGCGACGTCGCCGAACCCGAGCACGTCCGTCGCGGCGGGCAGGTCCTGCGCGGGGAGGCGGCGCACACCCCCACGTTCGACCAGCTCCTCCTCGACGGCCGGCGGCCCGGCGACGCCGCACGCCCCGCCGCCGACGTCACCTCGACGACGTCCGAGGCCTGGCGTGTCCTGCGCATCCAGGCGGAGTTCGTCGAGGGCTTCGGCACCCTCGCGGGGCTGGGTCCCGCGGTCTCCGTGTTCGGCTCGGCGCGCACGCCCGAGGGCAGCGCCGAGTACGCCCTGGCCCACGAGGTCGGGAGCCGCTTGGCCCAGGCCGGGTACACGGTCATCACCGGCGGGGGGCCCGGCACCATGGAGGCCGCCAACCGGGGTGCCCACGAGGCCGGTGGAGAGTCCGTGGGCCTGGGCATCGATCTGCCGTTCGAGACCGGCCTGAACCCCTGGGTGCACGTGGGCGTGGACTTCCGCTACTTCTTCGTCCGCAAGGTCATGTTCCTCAAGTACGCGCAGGGGTTCATCGTGCTGCCCGGCGGCCTCGGCACCCTGGACGAGCTCTTCGAGGCCCTCACCCTCGTGCAGACCGGCACCGTCACCCGCTTTCCCGTGGTCCTCGTGGACCGCGGCTTCTGGAGCCCGCTCGTGGACTGGATCCGCGGCACGCTCGTGGAGCGCGGCATGATCTCGCCCGAGGACCCGGACCTGTTCCACCTCGTGGACACGGCCGAGGAGGCCGTCGCGTGCGTGCTCCGCTCGGCGGGGAGGGCCGACGCGTGAGCGGGCCGCAGTGGATCGTCCTGGTGGCCGTGCTCGTCGTCGTGCTGGCGGCCCTGGCCGCCGCCCTCGCGGGCCGGCTCACGCTCCGGGCCGACGACCCGGCCGGGCGGACGCCGGGGCACCCCGTGCTGCTGCCGGAGCGGCCGCGCGCGGCGGATGTCGACCTGCTGCGGTTGGCCGTCGCGGTGCCCGGCTACCAGCGGGACCAGGTGGACGCCGTCCTGCTGCGGCTGCGGGACGCCCTGGCGCAGTGCGAGGACGAGGTGACCGCCCTGCGGGCCCGGGTGGCCGAGCTCGAGGCCGCCGACCCGTCCCGGAGCGATCCGGCGGGGCGTGCCTGAGTCGCGGGCCGGGCTCGGTGCGGGCCATCGTTTGGCGCGAGCACGCGGAATCCGCGATAATGGTGATGTGACCGGCCTCGCGCACGCTCGCGTGCGGGGGCGCCGGAGGCGTCCGGACAGCGCCCGCTCCCGCGGTCGCCGGACGCCGTGACGGGAACATCATCCAGAAGGGAAGTCGCAATGGCCGCCATGAAGCCCCGCACCGGGGACGGTCCCATGGAAGTGACCAAGGAGGGGCGCAGCCTGATCATGCGCGTGCCGATCGACGGCGGCGGCCGTCTCGTGCTGGAGATCAACGCGGACGAGGCCCGCGAGCTCAAGGAGTGCCTCGAGGGCGTCATCCAGGCCTGAGCCCGGACCCCTTCGACGCGGACGCCCCGCGCACCGTCACGGTGCGCGGGGCGTCCGCGTTCCCGGCGACGCCGCGGATCAGCGGCGCACCGCGATCAGCACGCCCGTGCCGGAGGGGACGACGGCGGACAGCCAGTGCTCGTCCTCCCGGATGAGGCGGTCCACCGCCCGGGCGGACACGGTGGACTCGTCGCGCACGGCGGGCCGGGGAACGCGGTCGCCGTCGAGGGCGTCCACCACGACGAGCACGCCGCCGGGGGCGAGCATGCGCGCGGCCTGCTCGACGTCGAACTGACGCGCGGCCGGGTCCCCGTCCACCAGGACCATCTCATAGGCGCCGCTCGTGAGCCGGGGGAGGACGAGCCGGGAGCGCCCCGTGATCATGCGGGTGCGGCTCGTGGGCAGGCGGGCCTCCGAGAACGCCTCGCGGGCCGCGCGCTGGGCCTCCGCGTCCGGGTCCACGGTGGTGAGGACCGTGCGCTCGGGCAGACCGCGCATCAGGGCGAGGCCCGAGACGCCGGCGCCCGTGCCCACCTCCACGACCGCCGCGGGGGCACGCGTGGCCGCCAGCACCGTCAACAGGGCCGCCGTCCCCTCGCTCACCGGCGGCACGTCCAGCTCGGCGGCGCGCTCGCGGGCGCGCAGGACGACGTCGTCCTCGGTGGCCCGGCTCTCCGACCAGGCCCAGGACGCGTGCTTGTCGGTGGGCTGGGGCTGCAGGGCGCTCATGGGTGACTCCGGGACGACGACGGCGGGACCTCGCCCGCGGCACGGGCGACGCGGGCCAGTGTACGGGTCGGCACGCGGCCGCGACCCAGAGTTCTCCCAGGAGGCGGGCCGATGATGGGAGATGGCACGAACCGGCTCCCGCCATGTGGGAGGCCGTTCGCCGGGCCGAGGACGCGAGGACCGAGGAGGTGGCCGCATGGGACGTCGACACACCCAGCGCCACATGGACGCCTACCTCGAGGGCGCCCTCCCCGCCGCGTCCCGGGCGCGCATCGCCCGCCACCTGGACCGCTGCCCCGAGTGCCGCGCCACGGTCCAGGCCCGGGCCCGCGTGCTCGACGCCGCCCGCACGGTGCACCAGCGTCCGGCGGGCGCCGTCGTCGCCCCGGTGCTGCGCGCCCGCGGCGTCTCCGGCCGCCTCGTGGTGGGGCTGCTCACCTTCGTCGTCCTGCTCGGCGGGCTGTTCACCGCGGTCTGGGTGGCCGGCGCGCCCCGCGCCACGGCCGTGCGCACGGCCCCGACCCCGACGGACACCGTCGCCCTGCCGGCAGCCGGGACCGCGTCGACGGACCGGCGCGGCACCGTCGCGGAGCTGCGGGGTCAGGGCTGGACGGTGCCCTCCCTCGTGGGGGCCGGCCTGGAGCCGCTCACCGTGGACACCGCCCAGACGGCCGAGGACGTGGAGGTCGTCGTCGGCTGGGGTCGGGACGAGCCGACCGTGACCGTCCGCGAGTGCCGACCCCGGATCGTGGGAGCCGCCCCGGAGGGCTGTGCCTCGACCGCGCCCCTGAGCACGGGGGCGCAGGAGCGTCGACTGGCCGGCGGCGGCGTCTACCGGATCGTCCCGGCGGGGGGCGAGGACGGCTGGACGGCCGAGCTGACCACGCCGCAGGCCGCCTACCGCGTGGAGGCCACCCTGCCGGACGAGCGCGCGGACGCGGTCCTCACCCACCTGCTGGTCTCCGAGCGGGCACGGGTGCTCGAGCTGGGCGGCGGAGACGCCGTCGAGGAGCGCCTGGAGCGAGGCCTCGAACGCATCGCGGACGCCGTGCCCCGCCCCCGCGGCTGAGCCGCCCCGCCCCCGCGGCTCCGGGCTGTGGGGCGGTGCCGCTCTAGTAGAGTTCGGAGGGTGTTAGGTATCAACGGCAGCGAGTTCATCATCTTGGCGGTGCTCGCGATCGTCATCCTCGGGCCGGAGAAGCTCCCCGAGTACACGCGCGCCTTCACCGACTGGCTGCGCGTCATGCGCGACAAGGCCGAGGGTGCCAAGGCGCAGTTCAAGGAGGAGACCGGCACGGACTTCGACGAGGTGGACTGGCGCAAGTACGACCCCCGCCAGTACGACCCGCGCCGCATCATCCGCGACGCGCTCCGCGAGCCCGCCGACGGCTCGTCCACGCCCGCGTCCCGGGCGGCGCAGGCGACGGGCATCAGCGCCGAGGACGTGCACGGCGGCCTCACCCACCAGGACCTGGCGGACATGGATCCGCGGACGCTCTTCCGCCGCCCCGCCGGGGGCGGCAGCACCGCCGCCGCGGAGTCCGTCGCCGCCGCACAGACCCGGTCGACCGCGCCCGCCGCCGGGGCGGCCGCCGTGGGCGGCGCCGCCGCAGCCCTGATGGCCTCCGGCCGCGCCGAGGCCCTCGCCGAGGAGCGTCCTGCCGCCGTCGAGACCGAGCCGGACCCCCTCGAGCTGCTCGGGCTGGCGCCCGCCCCCTTCGACGTCGACGCGACCTGACGCCGTCGCGCGCGCCGGGGGCCCTGACCGGGGCGCCGGCCCCCGAGGTCAGCGGGGGGTGACCGGCAGGCGCCGCCCGGCCAGCCCGCGCGGCCGCACGGCCAGCCGCTGCGCGATCTGCGTCAGCGCCCGGCCCGCGGGGCTCTCCGGCGCGGACATCACCACGGGTTCGCCGGCGTCGCCGCCCGCGCGCAGCGCCGGGTCCAGGGGAACGGTGCCCAGCAGCGGCACCTGGGTGCCCAGCACCCCGGACAGCCGCTCCGCCACCTCGGCGCCGCCGCCGGTCCCGAACACATCCAGGACGGTGCCGTCCGGCAGGGTCATCGGCCCCATGTTCTCCACGACCCCGGCCACGGTCTGCCCCGTCTGCTCCGCCAGCTGACCGGCGCGCGCGGCCACCTGCGCGGCGGCGTGCTGCGGCGTGGTCACCACGAGCAGCTCCGAGGCGGGCAGCAGCTGCGCCGTCGAGATCGCGATGTCCCCGGTGCCCGGGGGCAGGTCCACGAGCAGCACGTCCAGGTCGCCCCAGTGCACGTCCGTGACGAACTGCTCGAGCGCGCGGTGCAGCATCGGCCCGCGCCAGGCCACCGGCCGGTCCGCGTCGAGGAACATGCCGATCGAGATGACCTTCACGTCCCGCACCACGGGTGGCAGGATCATCCGGTCCAGCTTGGTCGGGGTGGCGGTCACGCCCAGGAGCCCGGGGATGGAGTAGCCGTGCACGTCCGCGTCGATCAGGCCGACGGCGAGCCCGCGCGCGGCGAGCGCGACCGCGAGGTTGGCCGTGACCGAGGACTTGCCCACGCCGCCCTTGCCCGAGGCCACCGCGAGGACGCGCGTGAGCGTGTCCTTCCCGAACGGGTTCGTCGGCCGGGCCGCGCGCAGGGCGTCCTGCAGCGCCAGGCGGCGCTCGGGCTCCATGACCCCGACGCGCACGTCCACGGACCCGCAGCCGGGCACGTCGGCGACGGCGGCGGCCACGTCCGTCTGGA
Organism: Micrococcus sp. Alg238-R198; assembly: GCF_900537135.1. NCBI lineage: Bacteria > Bacillati > Actinomycetota > Actinomycetes > Micrococcales > Micrococcaceae > Micrococcus > Micrococcus sp. Alg238-R198. Next base: position 101,221 of record NZ_UNRH01000005.1, read on the forward strand.
TCGTCCCGCGCAGGGGGCACGCGGCGATCGTGAGCAGCACCGCGACCTCGACGACGCCCGGGGCGGTCTCCACGACCGACTCCACCATGCCGAGGTCGGTGATCGGGCGGCGGATCTCGGGGTCCTGGACCGCGGCGAGCCGCTCCAGCACCCGGCGCTCGAGGTCGGTGCGGACCTCGGGCACGGGCAGGCCCAGGGCGCTCATCGGCCGCCCCCGTCCACCGGGCCCGCACCGCCGGCGGGACCGGTCACCGGACCGGACCCCCCGGCCTCGCGGGCCTCCTGGGCCTCCTGCGCCGCGAGGGTCGCGAGCGTGGTGGTCGTGGGCTCGGCGCCGGCGTCGCCGCGCCGCGCGTCCCGGCCCCGGCCCTTGGACTTCTTGCTCTTGCGGGGCTGAGCCTCGGCGCCCGGGAGGCCGGCGCCCGGGAGGCCGGCGCGCAGCTCCTCCCGGATCTCCTCCCGGATCTCCTCCCGCAGCTCGGCGCGCAGCGCCTCGCGGAGGTCGTCCCTGAGGTCGTCCTGGACGCCGCGCAGCTCGCCGCGCACGAAGTCGCGCGTGGCGACCTCCTGGACGGCCAGCCGCAGACCGGCGATCTCGCGGGTGAGGAACTCGGTGTCGGCGAGGTTGCGCTCGGCGCGGTCACGGTCCTCGCGCAGCGCGACCCTGTCCCGGTCGTCCTGGCGGTTCTGCGCCAGCAGGAGCAGGGGTGCGGCGTAGGACGCCTGGAGGGAGAGCATGAGCGTGAGCGCGGTGAAGCCGAGCTCGGCGGAGTCGAACCGCCACTCCATCGGGCCGAACGTGTTCCAGCCCAGCCAGGCGGCGCAGAACAGCGTCATCCAGACGAGGAACTGCGGGGTGCCCATGAAGCGGGCGATGCCCTCGGTGGCCTCGCCGAAGGCGTCCGGGTTCGGGGCCAGCCGGGGCACGCGGCGCCCGCTGGCGCTCAGCGGGGTGTCCAGGCCGGTGCCGCGGCCCGGGCGCAGGTCTCGCGCGGTCTGGGTCATGCTCACACCTCCGGTGTCGTGCGGCGGCGGGCCGCGGGGTCAGGTTGCGGGGCGGGTCTCGGCGTCGTCGAGGTCCATGGCCCGCCAGTCGTCGGGCAGGATGTGGTCGAGCAGGTCGTCCACGCTCACGGCCCCGACGACGCGGTCCTGCTCGTTCACCACGGGGATGCACGTGAGGTTGTAGGTCGCGAGCTCGCGGGTCACGTGGGCGATGGGGGCGAGGTCCGAGACGGCCTCGAGATCCTTGTCCATGATGTTGCCGATCGCCTCCGGCGGCGGGTACCGCAGCAGGCGCTGGAAGTGGACGACGCCGAGGAACCGGCCCGTCGGCGTCTCCAACGGCGGCCGGGCCACGATCACGAGCGAGGCCAGCGCGGGGGAGATCTCCTGCTGTCGGATGGTCGCCATGGCCTCGGCCACGGTGGCCTCCGGGGGGAGGATGACCGGCACGGGGGTCATGAGCGAGCCCGCCGTGCCCTCCTCGTACTCGAGCAGGCGCCGGACGTCCTCGGCGTCCTCCGGCTCCATGCGTTCGAGCAGCAGCTCCTGCTGGGAGTCGGGCAGCTCGTGGAGCAGGTCCGCCGCGTCGTCCGGGTCCATCTCCTCCAGGACGTCGGCGGCGCGGTCGATGTCCAGCTGGGAGAGGATCTGCACCTGGTCGTCGTCGGGCAGCTCCTGGAGCACGTCCGCGAGGCGTTCGTCCTGCAGCTCGCTGGCGACCTCGACGCGGCGCTTCTCCGACATGTCGTGGAGCATGTCCGCCAGGTCGGCGGGCTTGAGGTCCTCGTGCGCGGCGAGGAAGCTCGTGGCCCCCTGCGGGTCGGCCTGCGCCGTCCAGCGGGCCTCGTCCCAGTTCAGCAGGAGGTGCTCGCCCCGCTGGGCGCGGCCGAAGGGGCCGCGGCCGACGATGCGGCGCACGTACAGGTCCGAGACCAGCCAGTCGCCGTTGCGCTGCTGCTCCAGCCCGATGTCCTCCAGGAAGGCCTCGCCCGACCCGTCGGAGAGGCGCACCTTCCGGTCGAAGAGGTCGGCGGCCACCATCTGCTCGGCGCCACGGCGGGAGAACCGGCGCAGGTTGATCAGCCCGGTCGTGATGATCCGGCCCGAGTCCATGGACGTCACCCGCGTCATCGGGACGAAGACGCGCTTCTTGCCGGGGACCTCGATCACGAGGCCGGTGGCGAACGGGGCTGCGGCGGGGCCGCGGTCCAGCACGACGACGTCGCGCAGCCGTCCCAGGCGGTCGCCGAGGGGGTCGAAGACGTCCAGGCCCAGCAGGCGGGCCACGAAGATCTTGGGGGAGCTCACCGACCCAGCCTACGGCGTGCCGGACCGCGGCTCCGTGTCCGCGTACGGCGGACCGCCGCCCGCCCGGGCGCCGGGCCGGGCACAATGGGTCCATGTCGTTCATGATGTCCAACCCTCAGCCCGGCGCCGAGCAGGGCCTGCCCCGCGGAGAGCTGCTGGCCACCTACGCCACCTACGCGCAGGCGCGCGAGCAGGTGGACCGCCTCGCCGCCACGGACTTCCCCGTGAGCGCCGTGTCGATCGTGGGCAAGGACCTGCGGGTCGTGGAGCGGGTGCGCGGCCGGCTGAACTACGCCCAGGTGGCGTTGTCCGCGGGTGTGCGCGGCGTGTTCTTCGGCGGACTGATCGGCATGTTCCTCTACCTGCTGGCCCCCGAGGCCGGCCCGGGGCAGATCCTCACCTCCATGCTGCTGGGCCTGGCGGTGTGGCTGATCTTCGGCGTGATCGGCTTCGCGATGCGTCGGGGCCAGCACGGCTTCGCGTCCTCGCAGGCCGTCGTGCCGACGGCCTTCGACCTCGTGGTCGCGTTCGACCACGCCGCCCGCGCCCGCCAGGAGCTGGGCCTGGGCGGTGCCGCGGCCCCGACGCCGCAGCCGGCCCCGCAGCCGGCGCCCGCCCCCGCCGCGGAGGAGGCCGGGGGCGGGTCCGTGCAGGCCACCCCGGCCGCCGCGCCGTCGTCGGGCGGGTCCCACGCGGCGCCGGCCCCCGGCGGAGCCAAGGCGTCGGCCCGGCCCACTCCGGAGGCGGACACCGCGCCCACCGGCCTGGACCGCTCCTACGGCGTGACCCTGCCCCCGGAGGAGGTCGCCAAGCTCATCGAGGCGCGCGGCGGCCACCCGCCCCGGCCCCAGGACGAACCGCGCGGCTGAGCCCCGTCAGAGGGACCAGGACTCGAGTCGCCGGAGCATGTCGCGCTTCTTGCTCGCATGACCGTGCATCCGGCCCAGGATGTCGCCGAGGACGGTGACGGCGCGGTCGATGTACGGGCCCTTGTTCAGCATCGCGGCCTCGGCCCGCTGCGCCATCGCGGCGTCCGTGATCTCCGCCCGTGAGGGCAGGCCGGTCTTGGCGAGGGACTCGAGGACCTGGGTGGCCCAGATCGCGGGCACGTGCGCGGCCTCGCACAGCCACAGGATCTCCTCCTGCAGCTCGGCCATGCGTTCGAAGCCGGCCTCCACCGCCAGGTCGCCGCGGGCGATCATCACCCCGACGTCCCGCCAGCGCATCGCCTCGAGCAGCATCCGCGGCAGCTGACGGAAGGCCTCCACCGTCTCGATCTTCAGCGTGATGTCCACGTCCGGCGCGTCCTCGGCCTCGAGCGCATCGATCAGCTGGGCCACGTCCTCGGCCGAGCGGACGAAGGACATGTTCACCATGTCCGCGTGGCGGGCCGCGAACGGGATGTGGGCGAGGTCCTCGTCCGTGAGGGCCGGGATGGCCAGGTGCGTGTCCGGGAAGTTCACGCCCTTCTCCGCCTTGAGCTTCGCCCCGCGCGGGCCGGCCTGGGTCACCTCGAGGGTGATCTCGTCGTCGGACACCGCCGTGATCCGCGCGCCGATCCGTCCGTCGTCGAGGGAGACCCGGTCGCCGACCTCCGCGTCCGCGAACGCCTGCGCCAGGGTGAGGCCGATCCGGTAGGGCGGCGCGTCGACCGCCGGGACCGGCTCGAGCGAGCGGGTCAGCACGATCTGCTCGCCCTCGTGCACGCGCATGGACTGCTCGAGCGGGGGCAGCTGGCCCACCTCGAGCGGTCCGTGCGGCGTCGTCAGCGCCGTGCCCGTCGCCCAGTAGACCGTCTTCTCCGCCCGCACGAGCACGCCCTCGCCGTCCACCTGCTCGACCTCCAGCCTGCGGTGTGCACCCCGCGCATCGGTCAGCTCGATCTCGTCGCCGCGCTGCAGGCCCGCCAGGGTCCTCCCCTCCGGGGCCGCCAGCGGCACGACGACGGCGCCGTCCGGCCCGTCCGTCGCGGCCACGGCGTCGTGGGGCCCGGCGGCGAGCCACACGCGGGAGGGCTCGGTGACGATCCCGGAGGGGTCCCGGGCGGGCTTCACCTTCACGACGCGCGGTCCCGGCTCGATGGGGCCGGTGCGCACCTTCGGCCCGGCCAGGTCCATCGCGACCAGGGGTGCGGGCCGGCCCGCACCGGCACACCGGCGGACCGCCGCGATCATGGCGGCCCACGCCTGCTCGTCGTCGTGGGCGCAGTTCACGCGCGCCAGGTCCATGCCGGCCTCGGCGATCCGGGCCACGAGCTCTGGGTCCGTGGCGGCCTCGGAGGGCATGGTCACCATGATGCGCGCGTCCCGGTCGCCGCGGGCCGGACCGAGCAGGCTCGCCGCGTTGCGGGCGAGGATGGCGCGGCCCTCGGCGGAGGTCAGGGCGTCGTCCTCGGGCGCGGGGGCGGGGTCGCCGTCGAGCGCGCGGGCGGCGGCCAGCACCGCGTCCACGTGGCCCAGCACGCCGGCCTCCATGCGGCCCAGAGAGGACAGTCCGGCGTCGCTGAGCGCCTCCTGCAGGGGCCGCAGGTCGGTGCCGCGCAGGGCGACGTAGTGCACGAGGTTCCGGGCCGAGGCCCGGTGGCGCTCCCGGACGCGGGAGATGAGGTCGGCGTGCTCCGCCTCGGCGGAGAGGAGGCGGTCGCGGAGGGCGGTGAGCTCGGTGGTCAGGTCGATACCCATGGTCCGAACCCTAGGGGCGCCCTCCGCGCCGGATCACGCCTGGAGCCGCGCCATCCAGGCCTCGATCTCGTCCGGGGTGCGGGGGAGGACCGCGGAGAGGTTCTCGGCCCCGTCCTCGGTCACGAGGATGTCGTCCTCGATGCGCACGCCGATGCCGCGGTACTCCTCGGGGACGGCCAGGTCCTCCTCCTTGAAGTACAGACCCGGCTCGATCGTGAAGACCATGCCCGGCTCGAGCACGCCGTCCAGGTAGAGCTCCCGCTTGGCCTGCGCGCAGTCGTGCACGTCGAGGCCGAGGTGGTGCGAGGTGCCGTGGGGCATCCAGCGCCGGTGGTGCTGGCCCTCGTCCGATAGCGCGACCTCGGCCGAGACCGGCAGCAGGCCCCAGCCGTCGAGGCGGTCGACGAGCACCCGCATGGCCTCGGCGTGGAGCTCGCGGAACCGGATGCCGGGGCGCACGATCGCGAAGGCGGCGTCCGCGGCGTCGAGGACCGCCTGGTAGATGCGGCGCTGCACGTCCGTGAACGTGCCGGACACGGGCAGGGTGCGGGTGATGTCCGCGGTGTAGAGGGAGTCGTCCTCGACGCCGGCGTCGAGCAGCAGCAGCTCACCCGGGCGCACGGCGCCCGTGTTGCGGATCCAGTGCAGGATCGTGGCGTTGTTGCCGGAGGCCGCGATCGTGTCGTAGCCCAGGTCGTTGCCCTCGAGGCGGGCGCGGGCGAAGAAGGCGCCCTCGACCACGCGTTCGCCGCGGTCGTGTCCCACGGCGCGCGGCAGGGCCCGCACGACGTCCTCGAAGCCCGCGATGGTCGCGGCCACCGAGGCGCGCATCCGCTCGACCTCCCACGCGTCCTTCACCAGGCGCAGCTCGGAGAGGAACTCGGCGGTCTGGGTGTCGGCCTCGGCCGCGGCGGCCAGGTCCACGCCGGCCTCGGTCCGGACGGCGGCCAGCAGCGCGTCCACGTCCTGGTCGGTCTCGGCCAGCAGCCGCACCGCGGTGCCGTCCGCGGCCACGTTCTTGGTGACGGCGGACTCGAGCTCCTCGAGCCCCGCCGTGCGCAGGCCCGTGCGGGCGGCCAGGCCGGCCAGGGTCGGGCGGGGGCCGATCCAGAACTCACCCGAGCGCGAGTCCGCGTAGAACTGCTCGGTGTCCCGGCCGGCCAGGGGACGGAAGTACAGGGTGGCGGTGTGGTCCGTGCCGTCGTCGCCGGCGCCCGGGTCCGTGGGCTCGAGCACGAGCACGGCGTCCGGCTCGTGGTCCACGCCGAGGCCCGTCAGGTGGGCGAACGCGGAGTGCGCGCGGAAGCGGTAGTCGGTGTCGTTCGAGCGGACCTTGAGGCGGCCGGCCGGCACCACGATCCGCTCGCCCGGGAAGCGCGCGGAGACGGCGGCCCGCCGCCGGGCGGCGTACGGGGCAGAGGCGTCGGGATCGGGCAGGGCCTGCGACGAGGGCGCCCAGCCGGAGGCCATGAAGTCGCGGAAGGCGTTCGAGGCGGGGCGCTGCGAGCGGTTGTCGACGCGCTCGGCCAGCGGCTGGGGGTTCACCGCGCCGGTGCCGTCGGCGCCCGCCTCGGGGGTGGCGGCGGGCTGGTCGGGGGTGGTCTGGGCGGGGTGCTGTGCGGCATCGGTCATGCCCTCCATCATGGCACCGGTGGGCGCGGGCAGGTCGGGGCCGCCGCGCGCGGGTCTCGGTACCATGGCCGCCATGGCCCGCTACGACCTGCACACGCACTCGACCGAGTCCGATGGCACCGAGCCGCCGGCCGACGTGGTGCGTGCGGCGGCGCGGGCCGGGCTGGACGGCCTCGCGCTCACCGACCACGACACCACCGCCGGCTGGGCCGAGGCCGCCCAGGCCGCGCGGGAGACCGGACTGACGCTCGTGCCCGGCATGGAGATGTCCTGCACCTCCGCCGACGGCGTGAGCGTGCACGTGCTCAGCTACCTGCACGACCCCGAGGACCCCGCCCTGCTGCGGGAGGTCGGCCTGGCCCGCGACGCGCGGCTGATCCGGGCGCAGGAGATGGTGCGGCGGCTGGGGGCGGACTTCCCGATCACGTGGGAGCTGGTCCAGGAGCACGCGGCGGAGAACGCGACGATCGGCCGGCCCCACCTGGCCGACGCCCTCGTGACGATCGGGGCCGTCCCGGACCGGTCCGCGGCGTTCCGGGAGATCCTCGCCGGCCGGTCCAAGTACTACGTGCCGCACTTCGCCCCGGACCCGGCCGAGGCGGTCGCGCTCATCCGGGCCGCCGGCGGGGTGCCGGTGTTCGCGCATCCCCGGGCGCGCATGCGGGGCCGCGTGGTGGGCGACGAGGTGTTCGAGCAGATGGCCGAGGCCGGACTGGCGGGGGTCGAGGTCGAGCACCGGGACAACCCGGCGGAGGAGCGCACCTGGCTGCGCGCGTTCGCGGACCGGCACGGACTGTTCGTCACCGGCTCGTCCGACTACCACGGCACCGGCAAGCCCAATCCGATCGGCGAGCACACCACGGGCGCGGAGGTGCTCGCCGAGATCGAGCGGCAGGGCACCGGCACGGCGATCATCCGCGGCTGAACCCGGACGGCCCGGGCGACGGCGGAGGATCCGTTGCGCGAATGACCCTTCCGGCCGCCTGCACGGCGGTCGGAAGGGTCATTCGTGCAGAAGACTCCCGGGGGCCCGGAAGGGAGGGTCAGCCGTCCACGACCTCGCCGTTGCGGCGCCGCGTGCGGGAGCGGCCGCCCCGGCGACGACGGGCCTCGGCCCGGGCCTCGGCGCGCTCGGCCCGGCGGGCCTCCGTGAGCTCGACGCCGGCCACCGGCTCCGACGTCCGGGCCGCGGGGGTCTCGGAGCGCGAGGCGGTGCGCTCGCGGCCCTCGCCGCGACCACGGCCCCGGCCCTCGGCGCGCTGCTCGGCGGGTGCCTCACCACGCCCGCGGCCCGAGCGCTCGCCGCGGCCTCCGCCGCGTGCATCGTCACGGCCCTCGCCGGAGCGGCCGCCCCGGTTCCGTTCGCCACGGCCTCCGCCGCGCGCCCGGTCACGGCCCTCGCCGGAGCGCCCGCCCCGGCCTCGGCCGCCGCGCTCGCCGTCACGGGAACGGCCGCCGTCGCGACCCCGTCCGCGGCCGCCGTCGCGCTGCTTCGCCTCGGGGCCGCCGAGGTCCTCGAGCGTCTCGCCCTCGAGGCCCTCGAGCACGCGCTTGGCCTGCGGCAGACGGCCCTTCGTGCCCTTCGGGATGCCGAGGTCGGAGAACAGGTGCGGGGAGGAGGAGTAGGTCTCCACCGGCTCGGGCTGGCCGAGGCCGAGCGCCTTGTCGATCAGGGACCAGCGCGGCATGTCCTCCCAGTCCACGAGGGTCACCGCCACGCCCTTGTTGCCGGCGCGGCCCGTGCGGCCCACGCGGTGCACGTAGGTCTTCTCGTCCTCCGGCGCCTGGAAGTTGAACACGTGCGTGACGTCGTCGACGTCGATGCCGCGCGCCGCGACGTCGGTGGCCACGAGGATGTCCACCTTGCCGTTGCGGAACGCGCGCAGCGCCTGCTCGCGGGCGCCCTGGCCGAGGTCGCCGTGCAGCGCGCCGGCCGCGAAGCCGCGCGCCGTCAGCTCGTCCGCCACGCGAGCGGCCGTGCGCTTGGTGCGCGTGAAGATGATGGTCCGGCCGCGGCCCTCGGCCTGCAGGGCGCGGGCCACGAGCTCGTCCTTGTCCATGTGGTGGGCGCGGTAGACGAGCTGACGGATGTCCTTCTTCGTCAGGCCCTCGTCCTCCGGGTCCGCCGCGCGGATGTGGGTCGGCTGCGTCATGTAGCGGCGCGCCATCGCGACCACGGGACCCGGCATGGTGGCCGAGAACAGCATGGTCTGACGCACGGCCGGGACGGCGGCGAGCAGGGTCTCGACGTCGGGGAGGAAGCCGAGGTCCAGCATCTCGTCGGCCTCGTCCAGCACCACCGTGTTCACCAGGTCCAGGCGCAGGTGGCGCTGGCGCATCAGGTCGATGAGGCGGCCGGGGGTGCCGACGACGATCTCGACGCCGCGCTGCAGCTCCTCGATCTGCGGCTCGTAGGCGCGGCCGCCGTAGATGGTGGCGATGCGCAGGGGGCGCCGGGCCGCGGCGGCCGTGAGGTCGCCGGCCACCTGGACGGCGAGCTCGCGCGTCGGGGCGACGATCAGGGCCTGCGGGGCGCCCGCGGTGCCCTTGGCCTCGAGGCCGTCCCAGCCGGGCTCGCCCGGGCCGATGGCGCGCTGCAGTGCGGGGATGCCGAAGCCGAGGGTCTTGCCGGTGCCGGTCTTGGCCTGGCCGATGATGTCGTGGCCGCCGAGGGCGACCGGCAGGGTCATGGCCTGGATGGGGAAGGGATGGACGATGCCCTTGGCCTCCAGGGCCTCGACGATCGCGGGGTGCACCCCGAAGTCGGCGAAGGTCTGCTCGGGGGCCACGGGCACGGCGTCCTCGGTGACGATGTCCTCCGCGATCGCGGCGACCGTCGGGTCGAGGTCGGCGGAGGCGGGGGTGTGCTCGGAGTTCTGGGTCATGGCGACTCGCGTTCCTGGTCGGGCGTCGTCACGGCGGGCGGGAGGCCCGGCTCCGCCGTGCGCGCGGTTCAAGCGGAAGCCGATCGCGAGGCAAGCACGCGGAGCGGCCGACGGGCGGCGCCCCGTGGAACCGGGCCGGGCGCGCCGTGCGAGGCGGGCCGTGCCGGATCCGGCAGGTCATGGTGCCGTCCCGGGCGTCAGGGGCGCGGGCGGCGGGTCAGGGTGATCAGAGAGCGACCGGTCATCCTGGGTCAGCGTGAGCTGTGCGGCCAGTCTACCCCCGCGGCCGTGATCGCACCCGAGGCGCGGTCCACGCCCTCGATCCGCACGCGCACCCGGGTGCCCGCCGGGACGCTGCCCGGCACCCGCAGGCTCACGGCCGGGTCGAGCAGCCACACCTCCGTGCCGTCCTTCGCCTCGCGCACCGCGATCCCCTCGAGCTCCGCGCCGACGCGGGACTCGAGCGCCGCCGCCTCCACGAGGTCCGCCGCCGTCCGGCTGGCGGCCGAGGCCCGGCGCGACGAGTCCGCCATGAGGGCGGGCAGCGCGGGCAGGGCGCTGCGGACCCATGCGGGGGCGGGGGCGCCGATGGCATGGGCGTGGCACAGGGCCAGGACGAAGCGGTCCACGAGCCGGCGCAGCGGAGCGGTGGCGTGGGCGTAGGGGGCGGCGAGCGCGGCCTGGGCCGGTTCATCCGGCGGTGTGCGCAGGGCCGGGTCCTCGGCCTGCGCGTCGAAGGCCGTGTACCCGGCGCCGCGGAACAGCCCGGTCGCCGCGTGCAGCACCGCCAGGTGCCGCGCGTCGGCGGGGTCGAGGGAACGCAGGTAGGCGCCGTAGTCCTGGCCCTCGTCCCACGGGGCGCCCAGGGCGCGTGTGCGCTCTCGGAAGGCGGCGACGGCCTCGGCGTCCGGCGCCGGCATCGTGCGCAGGATCCCGACCCCGGCGGCCAGCATCAGCTCGGCCGCGGCCATGCCGGTCAGCAGGGAGAGCTGGGCGTTGTGCTCCTCCGCCGGCAGCGGCGCCCGGTGCACGAGCTCGTGCGCCCCGTCCTCGGTGACACGGACCTCCTGGTCCGGCAGGTTCAGGGAGGCGCCGCCGCGGGCGGCCTCCTGCGCGGCCCGCCGTCGGCCCACCTCCGGCAGCAGCGTCAGCGAGTCGCGCACCTCGGCCGGCCACCCCTCGGCGGCGGCCCGGTCCGCGTCGGTGACCCCGGGACGCGGCGTCGTCTGCGCCTGCGCCCCCGGCTGTGCGTCGAGGAAGGCCTGCACCTGCCCGTACGTCAGCTGCGCCCGGGAGCGGATGCGGGCGCGTTCGAGGCCGGTCTCGACGACGGCGCCCGCGGCGTCCAGCAGGAACGTCCAGACGAACGCCGGGCGCTCGCGGTCGGGGAGCAGGGAGGCGGCGTCCTCGCTCAGCACCTCCGGGTGCAGGGGGACCCGGCCGTCGGGCAGGTAGACGGTCTGGCCGCGGCGGCGGGCCTCGGCGTCCACGGCGCCGCCCGGGGCCACGAAGGCGGGCACGTCCGCGATCGCGTAGCGGACGAGGATGCCGTCGTCGTCGGCGGGGGTCAGGAGCAGGGCCTGATCCAGGTCCGTGGAGCCGGCGGGGTCCACGGTGACGAACGGCAGCGCCGTGCGGTCCGCGTGGTCCGGGCTCCCGGTCAGGCCCGCGTGCACCTCACGCGCGGCCGCCTCCGCCTCGGCCAGGACGGGGGCGGGGAAGGCCGGCGGCAGCTCGAGCTCCGTCCGCAGGGCGGCGAGGCGCTCGAGCAGGGCCGGGTCGGCGGGGCCGCGGAGGCCGAGGGCGTGAGGCGACATGGCGATGCTCCTGGGCAGGGGGCCGAGACGACGCACGCCCCGGCGGATCACCGGGGCGTGCGGGCGGGTCAAGAGGCGGCGAACCCGAGCGGGCCCGACTTCTTCGCGCCGATCTCCACGAAGCCGATGCGGTCGCCGGGGACGACCACCTGGCGGCCCTTGGCGTCCGCCAGGACCAGCGGGGTGCCGTCGGCGACGGCGGCGTCCACGAGGGAGCGGACCTCGTCCGCCGACTGCTCGCTGTCGATGACGACCTCGCGGCCGACGTGCTGCACACCGATGCGGATCTCCATGGGGAACCTCTTCTCTTCGTCGCGTCCTGTGCGGTCCACCGTCAGCCTACGGGACCGCTCGGCGGGGTGGACGGGCGCCCACGAGGTTCACCCGCGGGCGAAACGGGCCGGACGGCCGGGTCAGCGCGGCGCGTCGTCCGCGGAGGGCAGCGAGGCGAGGCCGCGCCAGACGAGCGCGTCCACCGTGCGGGCCATCTCGGCGGCGGCGGGGCGGGCGTCGGCGTCGAGCCGGTCCGCCCAGTGGCGGGCGGCGCCCAGGAGATAGCCGACGAGTCCGCGGGAGAGCACCTCGGCCTCGGCCTCGGCTACGGTGGTGTCCGCGCGGATGGTGCGCGCGACCTCGGAGGAGAGCAGCCGGTGGACGGCCTCGCTGCGCGTGCGCACCTCCGGGTCCGCGTCGATGCCGGAGTCGAAGATGAGGCGGTGGGTCCGCTCGGGGGAGGCCATGTACTCGAACACGGCGGCGACGGTGGCCCGCACCCGTTCGCGGTTGTCCCGGCGGGTGTCCATCGCCGCCTCGAGGAGCGCGCGCAGGCTCGCGACCTCGGCGTCCAACAGCTCGAGGAAGAGCTCGTGCTTGCTGGGGAAGTGCTGGTAGAGGACCGGCTTGGAGACCTCGGCCCGCTCGGCGATCTGCTCCATGGAGGCCCCCGCGTACCGCTCGGCGGCGAAGACCGCGCGGGCGCAGTCCAGCAGCTGGCGGCGACGCTTGTGCCGGGGCAGACGACGGCCTCGCCCGGGCTCGTCGGGCGCGGTGGCGGCGGGGTGGGCGGTCACGGGGTCTTCCTGGCGCGGGGCGGGCTCACGCGATGCGCGCGGCGCCGCCGTCGTCCTCGTGCGCGGGGCAGGCCGCCTCGACCGTGCCCACGGCGGGGGCGGGGCGGCCGGGGGCCTCGATCCCGAAGACCGCCTCGAGGGCGTCCTCATAGCGGTCGAGCCGGCCCTCGGCGGCGAGCCGCTTGGCGCGCACGCTGGGCTCGTGCAGGAGCTGGTTCACCATGCGGCGCAGGGCGAACTCCACCTCCTCGGCGGCCGCCGTGCAGCCGTGGCGGGCGCGCACGCGCTCGAGCTCCCGGTCGAGCACCCCGAGGGTGTGGCGGCGCAGGGCCTTGATCGCCGCGTCGGCACTGCGGCCGCGCTGCGCGGCGCGGTACTCCTCGACGGCGTCGTCCACGAGCGCGCGGGCCTCGGCGACGGCGACCTGGGCCTGCTCGGGGGCGGCCAGCCGCACCGACTCGAGGGTGATGAGGTCGACGTCCGGCAGGTCCGCGACGGCGGGGTCGAAGTCGCGCGAGAGGGCCAGGTCGACCACCGTGAGCGGACGCCGTCCGCCCTTGCGCAGCTCCTGGAGGCGCTCGGGGCTGATCTGGCGTTCGCCGCCGGAGGAGCCGATGATCACGTCCGCCTCGGCGACGGCGCCGGCCACGGCCTCGCCGCCGAGCGCGAGGGCCCAGCCGCCGCGGTCCGCGACGAACTGCTCCGCGCGGCCCGAGGCCGAGTGCACGCCGACGGTGGTCGCGCCCCGGTCCGCCAGCTGCGCGAGCGTGGTGCCGGCGTAGGCGCCCGTGCCGATCAGCAGGATGGTGGCCCCGGCCCAGAAGTCGCGCTGGGCCGCGGCGTCGGTGAGACCGCGCAGCTCCTCCGCGAGGTCCAGGGCGACGGAGACGACCGAGCGGCCGGCCGCGCCGAGCGCCGTGCGGGAGCCGACGTCCTTGGCCGTGCGCGTGGCGGACTCGAAGAGGCGGACGAGCGGACCCGAGGCGGTGCCGGCCTCCTGGGCCGCCGTCAGGGCGCGTCGGACCTGACCGGCGATCTCGCGCTCGCCCACCACGGCGGAGTCCAGTCCGGCGCCGACCTCGAAGAGGTGACGGGCCGTGGCGTCGGCGTCGAGTGTGCGGAACGCGGTGTGCACGTCCTCGTCCGGCAGGGAGGTGGAGGCGGCGACGGCGGACAGCAGCCCCGCGCGGGCGGCCTCGACGCCGGCCGCGTCGGCCTCGGCGTAGATCTCCACGCGGTTGCACGTGGCCAGCACGACGGCGCCCGCCGCGCCGCTGCCGGGCAGGGCGGGCCCGACCCCGGTCGCGCCGGCGCTGAGGCGGGCGACCGTGTCCAGGTCCAGGTCATGGTGGGAGGCGACGAGAGAGAAGACAGTCACAGCGGGCCAAGTCTAGCCCCGACCGCCCCGCCCGTCCGGGAAGGCGGACCTGACCCGGGTGCCGTCGGCCAGTGTGACGACGCTCACGGAGGACGCGGATGTGCCACCGCGACACGACCGGTGGGACACTGGGGGCATGTCCGCCCTGTCCCAGACCCCCGAGACCCCCGCGGCCGTCCCGGCACTGCCCGCCGAGCACCCGCTGCGCACCGAGGATCCGTCACGCTCGACCGTGGCCAGCCCGCTCCTCCGCGCGCTGCGCGGCCAGCGCCCCGACCGCCACCCCGTGTGGTTCATGCGGCAGGCCGGCCGTTCGCTGCCGGAGTACCGCCAGGTGCGCGAGGGGATCGGGATGCTCGACTCCTGCCTCATGCCGGACCTGGTCCGGGAGATCACGATGCAGCCGGTGCGCCGCCATGACGTCGACGCGGCGATCTTCTTCTCGGACATCGTGGTCCCCCTGCGCCTGGCGGGCGTGGACGTGGAGATCCAGCCCGGCGTGGGCCCCGTGCTCGGCCAGGCCGTCCGCACCGCCGACGACGTCGCCGCGCTGCCCGTCCTCGAGGACGCCGCCCTGGACGTCATCCGCGAGGCCGTCGCGGCCACCGTCGCCGAGCTGGGCCCGCGCCCCCTGATCGGCTTCGCCGGCGCCCCCTTCACGCTGGCGGCGTACATGGTGGAGGGCCGTCCCTCCCGCGACCACTTCGGCCCGCGACGCATGATGCACGCCGACCCCGAGACCTGGGCCGCCCTGGCCGGCTGGGCCGCCACCGTGTCCGGCCAGTTCCTGCGCGCCCAGCTCGAGTCCGGCGCCTCCGCCGCGCAGCTGTTCGACTCGTGGGCCGGTTCGCTCTCGGCGGACGACTACCTCGAGCACGTGCAGCCGCACTCGACGGCGGCCCTCGCCCATGTCGCCGACCTCGCCGGGCCCGGCGTCCCCGACGGCGCCCCGCTCCTGCACTTCGGCACGGGCACCGGAGAGTTCCTGCACCACATGCGTGACGCGGGCGCGACCGCCGTCGGCGTGGACCACCGCCTCACGCTCGCCGAGGCGCACCGCCGGCTCAGCGCGAACCCCGGCCCCGACGGACGCGGCGCCGTGCCCCTGCAGGGCAACATCGACCCGGCCCTGCTCGCCGCCCCGTGGGAGGTCCTCGAGGCCCACGTGCGCGACGTTGTCGCCTCCGGCGCCGTCGCGCCCGGCCACGTCGTCAACCTCGCCCACGGCGTGCCGCCGGAGACGGACGCGGCCGTGCTGACCCGCGTGGTCGAGCTGATCCACTCCCTGCCCGTGCCGGAGCGGGAGGGCCAGGACCCGGCACCGGGGGTCGAGACCGCCGAGCGGGAGGAGCGCGCATGAGCGGCACGGCGCTCGTGGTCGGCGGCGGCATCGCCGGCCTCGTCGCGGCCCACCGACTGTCCGCGGCGGGCTGGGACGTGACCCTCGCCGAGGCCACCTCCGTGCTCGGGGGCGCGGTCTCCCCGCGCTTCCTCGACGTCCCCTCGCACGGCGAGACCGGGGCCCCCGAGACCCAGACCCTCGAACTCGACGGCGGCGCCGAGTCGTTCGCCGTCCGCGGCGCCGCCGTGCGCGCGCTCGTGGAGGAGCTCGGGCTGGGCGAGAAGATCGTCGCGCCCGAGCCCCTCGGCTCGTGGCTGCACGGTCCCGCCGGCCCCGTGCGCGCCCCGCGTCTCGGCATCGTCGGCATCCCCGGCGACCTCGACGCCGAGGACCTCGCCGCCGCCCTCACGCCGGCCGGCCTGGAGCGCGCCCGGCAGGACGCCGAGGCCCCCATGGATCGCTGGGCCGCCGCGCTCGCGGCCGGCGAGCCGGTGACCGTCGCGCAGGTCGTGGCCGACCGCCTCGGCGACGAGGTGCTCGACCGCCTCGTGGCCCCCGTCGTCGCCGGAGTCCACTCGGCCGACCCCGCGGTCGTCGAGCTGGAGCGCGTGGCCCCCGGCCTGCTCGCCGCCGCCGTGGAGCACGGCGGGCTGGCCGCGGGCGTCGCCGCGCTGCGGTCCACCGGGACCCCCGGCTCGCTCGTGGCCGGTCTGGACGGCGGCATGGTCCGCCTCACCGGCCGGCTCGTCGAGGCGCTGCGCGAGGACGGGGCCACCGTCCTGCGCGGCGTCCGGGTGGCCGCCCTGTCCCGCGTGCCCGCCACCGGCGGCTGGTGGGCCCAGATCTCGGACCGGGACGACGAGGTCGTCCGCGGGCTCGACGTGGACCGCGTCGTGCTGGCCGTGGACGGCGTCACCGCCTGGGACCTGCTGGCCCCGCTCTCGGCCGAGGCCCTGGACCCCGACGCCGGTCCCGCCCTCGGCGAGGGCATCGCGCTGGCCACGCTCGTCGTCGAGGCCGCGGGCCTGGACGACGCGCCACGCGGCACCGGAGTGCTGGTCGGCGCCGGGACGGACGTGGCCGCCAAGGCCCTGACCCACGCCACCGCCAAGTGGGCGTGGCTGCGCGAGGTCGTCGCGCGGCCGCAGGAGGACGGCGTCGCCCGTCACCCCCACCGCCATGTGCTGCGCCTGTCCTACGGCCGCCAGGGCGGCGGGCCCGAGGCCCTGGGCCATCGCAGCGCGGACGAGGAGCTGCTCGCGCAGGCGCTCGTGGACACGGCGACTCTCACCGGGGTGCCGCTGGCGGAGGAGGACGTCGTCGCCCGCACCGTCACCCGCTGGCGCCGCTCCATCCCGCCGCAGGCCGGCCCCGACCGCGCGAAGGCGGACACGCTGATCGACTGGGCACGGGACGTGCCCGGCCTCGACCTCGTGGGCAGCTGGGTGCACGGCACCGGGCTGGCCGCCGTCGTCGCCGGCGTGGACCGCACCCTCGGCGCCGACGCACCGCCCGCCGGCTGACCTCGCCCCCAGACCACCCCTGACGCAATCGGATCCCAAGGAAGAGGACCATGACCAAGGACAGCACCACCACCCCTGCCGAGGCCGGCAAGGACTGGTTCACCACCTACACCGTGTTCGCCCGCCCGCAGGGCGAGCCAGGCTGGCTGGGACTGGAGGGCCGCGACGCGAAGAAGGCCGCCAAGGAGTTCGACGAGGCCGTCGCGC
Organism: Micrococcus sp. Alg238-R198; assembly: GCF_900537135.1. Taxonomy (NCBI): domain Bacteria; kingdom Bacillati; phylum Actinomycetota; class Actinomycetes; order Micrococcales; family Micrococcaceae; genus Micrococcus; species Micrococcus sp. Alg238-R198. Next base: position 118,069 of record NZ_UNRH01000005.1, read on the forward strand.
GGGTGGCCCAGACCGGCGTGACCGTGCGCGGCGTCTACGACGTCTCGGGCATGCGCGAGGCCGGCGACGTCATGGTGTGGATGTACGGCCAGGTGCCCGAGGACCTGCAGGCCGCCATCCGCGAGCTGCGCCGCACCCGTCTGCTCGAGGGCACCACGATGGTGCTCTCGGCCATGGGCGCCGATCGCATGGCCGAGTTCAACAAGGACCACATCCCCGCCTTCGCCATGGGCCGCAAGGCCCTGAAGTGGCTGTGCTTCTACCCGTTCGTGCGCTCGTACGACTGGTACCTGCTGGACCCGAAGGAGCGGGCCCGCATGCTCCGCGAGCACGGCCAGCTCGGCCAGGACTTCCCGCAGGTGTGGGCGAACACCACCAGCGCGTTCGGCCTGAACGACTGGGAGTGGCTGCTGGGCCTCGAGGCGGACGAGCTGACGGACCTGGTGGACATGATGCGCCACCTGCGCAACAACGAGACCCGCCTGCACGTGCGCAGCGAGGTGCCGTTCTACACCGGACGCCGTCTGGAGACCGCCGAGATCGCGGAGGTGCTGGCCTGATGACTACCGCCCCCGAGCCCCGCGCCGACGCGCCCGTCCACACCGGCCCGGACGCCGGCGTCGCCCCGGCCCTCCGGACGCCCGAGAAGGCCGCCGCCGGCGTCGACTACGACGTGTGCGGCGTGATGGCCCCCAAGGACTACGACGCCCTGCTGCTCGCCTCCTTCGGCGGGCCCGAGGGCCAGGACGACGTGATCCCGTTCCTGCGCAACGTCACGCGCGGGCGCGGCATCCCGGACGAGCGCCTCGAGGAGGTCGCCACCCACTACCGCGCCAACGGCGGCGTCAGCCCCATCAACGCGCAGAACCGCGCGCTGAAGGCGGCCATCGAGGCCGAGCTGGCCGCCCGCGGCCTGGACCTGCCCGTGTACTGGGGCAACCGCAACTGGGAGCCCTACTTCCCGGACACCCTCGAGCGGATGCACGCCGACGGGCACCGCCGCATCCTGACGGTCACCACCTCCGCGTACTCCTGCTACTCCTCGTGCCGCCAGTACCGCGAGGACATGGGCATGGCCCTGGAGCAGACCGGCCTGACCGGGAAGGTGGACCTGGACAAGACGCGCCAGTACTTCAACCACCCCGGCTTCATCGAGCCGTTCCGGGACGGCCTGCGCGCGGACCTGGCGTCGCTGCGCGCGGAGCTGGGGGACGACGCGCGGATCCACGTGCTCTTCGCGACCCACTCGATCCCCACCTCCGACGCCGCCGCGGCCGGCCCGCGCGGCCTCGCCGCAGACCTGCGCGCGCAGGCGGGGGCGGAGCCGGGCGACGAGGGTGCGGACGTGTACTCGGCGCAGCACCTCGACGTGGCCCGCGAGATCCTCGCCGGCGTGCCCGAGGCCGCGGACGTGCCGTGGTCGCTCGTGTACCAGTCGCGCTCCGGCCCGCCCTCGGTGCCGTGGCTGGAGCCGGACATCAACGACGCGATGGAGCACCTCGCGGGCGAGGGCGCCGAGACGGACGCGCAGGGGCGTGCCGTGGCGGGCTTCATCGTCGTGCCGCTGGGGTTCGTCTCGGACCACATGGAGGTGGTCTGGGACCTCGACACCGAGGCCAAGGAGACCGCCGAGGGGCTGGGCGTGGGGTTCCGTCGCAGCCCCACCCCGGGCACCGACCCGCGGTTCGTGGCCGGGCTCGTGGACATCGTGGAGGAGCGGCTGGGCCGGCGCGAGGGTCGCGCCGCGGTCGGCTGCTTCCCGGCGTGGTACGACGTGTGCCGGCCGGACTGCTGCGTCAAGGTGATGCGGGACGGCTCGACGCGGCCGACGACGTCCGCTGTCGACGCCGCCGTGCGCGGGCTGGCCGAGCACGAGGCGGGCGCCGCGGCCCCCGCCGAGGAGGCCTGAGACCGTGACCCCCCTGCGCATCGGCACCCGGGGCTCCGCCCTGGCGACCACGCAGACCACCCACGTGGCCGAGACGCTCACGGAGCGCTCCGGCCTGGCCCACGAGCTGGTGGTGATCCGCACCGAGGGCGACGTCACCACCGGCTCGCTGGCCTCGCTGGGCGGCACCGGCGTGTTCGCCTCGGCGCTGCGGGCCGCCGTGCTCGACGGCGTCGTGGACGCGGCCGTGCACTCGCTCAAGGACCTGCCGGCCGTCCAACCGGAGACCCTCGAGATCGCCGCGGTGCCGGCCCGGGCCGACCTGCGGGACGCCCTGTGCGCCCGCGACGGCCTCACCCTGGCGACCCTGCCCGAGGGCGCCCGGGTGGGCACGGGCTCGCCGCGCCGCGTGGCCCAGCTCAAGGCGCTGCGCCCGGATCTGGAGCTGGTGGACATCCGCGGCAACGTGCAGACCCGCCTGGCCCGCGTGCCCGGGCTGGAGCAGCACGACGATCACGCCCCGGCCGCCGCGGGTTCGCCCCGCGGTGACCTCGACGCCGTGATCCTGGCCTGTGCCGGGCTCGACCGGCTCGGCCTGGACCACGTGATCACCGAGCGGATCGACCCGGAGGTCATGGTGCCCGCCCCCGGGCAGGGCGCCCTGGCCGTGGAGATCCGGGCCGAGGACGAGTCCTTCCTCGGTCGGGCGCTCCTGGACCCCGAGGCGCCGGTCGGGAGGCTGCACGCCGCCCTCGAGCTGGTCGACGATCGGGACACCCACGTGGCGGTCACCGCCGAGCGGGCCCTGCTGCGCCGCCTCGAGGCCGGCTGCGCCGCGCCGATCGGGGCCGTGGCCCGCGTGAGCGACGGCGAGGCCGGCGCGCCGCGCATCGAGATGACCGCGATGGTGGCCGCCCTCGACGGCTCGCGCGTGCTGCGCCGGACCTCGTCCGTGCAGCTCGACCCGGTGCCGACCGACGTGGCCGGCGACCCGGCGGCCGGCGACGAGTGGCTCGAGGACACCCTGTTCGTGGCCGCGGAGGCACTCGGCGTGCACGTGGCCGAGCAGTTCGTGGCCGAGGGCGCCGACCTGCTGCCCGGCACGGTGCGCGGGGTGGACCGGGGCGACGGCGCCCCGCGCCCCGACGACCCGGCCTGAGATGCGCGTCCTGCTCACCCGCCAGCCGGCCCAGGCCGGCGACCTCGAGGCCGGTCTCGCCGGCACCGAGGTGGCGGGGCGGCGGCTGCGGGTCGGCTTCCTGCCGCTGACCGACTTCGCACTGCCCGACGACGACGGCCCCCTGCGCGCGCTGCTCGCGGACTGGGCGGGGGCCGACGGTGATGCGGCCGGGCCGGTGCGCTCGGACGGGTCCCGCTGGCTCGTGGTGACGAGCCCCAACACCGTGCGCGCGCTCAGGGCCGTCGGCTGGGACGGCCATGTCCCGGCGGGCGCGCGGATCGCGGTCACCGGACCGGGCACGGCACGGGTGCTGACCGAGGCGGGCTGCGACGCGGCGCCGTGGCTGCCGCCCGAGGACCGCTCCGCCGAGGGCCTGATCGCCGGACTCGCCGCCCTGCATCCCCGCGGCGCCCGCGCGTGGCTGCCCCAGTCCGATCGGGCCCGGTCCCGCCTCGCCGACGGCCTGCGCGCGGCGGGCTGGGACGTGCGGACCGGGCTCGCCTACCGGACGGTGCCGTATCCGGCGCAGGCCGGCAGGCGGCTGCTCGACGGGGCGGCGGACGAGGGCCGGGGGGACGTCGTGACGCCCGCGCGGCTGGCCGCGGTCGCGGCGGGGACCGCCGTGGTGCTCACCAGCTCGTCCGCGGCGGAGGAGTTCGTGGCCGCGGGTCTGACGCCGCTGGTGGGGGAGCGGGTGCGGCTCGTGGCGATCGGCGCGCCGACCCGGGACACATGCGCGCGGCGGGGTCTGCCCCTGCTCGGGACGGCCCCCACGCCGGATGCGGCCGGAGTGCTGGCCGTGCTGCGCGCTGCGGCCTGAGCCGCCCGTCCGCACTCGAGGCGAGGCTCAGTCGGGGCGGCCGCCGTCCGGGTCGGGCGCGTCGTCCTCCGTCGGCGCCGGGCCGGCGTCGTGCCTCTCGTCCTGCGGCACGCCGGTGGCGGCGGCCATGATGTCCACCCGCGGGCCGCGCAGGATGGCGACCGAGACGTTGGTGAAGCCCGTGTTGGCGAGCAGCTCCGAGGCCTCCTCGTCCGTCAGGTCGTACGCGTGCGCGAGCATGCGCACGTTCTCCGTGTAGAAGGCGTGCAGGCGGTCGACGCCGCGCAGGAAGCCCAGAGTGTTCCCCATGGCGGGGAGCCTACCGGGCGGGCGTGGTGGGCGGGTGGCCGGCGGGTGAACGGCCGGTGGACCGGCCCGCCGGCCGCGGGGGACGACGGGCCGTGCCGCTCAGCCCTCGGCGCGGCGGCTGCGGCGGCGGACCAGCGAGACCTCCATGGTGCGGCCCTCGGTGCGGGTGCGCAGGTACGGCTGGTCCTCCACGAGGGTGGAGAGCTTGGAGTGCCCGAAGTCGCGCGGGTCGAAGTCCACGTGGGTGCGGCTCAGGTGCTGGCCGATCAGGGACAGCGTGGCCCAGCCGTCGTCGGTGCTCGTGGCGTTGACGGCCTTGGTGAGCGCGGCCTGCAGGTCGATGCGCGGGGCGGCGTCGGCCTCGTCGTGCTCGGGCTCGGCCTCGACCGGCACCTCGGGCGGGGTCGGGTCCTCGGTGACGTCCGACGACGACGCACGGCGGCCCCGACGGCCGGCCCCGGACTTCGCCTCCGCGACCTTCCCGTCCTTGCCGGCGGCGGCGTCCCCGGCGGGGGCCTCGTCGGCAGCAGGGGCCTCGTCGGCAGCAGGGGCCTCGTCGGCAATGGGGGCCTCGGCGTCCGCGTCGGTGGCCTCGGGGGTGTCGGTGGCGTCGGTGGTCTTGGCCCCGCGACCGCGGCCTCGACCACCGCGGCGGGACCCCGAGCGGCCGGAGCCCTCGGACGCCTTGGCGTTCTCCTCCTTGGCGGGGGCGTCCTCGCCGGTCTCGTCGTCGTCGACGTCGTGGTCCGTGGCGGTGCCGAGCAGCTCGAGGTAGATGAACTGGTCCACGGCGTTGCGCAGGGAGGCGGGGGTCTTGCGGGCGCCCAGGCCGATCACGCGCTTGCCGCCCTCGCGCAGGCGGGTGGCCAGGCGCGTGAAGTCGGAGTCGGAGGAGACGAGGGCGAACGCGTCCACGTTGCCCATCCAGAGCAGGTCCATCGCGTCGATGATGAGCGCGGAGTCCGAGGAGTTCTTGCCCACGGTGTAGGCGAACTGCTGGACCGGCTGGATCGCGTGGTGGTTCAGCGCCTTCTTCCAGCCGTTGAGGTTGGTCGTGGTCCAGTCGCCGTACGCGCGCTTGATCGTGGGGGTGCCGTAGGTGGCGAGCTCCTCGAGGATCAGGGGGGCGAACTTGGGGGAGACGTTGTCGCTGTCCATCAGGACGGCGATGCGCAGGGATGCGGGGGTGGGTTCGGGCATGTGTCCCACCCTAGTCGGCGGCGGTGCGCCCGTGGCCGGCGGTGACCGGGATCGCCTCCCGCTCGCCCCGGCGGGGGCGGGGCCGCGAGGCGGCGGCCACTGTGCCGACGACCAGCCCGACGAGCGCCGGGACCACCCAGCCGAAGCCGACCGCGTAGCCGGGCAGCACCCGGCCGGCCAGGCCCGTCAGGGCGGTGACGGGCGGCGTCGTCGCGAGCGCCTCCGGCAGGGCGCCCAGCAGGTCGAAGGAGGCGGCGAGCCCCGTGCAGGCGACCACCCAGCGGGCCACCGCCGGGCGGCCCCGCACCCAGGCCCAGGCGAGGCCGAGCAGGATGACGACGACGGCGATCGGGTAGAGGAACATCAGCACCGGGACGGACCAGGCGATGATCGCCTCCAGGCCCAGGTTGGCGAGTGCGAAGGACACCACGAGGAAGAGGCTCGCCCACAGCCGGTAGGACCCGGGGAACATCTCCGCGAACATCTCGGCGCACGCCACGATCAGTCCGATGCAGGTCTTCAGGCACGCGACGAAGACGATGGCCGCGATGAGGTACGCGCCCGCCGTGCCGAAGAAGTGGCTCGCGGTGCGGGCGAGGACGTCGCCGCCGTTCGCGGCCTGTGCGAACGCGCCGTGGCTCGTGGCGCCGACGTACGCCAGCGAGGCGTAGACCACCGTCATCGCCGCGCCGCCGAGCAGCCCCGCCTTGCCCAGCTCCACCGCCATGCGGCGCGGGCCCGTCACGCCCAGGCGCCGGGCGGCGTCGACGATCACGACCGCGAAGGCGAGCGAGGCGAGCGCGTCCATCGTGGCGTAGCCGTCCAGCAGGCCCCGCACGAGCGCCCCGTCGGCGTAGGCGGGGGTCGGCGAGGGCAGGGCGCCCGTGCTCATCGGGGCCACGACGGCGGCCGCCACCAGAGCGCCGAGCAGGACCAGGAACGCCGGGGTCAGGTACCGCCCCACCCACTCCATGAGCCGGCCCGGACGGAACGCCGCGACCGCGGCGACCGCGAAGAACGCCGCCGTGAAGCCGAGCAGCCGCAGGCCGCCGTCGCCCGCCAGGGGCGCGACACCGATCTCATAGGACACCGTGGCGGTGCGGGGGATGGCGAAGAGGGGGCCGATCGTCAGGTACAGCAGGCACGTGAACGCCACGGCGAAGCGCCGGGAGACGGGCGCCGTCATCTCACGGACCGAGCGCGCCCCCGTCACCGCCGAGGCGACGATGCCCAGGACCGGCAGCCCCACCGCCGTGACGAGGAAGCCGAGCGTGGCCGGCGTGACCGCGGCGCCCGCATCCCGGCCCAGGCCGGCGGGGAAGATCAGGTTGCCCGCGCCGAAGAACAGGCCGAAGACGAGCGAGGCCAGCAGCAGGGTCTGACCGGGGCGCAGGCGCGGGGGCATCACGGGCCTCTCGACGGCGGACGGGGCGCCACGACTGTACCCGGCGCGCGGTCAGCCTCCGCGCCTAGACTGGACGGGTCCCCGAACCAGGAGCGTGTGACCCCGTCATGTCCTTCCCGCTGCACCGTCCCCGGCGTCTGCGCCGGTCCGCCGCGATGCGCCGCCTCGTCGCTGAGACGCGCCTGCACCCCGCCGAGCTGATCCTGCCGGCCTTCATCAAGGAGGGCGCCGCCGAGCCCGTGCCGATCGCCTCGATGCCGGGCGTCGTGCAGCACACCGCGGACTCGCTCAAGGCCGCCGCGGCCGAGGCCGCCGAGCTGGGCCTGGGCGGCATCATGCTGTTCGGCGTGCCGACCACGCGCGACGCCGTCGGCAGCGCCGCCCTGGACCCGGACGGCGTCCTGAACCGGGCCATCCGGGACGTGAAGGCGGAGGTGGGGGACGGGCTCGTCGTGATGTCCGACCTGTGCCTGGACGAGTTCACCGACCACGGCCACTGCGGCGTGCTCACCGCCGAGGGCACCGTGGACAACGACGCGACGCTGGAGATCTACGCCCGGATGGGCGTCGCGCAGGCCGAGGCCGGTGCGGACGTGCTCGGCCCCTCCGGGATGATGGACGGCCAGGTCCGCGTGATCCGGGAGGCCCTCGAGGGCGCCGGCCACCACGAGACCGCGATCCTCGCCTACGCCGCGAAGTACTCCTCGGCGTTCTACGGGCCGTTCCGCGACGCCGTCGACTCCCAGCTCACGGGCGACCGCAAGACCTACCAGATGGACGCCGCCAACCGGAGCGAGGCCCTGCTCGAGGTCGCCCTCGACCTCGAGGAGGGCGCGGACATGGTGATGGTCAAGCCCGCGATGAGCTACCTGGACATCGTGCGCGACGTGGCGGACATGGCGGACGTGCCCGTCTCCGCGTACCAGATCTCGGGGGAGTACGCGATGATCGAGGCCGCCGCCGCGCACGGCTGGATCGACCGGAAGGCCTCGATCGTCGAGTCCGTGCTCTCCATCCGGCGCGCCGGCGCCGACTCCGTGCTCACCTACTGGGCGGCCGAGCTCGGCCGCTGGATGAAGGAGGGGTCCCTGTGACCGCGTCCCAGCCGACCACCAACGCCGCCGCCTTCGCCGCGGCCCAGGCCGTCATCCCCGGCGGCGTCGACTCACCCGTGCGCGCCTTCGGCTCGGTGGGCGGCACGCCCCGGTTCATGGCCGGCGCACGCGGCCCGTACCTGACCGACGTCGAGGGCAACGAGTACGTGGACCTGGTCTGCTCGTGGGGCCCCATGCTGCTGGGCCACCAGCACCCCGAGGTCGTCGAGGCCGTGCACGCCGCCGTGGACCGCGGCCTCGGCTTCGGCACCTCCACGCTGGAGGAGACCGCGCTGGCCGAGCTGATCGCCTCCAAGGTCCCGGTCGAGCGCGTGCGCTTCGTGTCCACCGGCACCGAGGCCACCATGACGGCCCTGCGCCTGGCCCGCGGCGTGACCGGCCGCAACCTGATCGTGAAGTTCGCCGGCTGCTACCACGGCCACTCGGACGGCCTGCTGGCCGCGGCCGGCTCGGGCGTGGCGACCGCCGCCCTGCCCGGCTCCGCGGGCGTCACCGAGGCCGCCGCCTCCGAGACCCTCGTGGTGGACTACAACGACCGCGCCGCCGTCGAGGCCGTGTTCGCCGAGCACGGTGAGCGCATCGCCGCGCTCATCACGGAGGCCGTGCCCTGCAACATGGGCGTCGTGGAGCCCGCCGAGGGCTTCAACGCGTTCCTGCGCGAGATCACCCGCCGCCACGGCGCGCTGCTGATCTGGGACGAGGTGCTCACCGGCTTCCGCGCCACCGCCACGGGCGGCTGGGGCCTGTCCGGACAGCCCGAGGGCTGGACCCCGGACATCTGGTGCTTCGGCAAGGTGATCGGCGGCGGCATGCCCGCGGCCGCCCTGGGCGGCTCCGCCGAGATCATGGACCACCTGGCCCCGCTCGGCCCCGTGTACCAGGCCGGCACCCTCTCCGGGAATCCGGTGGCCATGGCCGCCGGCCACGCCACGCTCTCCCGCGCCGACGAGGCCGTCTACGCGGCCGTGACGCGCGCCTCGGACGCCGTGCGCGAGGGCCTCGTGGCCGCGCTCGACGCCGAGGGCGTGGACCACTCGATCCAGCGGGCCGGCACCCTGTTCTCCCTGGCGTTCGGCACCTCCGGCACCGGCGTGCGGGACTACCGGGACGCCCAGGGCCAGGAGGTCTTCCGCTACGCCCCGTTCTTCCAGTCGATGCTGGCCTCCGGCGTGTACCTGCCGCCGTCCGTGTTCGAGGCCTGGTTCGTCTCCGCCGCCCACGACGACGCGGCGGTCACCCGGGTGCTCGACGCGCTGCCGGCCGCGGCGAAAGCGGCCGCGGCGGCGACGCCCCAGGGCTGAGACCCGGGTGCGGGTCGGGGCCGGGCGCTCAGCGCTCGGCCTCGACCGGCCAGTGGCGCGAGACGGTGGCCTGCGGGTCCTTGCGTCGCAGGTACTGCTCGAAGCTCTCCGCCTGCTCGGCCTTCCAGCGGACCTGCCGCTCGTGCAGGTCCGTCGGCGCCACGCGCAGCTGCTCGTACCGGGCGGCCAGGGCGTCGGCCACCTGGACGGCGGCGAGGGCGTCCGCCGCGGAGGTGTGCGCGTTCTCCAGGGTCACCCCGTAGTGCTCGGACACCGCGGAGAGCGTGCGCTTGCCCTTGCGGAACCGGTCCACCTGCTTGTCCAGCACGAACGGGTCGATCACGGGGCGGGCCTCGAGCGGCGTCAGCCCGTGGCGGCGCGCCTCCCGGTCCATCACCGTGAAGTCGTACACGCCGTTGAAGGCCACCACGGGGATGCCCGCGGCGAACAGGTCCCGCAGGGTCTCGGTGATCTCCGCGACGCCCTGCGCGGCGGGCATGCCCTCCGCCTGCGCCCGCTCCGTGGTGACGCCGTGGACCTCGGCCGCCTCGGCGGGGATGGGCACGCCCGGGTCCACGAGCCACTCGGCCGACGACGCGGCGCGGCCGTGCTCGTCCACCATCACCAGGGTGGCGGTCACGATCAGCGCGGTGCGCGGATCACGTCCGGTGGTCTCGAGGTCGAAGCCGGCGCGGATGCTCTCATGCCAAGTCACGCGCCTCACGCTACCCGGACCGGCGGACACGACAGGATGGGGTCGTGACCGATCACCCTGTGCTCCCCGGCGCTCGCCACCGCGACGACGGACCGCTCACCCTCGGCGAGGGGCTCGAGGCGCTCGCCCGTCTGGTCCCGCCCGGACGCGCCGTCAGCTACGGGGGGCTGGCCGGCCTGCTGGGGGTCGGCGGTCCGCGGCACGCCGGCCGGGCGATGGCCGAATCGAGCCCCGGCACGCCGTGGTGGCGCGTGGTCCGGGCCGACGGCTCGCTGCCTCCGGAGCTGGCCGCGCGGGCCGCCGTCGAGCACGAACGGGAGGCCACGCCCCGCACCCCGGCCGGGCGCGTGGACCTGCGCCGGGCCCGCTGGGAGCCCGACGACGGCGCCGCGCGGGCGATCCGTGCGATCGCCGACCGTATCGTGTCCGGGCCCGGTGCGAGGATGAGGCCATGACCAGGGAACACGGGGTGGACCCCTTCGACGACGACGCGGCGGCGCCGGAACGGGCCGCCCGGCTGGTGCGCACGGCCGCCGCGCCCGAGGACCGGATCACGCTCACGGACGAGCAGGAGGCGATCGCCTCGCTCGCCCCCGGGCACGGCGCCGTGCTCGTGCTGGGCGCCCCCGGCACGGGGCGCACCACCGTGGCGGTCGAGTACGCGGCCCGCCGGATCGAGGAGGGGCTGGACCCCGAGTCCCTCCTGCTGCTGGCCCCGAGCCGGGACGCGGCGGCGCGGCTGCGCGACGCCCTGACCCGCCGGCTCGCCGCCGCCGGTCGAGGCACCCGCGCCGTCACTCCCGTGCGGACCTGGTCCTCCTACGCGTTCGACCTGCTGCGCCGCGCCCGCGTCACGGGACCGCTGAGGCATCTGGAGGTCGCCCCCCGGCTGCTCACCGGTGCCGAGCAGGACACGGTCATCGCCGAGCTGCTCGAGGGCTACGCCGCCGGCCTCGCCGCCGCGCCGGACTGGCCGGCCGACGTCGCCCCCGCCGTGGAGGCGCGGGGATTCCGCCGCGAGGTCCGCGAGCTCGTGGACCGCATGAGCGAGCTCGGCCTCGAGCCGGGCCGCCTGCAGGAGCTCGGCACCGCCCACGGGCGCCCCGAGTGGGAGGCCGCGGCCGTGCTGCTGCAGGACTACCGGGACCGGATCGACCTGGGCATGGCCGAGGCGTTCGACGCCGCCGGGCTGCTGTCCGCCGCCGTCCGCGTGCTCACCGAGCGGCATCCCGAGGACCCGGAGCGCGACGCCGCGGCGCAGGCGTTCGTGGCGGCGGAGCGGGACCGCCTGGCCGTGCTCGTGGTCGAGGACCTCCACGAGGCCACCCCCGCCGTGCACGACCTGCTCACCGTGCTCGGACGCGGGCGGGACGTGCTGCTCACCGCGTCGCCGGACACCACCGTGGAGGGCTTCCGCGGCGCCCGGCCCGACCTCCTCGCCCGGTACCCCGGGGTCCTCGACCCCGATCCCGTGCCGGGGGCCGCCCCGCCCGCGTCCCCGGACGGGCGCGTCCGGGTGCTGACGCGCGGGCACCGCATGCGCGCCGAGGTCCAGGACGCCTACCTGCGCGTGGCCCGCCGGGTCCGCCAGCGCACCGCCGGCGTCGAACGGACCCGGACCGAGACCGTCCCGGCGGACGGTGACGGCGCCGTCCGCGCGCACGTCGTGCCCACCCGCGCCCACGAGGACCAGCTCGTCCTCGAACGGGTGCTGCGGGTCCACCACGAGGACGGGGTGCCCCTGGACCGGATCCTCGTGGTCGCCCGCTCCGGCTCCCGTGTGGCCGCGCTCGCCCGCCACCTGGAGGCCGAGGGCGTCCCCGTGCTGCGCGACGCCGCCGGGCTCGTGCTGAAGGAGGAGCCCGCCGTCGCGCCCCTGCTCACGCTGGTGGACGCGGCGGGGGCGCTCGCGGAGGATCCGGAGGCCCGGGTCGAGGACGTGCTCGACCCGGACGAGGTCGTGGGACTGCTCACCGGCCGGTACGGGATGGCCAGCGCGCTGCACGTGCGGCGGCTGCGCCAGGACCTGCTGGCCGCCGAGCGGGGCCGGGGCGGCCGGCGCACCTCGGACGCGCTGCTCGCCGCGGCCCTGCTGGACCCGAGCCTGGCCGGCCCCGAGCACGAGCGGCACCGCGCCCTGCGCCGCGTCCACTGGATGCTCCGGGACGGCCTGGAGGCCGCCCGCGCCCCCTCGGCCTCGCCCGAGACCGTGCTGTGGGCGCTGTGGTCCGCCTCGGGTCGGGCCGAGCGGTGGCGTTCGCTCGCGCTGCGGCCCGCCGAGCACGCGAACGACCGCCGCGAGTCCCGCCGGGCGGACGCGGACCTCGACGCCGTCGTCGCCCTGTTCAAGGTGGCCGAGCGCTTCGTGGACCAGTTCCCGGGCGCGTCGCCCGAGTCGTTCGCCGTCTACATGGAGTCCCAGGACCTGCCCGTGGACACCCTGGCCCGCCGTGCCGAGTCCGGTGACGCCGTGCACGTGCGCACCCCCGCCGCGGCGGCCGGCCAGGAGTGGGACACGGTGATCGTCGTGGGCCTGCAGGAGGGCGTGTGGCCGAACACCCGGCTGCGCGGCCAGCTGCTCGGCGCCACCGACCTCGTGGACCTCGTGACCCTGCCCGCGGACGCCCCGTGGCCCACGGACCACCGCACCCGGCTGCGCGAGGTCCGCCAGGACGAGCTGCGCATGCTCGCGGCCGCCGTCTCCCGGGCACGGCGCCAGGTGGTCGCCACGGCCGTGCGCTCGCCAGATGAGGGCCCCTCCGACTTCCTCGACCTGGTGGACCCGCCCGAACGGCTGCCCGCCGAGGCGCGCGACGCCGCCGGCGTCCGGCGGCTCACCGCGGTCCCCGACCCGATCACGGCGCCCGCGCTCGTCGGCCGGCTGCGCCGCGTCCTGGAGGCCGGGGACGAGGCGGACGCGGCCGACGGGGCGACACCCCGGGCGGCGGCGGCCGCCGGCCTGGCGGCCCTCGCCGAGGACGGCGTGACCGTCGCGGACCCCCGACGCTGGTGGGGCCTGCTGCCGCTGTCCACCGAGGCCGCGCTCGTCGACCCGAAGCACGAGGTCGTCGCGCTCTCGCCCTCCCGCGTGGAGACGGCCCTGCGCAATCCGCTGGACTGGGTGCTGTACCACGTCGGCGCGAACGCGGGCGGAACCCTCGCCCAGTCCGTGGGCACGCTCGTGCACTCGGTGGCCGAGCACCATCCCGAGGGCATGCCCGAGGACGTGCGTGCCGAACTGGAGCGCCGCCTGCCCGAACTCGGCCTGCCGGAGGGCTGGATCACGGAGATCGAGCACGACCGGGCCCGCGGCCTGGTGGACGCCTACATCGGCTACTGGAGCATCGCCCGGGCGGCCGGGCGTCGGCCCGTGGCCCAGGAGGTGCGGCTCCTCGCGGACCTGACCTGGGGCGGGACCACCGTCCGGATCACCGGCGTCGTGGACCGGCTCGAGGCGGACGCGCAGGGCCGGCCCTTCATCGCCGACCTCAAGACCGGCCGCAGCGCGCCCACCGGTGCGGAGATGGCGCGCCAGCCCCAGCTGGCCGCCTACCAGGTGGCCGTCCGCGCCGGCGGTCTGGAGCAGGTCCGGGACGACCCCGCCACCGACCCCGCCCTGCGCGCCGCGCTCGCCGGGCTGGAGCGGCCCGCGACGCCGGCCGGCGCGGCCCTCGTCCAGCTCGGCGCCGGCACCCAGAAGACCAAGGTGCAGGACCAGCCGGCCCTCGAGGACGAGGACACCTGGGCGCTCGAGCAGGTGTTCACGGCGGCCCGCCGCACCACGGGGCCGCGCTTCCTCGCCCTCCACGAGGCCGGCGCCCGTCGGTGCGCGCTGCCCTCCGTCTGTCCGCTCTGCTCCGAAGGAAGGCAGGTCACCGAATGGCCCCGCTGACCGGCGATCCCGCCGCCCCGATCGATCGCCCGCGCGTCGAGGACGCGGTCCACTCCCCGGGGGACATCGCGGCGCGGCTGCGGCTGCCCCCGCCCACGCAGGAGCAGGCCGAGGTGGTCACCGCCCCGCTCACTCCGCGCCTGGTGCTGGCCGGCGCCGGCTCCGGCAAGACCGCCACCATGGCCGACCGCGTGGTCTGGCTCGTGGCCAACGGGCTCGTGCGCCCGGACGAGGTCCTCGGCGTCACGTTCACCCGGAAGGCGGCCGGTGAGCTCGCCGAGCGGATCAACGGGCGCGTGGACGCCCTGCTGCGCTCCGGCCTCGAGATCCCCGGCTTCGACGGGGAGCCCGAGGACCTGGGCCGCGCCTCGGTGTCCACGTACCACTCCTACGCCGGCGCGCTCGTCAGGGACCACGGTCTGCGGATCGGCGTGGAACCGGAGGCGCGGCTGCTCGGGGGCGCGGAGGCCCACCGGCTCATGGGCGCCGTCGTGCGTTCGCATCCGGTGGTCGCGGACACCCTCGGCGTGGCCCCGTCCCGGCTCATCACGCAGGCGTTGCGGCTGGCCGGGGACATGGCCGAGCACCTGGTGACCGCGGACGAGGTGCGCGGGTTCCTCGCCCGGCTGGCCGAGCAGGGGAGCGCCCTGCCGCTGCCCCCGCGCGCCAAGACCCCCTCGAAGGAGATCCAGGAGTTCCTGACCGGTCTGGCGGACCGCGCCCTCATGGCGGACCTCGTGGCCCGCTACGACGAGGTCAAGCGCGAGCAGGACGTCATGGACTTCGGTGACCTGCTGCGCCACGCGGCGCGCATCGCCGTCGAGGTGCCGGCGGCCGGCGAGCAGGAGCGCGCGCGGTTCCCCGTGGTGCTGCTGGACGAGTTCCAGGACACCTCCCACGCCCAGATGCGGATCTTCGCCGGGCTGTTCGGCCCGCGCGGCGCCGAGGACGACGCGCTCGGGCTGGGGCACTGCGTCACCGCGGTGGGCGACCCCCACCAGTCGATCTACGGCTTCCGCGGCGCCTCCGCCGGGCAGCTCTTCGCCTTCCCGCACGCCTTCCCCCGGCTGGAGACCGGCCCCGGCGGCGCTCCGCGGCGTGTGAACGCGGACGTCTCGCACCTGACGATCGCGTGGCGCAACGAGGAGTCGATCCTGGCGGTCGCCAACGCTGTCGCCGCACCGCTGAACGCCCACGCCGCCGCGACGGGCGGCGCGCCGGTGAAGGTGCGCACCCTGCGGCCCCGGCCGGGCGCGGGGGAGGGCGTCGTCCGGGTGGACCGGTTCGTCACCGCGGAGAAGGAGGCCGCCGACGTCGTCGCCCGCCTCGGCGCCCTCACCGGGGCCGGGCCCGGGGGGACCACCCCGAGCCGCGCCGTCCTGTGCCGCACCCGCGCCCAGTTCGGCCCCGTGCTGGACGCGCTCGACGCCGCCGGCCTGCCCTACGAGGTGCTCGGGCTCTCCGGGCTGCTGGCGCTGCCGGAGGTCGCCGAGGTGCTCGCCGTCCTCCACGTGCTGGCCGACCCCACGCGCAGCGACCAGCTCGTCCGCCTGCTCACCGGCCCGCGCTGGCGCATCGGCGTGGCCGACCTCGAGGTGCTGCAGGAGCGCGCCCGGTTCGTCTCGCGGCTGCGGGCCCGGCGGGCCGGCGGTGGGCGGGAGGACCCCGCCGGGGACGCCCCGGACCCGGCCCGGGACGTGAGCCCCGAGGAGGACGCCGACGCCGCCGCCCTGCTGGAGGCCCTCGACTCCCTGCCCGGGGAGGGGACGGACTGGGTCGGCTCGCGCGGCCGCGGCTTCTCACCCGAGGGCCTGGCCCGACTGAGGGCCGTCAACGCCGAGCTGCGCCGGCTCTCTACGCGCACCGGGGAGGACCCGGCCGACCTCATCGCGGAGGTGATCCGTGAGACGGGGCTGGACGTCGAGGTGGCCCTGCGGCCCGGCGTCTCCGCGGCCGCGGCCCGGCGGCACCTGAACGCGTTCCAGGACGCGGCCCGCGACTTCGGCGCCGGCACCACGGCGACGGACCTGACGGCGTTCCTGGCCTGGACGGAGTCCGTCCTCGAGCACGAGGACGGCCTCGGCGTCGAGAACGCCGAACCCACCCCCGGCCTGGTCCAGGTGCTCACCGCGCACGCCTCGAAGGGGCTCGAGTGGGACGTCGTCGCGGTCCCCGGCCTGCAGGAGGGCACGTTCCCGTCCACGCGGGCGGACCGCTGGACCAGCCCCGGGGCCGGCGCGCTGCCGTGGCCCCTGCGCGGGGACCGCGCGTCGCTGCCGCAGTGGGACGGCTCGTGGGCCCAGGACCAGCGGGACTGGGTCCAGTCGGCCGGCACCAAGTACAGCTCCAAGGCGGCCCAGGAGGGCAACCCGGACCCCTATGCCGTGGCCGTGGCCGCCCACGCCGAGCGCGAGGAGCGGCGCCTGGCCTACGTCGCGTACACGCGCGCGCGATCGGCCCTGTGGCTGAGCACCTCCCTGTTCAAGGGAGTCAACAAGGAGCCCCTGCCGGCCTCGGCCTTCCTCGAGGAGGTGGCCGGTCTGGCGGGGGAGGTGCCCGGCGTCGCGCTCGGCCCCGCCCCCGCCGAGGACGACCTGCCCGAGGCCAACCCCGCCGCGGCCCGGACGCTGGTCGCCCGCTGGCCCTTCGACCCGCTCGACGGCCCGGAGGCCTTCGTCGCCGACCCGGAGGACCCCGAGGACGAGGAACGCTGGCAGCCGCTGCCGCACCGCTCCCGGGCCCGCCGGCACGGGGTGGAGGCGGCCGCCGCGGCCGTGCACGCCGCGGACCCGGCGGCGCTCGGGGACGACCCGGAGCTGGCCCGCCAGGTGGACTGGGTGCTGCTGCGCCGCCGGGACGTCGCCGGGACGGGCGGGGAGACCGCCCTGCCCGAGCACGTCTCCGTGTCCCTCTACGGCGAGCTCGCCGCCGACCCGCAGGCCGTGGCCGAGCAGCTGCGCCGGCCCCTGCCCCGGCCGCCCGCGCACGCGGCGCGACGCGGCACGGCGTTCCACGCGTGGCTCGAGGAGCGCTTCGGGGCCACCGGCATGCTGGACATCGACTCGGCCGAGGACGCCGCGGACCTGTGGGTCGACGAGGCCCTCGACCTCGGCCCGATGCAGGAGTGGTTCCGCTCCTCGCGCTGGGCGGAGCGCACCCCGGCCTTCGTCGAGGCCCCGGTCGAGACGACGGTCGGCGGGATCACGCTGCGCGGCCGGGTCGACGCGATCTACCGCTCCGGCGGCGACCCCCGCCTGCCCTTCGACCCCGAGGCCGACTGGGAGCTCGTCGACTGGAAGACCGGCGCCGTGCCGCGGGGCCGCGACCTCGAGCTCAAGTCGCTGCAGCTGGCCGTCTACCGGCTCGCCTGGTCACGGCTGCACGGGATCCCGCTGGAACGGATCGGGGCCAGCTTCGTGTACGTGGCCCACGGGCAGGAGCGCTCCTTCCCGGACCTGCCGGGGGAGGAGGAGCTCGAGCGTCACATCACGGACGCCCTGGCCCGCCGTTGATCGGCCGCACCACCTCGGCGGCGGGCAGCGGGCCCGTCTCCGGGTCCGCGGTCCTCGCGGCCGCGGCCTCCCGGGCGTCCTCCGCCGCATCCCGGGCGTCCTCGGCGGCGTCGGCGGCCGCGTCGGCCTCCGCCTGGCGCGCGGCCGCCTCCTGCGCGGCGCGCACGTCGCCCGCGAGCTCGGCCAGCATGGCCTCCGCCTCGGCGACCATCCCCTCGTCGTGCCGGTCCAGGCCCCGCGTGAGCCACTGGGCGAGGGCGAACTCGGCGAGCAGCGCCGCACGGCGCATCAGGTGGGCGTCGCCGTCGTCGGCGGCCCCCGCGTCGGCGCGCCGGGCCGCGTAGGCGTCGAGGACGCGGTCGGCCAGGTCCGGGTCCGTGGCGGCGGCCAGCCAGGCGACGTCGCCGGCCGGGTCGCCCACGTGCAGGTCCGTCCAGCCCGTCACGCCCACCACGCGGCCGCGCTCGAGGAGCAGGTTGTCCTCGTGCAGGTCACCGTGCACAGGCACCGGGGTGAACCGCCACAGGGCCTCCTCCTCCATGGCCTCCTCCCAGCGGCGCAGCAGCAGGGGCGGCACGCGGCCGGAGGTGGCCGCCTGGTCGAGGGCGTGGAGGTGACGCTGCCGGATCTGCTCCGCCGTGTAGGAGGGCAGGTCCGCGTGGTCCACGACATCCGAGGACAGCGTGTGGATCGCGGCCAGCACACGGCCCACGTCCTGCACCGCGGGCTCGCCGAGCCGGGCCAGCTCATCCAGGGTGACGGGACGCCCGGGCATGTCCTGGTAGACGAAGGTGCGCAGCCCCTCGAGCCGCACCGCGCCCGCCACGGAGGGCGTGCGGAACGGCAGGCCGGCGCGCACCGCCGGGGTCAGGCCCGCCAGCACCTGCAGCTCCGTCTCGAGACGGATGCCCGCCTCCGGGGTGCGGGGCGAGCGGACCCGCCACCGCTGGCCCTCACCGTCCACGACGACGGCGGTCGAGAAGTCCGCGGGGTCGTCCGGGCTCGCCTCCACGGAGACGGGGGCGAGGCCGGGGACGGCCGCGGCGGCCAGGGCTGCGAGACGAAGGGGCTGACGATCCACCCCTCCAGCCTAGGCGCGGAACGCCCTCCCCCGTCGTCGGGCGCACCGGAGACGGGTCGCTAGCCTGGACGCATGGCCTCCTGCCCCCCGTCGTCGTCCGACCCCACCGCCGCACCACCCCTGGCCCTGCCGCTGGCCCGCGAGGAGCTGGACCGCGGTGCCGTGGCCCGCCTCGACCCGGGCCACCTGGCGGCGTCCTGGGCGCGCGAGGGAACGGAGGTCCTGTGGCTGCAGGGTGGCCGCGCACCCGTCGCGGACGGCCGGCTCGTCTTCACCGCGCCCTCCGGTCCCGTGCCGGCCGAGGCCGCGTATCTGGGCCGCGGCACCGCGGCGGACCGGGGCCCGCACGGGCGGGAGCGCGCGGTGGTCTCCGTCGCCGTCGAGCCGCCGGCGGCCCTGCCGGAGGACGCGGCCACCGCGCTCGCGGACGCCGTGTGGGTCGGCCTCCGCGATGCGGCCGCCGCCCTCAGCGACGCGGACACCGGGCTGTTCGTGGCCGCCGTCGCGAACGCCAACTGGCACGCCACCCACCGCTTCTGCGCGTTCTGCGGCGGCGTCACGGACGTCGAGGCGGCCGGCTGGGTGCGTCGCTGCCGCGACTGCTCCCGGGAGCAGTTCCCGCGCACGGACCCGGCGGTGATCGTGGCCGTCATCGACCCGGCCGGGCGGATCCTGCTGGGCCGCAACGCGGCGTGGCCCGAGGGGCTGTACTCCTGCCTGGCCGGGTTCGTGGAGCCGGGGGAGTCCCTGGAGCACGCGGTGGTCCGGGAGATCGCGGAGGAGTCCGGGGTCACGGTGACGCAGCCGCGCTACCGCGGCTCCCAGCCGTGGCCGTTCCCGCGCTCGCTCATGCTCGGGTTCACCGCGCTGGCACCGGCCGGCGCCGAGCCGGTTCCGGACGGCGAGGAGATCCTCTCCGTGCGCTGGTTCGAGCGGGAGGAGCTCGCGCGTCTGGCCCGCGAGGGCGACGTCACCCTGCCCGGGGCCGTGTCCATCGCGCGGGCGCTCATCGAGGATTGGTACGGTGGGACGCTGCCCGATGCGCAGACCCTGATCACCTAGGAGGACTCGTCCCGCATGAGCACTCCCGACGAGATCCTCCGCGGCCTCGACCCGGAGCAGCGCCGGGCCGCCACGGCCCTGCACGGGCCCGTCTGCATCCTGGCCGGCGCCGGCACCGGCAAGACCCGCGCCATCACGCACCGCATCGCCTACGGCGTCGCCTCCGGCGTCTTCGACCCGCACCGCACCCTCGCCCTGACCTTCACGGCGCGTGCGGCCGCGGAGATGCGCACCCGCCTGCGCGACCTCGGCGTGGCCGGCGTCCAGGCCCGCACCTTCCACTCCGCTGCCCTGCGCCAGCTGCAGTACTTCTGGCCCCAGGCCGTGGGCGGCCCCATGCCCTCGCTGATCGAGAACAAGGTGCGCCTGCTCACCGAGGTCGCCCAGCGCATGCGGATGACCGTGGACCGGGCCGGACTGCGCGACCTCGCCGGCGAGATCGAATGGGCCAAGGTCTCCCTGCACGCCCCCGAGGGCTACGCCGAGGCCGCGAAGGAGCGGGAGATGCCCGCCGGCTGGACCGCCACCACCGTCGCCCGTCTCTACACCGGCTACGAGGAGGCCAAGACAGCCCGGAACATGATCGACTTCGAGGACGTGCTGCTGATCCTCGTGGGGATCCTGTCCACCGAGCCGCAGATCGCGGCCACGATCCGGGACCAGTACCGCGTGTTCGTGGTGGACGAGTACCAGGACGTCTCGCCGCTGCAGCACCGCCTGCTCGACCTCTGGCTCGGCGACCGCGGCGACCTGTGCGTCGTCGGCGACGCCTCCCAGACGATCTACTCGTTCACGGGCGCGACCTCCCGCTTCCTCACCGACTTCCGTGAGCGGTACCCCGCGGCCACGGTGGTCCGGCTCGTGCGCGACTACCGGTCCAGCCCGCAGATCGTGGAGGCGGCCAACCGCCTGCTGGCGGACCGCACCAAGGCGGGGGAGCGGGACCGCACGATGCCGCGCTGGCCCGACCCCCTCGAGCTCGTCTCCCAGCGGCCGGCCGGCCCCGACCTCGTGTTCGCGGAGTGCACCGACGACGAGGCCGAGGCCGGCTGGGTCGCCGACCGGATCGCGGCGCTGATCGACGACGGCGTGCCCGCCTCCGAGATCGCCGTCCTGTTCCGCACCAACGGCCAGTCCCAGGCCTTCGAGACGGCGCTGTCCTCGGCGGGGATCGGCTACCAGCTGCGCGGCGGCGAGCGGTTCTTCTCCCGGCGCGAGGTGCGCGACGGGATCCTGCAGCTGCGGGCGGCCGCCCGCGCGGCCCAGGACCTGACGGGCGACGACGTCACGGACCGGGTGCGGGACGTGCTCTCCTCGCTCGGCTACTCCGCCGAACCGCCGTCGGCCACCGGCGCGGCCCGTGAACGGTGGGAGTCCCTGCACGCCCTCGTCAACCTCGCCGACCAGCTCGCCACGACGCGCGGGGCCGAGTTCACGCTGACCGAGCTCGTGGCCGAGCTCGACGAGCGGGCCCAGCACCAGCACGCGCCGACGGTGCAGGGCATCACCCTGGCCTCGCTGCACTCGGCCAAGGGCCTCGAGTGGGATGCGGTGTTCCTCGTGGGCCTGTCCGAGGGGCTCATGCCGATCTCCTTCGCGGAGACCCAGGCCGAGGTGGACGAGGAACGGCGCCTGCTCTACGTGGGGATCACGCGTGCCCGCCAGCACCTGTCGCTGACGTGGACGCTCTCGCGGGGCACGGGCGGGCGCTCCACCCGGCGGCCCTCCCGGTTCCTGTGGGCCATCGACCCGACCCTCGGCGGCACCCGCGAGCACGCCCCGGCCCGCGGATCCGCGGCCGGCCCGACGGCGCCGCGGCGCCGGGGTGCGAAGGTCGCCGTGTGCCGCACGTGCGGCAAGCCCCTCGAGACGGGAGCCGAGCGCAAGGTCGGCCGCTGCCTGGACTGCCCCGCCACCTACGACGAGGCGGTGCTCGAGGAGCTGCGCGACTGGCGCACCCGCACGGCCGCCGAGATGCGGATGCCCGCGTTCGTGGTGTTCACGGACGCCACCCTCGTGGCCATCGCCGAGGCCATGCCGAGGACCCCGGCAGAGCTCCTGAAGGTGCCCGGCCTCGGCAAGGCCAAGCTGGAGAAGCACGGACCGGAGCTGCTCGAGCTGCTGCACGGCACCCCGACGGCCTGAGCCGCGGGCCCGCACCCCGTTCCGCCGGCGGCGCCGCCCCCGTCAGAACGCCCAGCCGAGCGCGTCCGGGTCGCAGGCGCAGCCGGGCCGGGGGCGGACCTTCACTCGGCGCGTGCGTCCCGTCACCCGATCGGCCCGCAGCACGCCGGGGGCCGGTCCGGTCCGCAGCGCGTCCACGGTCAGCACGGCGGCCCGCAGCGCCGCGAGCCCGTCCACCTGTCCCCGGTGCGCCGACGGGCCGGGCGCCGTCGGGGCACCGGGGACGCCCGCCGGGTCCGCGGGCCATCGGCACAGCGGGCACCCGCGCACCACGGGGGCGCACCACGGTCCGACCGTGACCGCTCTCGGCCCCACCGTGACCGGCAGCAGCGGGTGGTCGGCGGCGAGGGCGTGCGCGGCCAGGTCCGCGTCGAGCACGGACCCCACCGCCACCGTCGCCTGCCCCACGAGCACCGGCACCGGGCCGTGGTGCGCGTAGAGGCGCAGCCCGGGGGCCACATCGCCCAGCCGGCGCGCGAGCGCACCCGCCCGGGGCCGACCGAGGTCCCCGGGCAGCAGGCCGGTCCCCAGGTCCGCGGCGTCGACGGGCCGCGGATCCCACAGGGCCAGGCGCAGCGCCCCGGCCCCCGCGAGTGCGTGGGCGATCGCCGCGCCCACCGCGTCGAGGCCCGCCACATGGACGTCGGTCGGCGGGGCCCACGCCCCCGGCTCCAGCGCTGACGCGGCGGCGTCATGAGGGACGGTGGTGACGGTCTCGGCGACGGTGCGCACGGCTCTCCTCTCAGCTCGGTGCCTCCCACCCTGCCAGGGCACTCCCGGACCGCGCCGGATTGTCCACAGCCTGCTGCCCATGCCGGACAATGGCCGGATGCGCCCTGTCCCGCCCACCCCCGGCCGCCCTCCCCGTGCTGTCCCGGCCGCCCACCGCGGTCCCGCCCGCGAGAGCATCGATCTGGACTGGGAGGGCACGCCCGTGCGGCTCGTGCGCTCCACGGCCCGCACCCGCACCGTCTCGGCGGCGTGGCGCGACGGCCGCCTGCAGGTCAATGTCCCGGCCCGGCTCTCGGCCGCGCAGGAGCGCGAGTGGATCGGCCGGATGGTTGCGAAGGTGGGCGCACGCGGCGGGACGGGGCAGCCCGCGGCCGACCCGGACGGCCGCCCCGCCGACGCCCGCTCCGACGACGCGCTCCTGGCCTGGGCGGGACGGCTCTCGGCGGCGCACCTGGGCGGGCGGGCCCGTCCGGTCGCGGTCACGTGGTCGGCCCGGCAGCGCCGCCGCTGGGGCTCGTGCACGCCGGCCCGCGGCACCATCCGGCTCTCGACGCAGCTGCGCGGCATGCCGGACTGGGTGGTGGCGGCGGTGCTCGTCCACGAGCTGGCCCATCTGCTGGAGTCCGGACACGGCCCGGCCTTCCGACGCCTCGTGGACCGGTACCCGCGCTACGCCGAGGCGATGGCCTTCCTCGAGGGGGTCACCTTCGCCGAGGGCCGCGGTCGCACGGCGCCGGACCGGTGGGCGGAGGACGAGGACGCGGGCTGACACGACGGCGGGCGGCCCGCACCCGAGGTGCCGGACCGCCCGCCGCCGTCGTGCCGGGAGGGGCTCAGCCCTCGCGCGGCGCGTCGCCGAAGCCGCCCTCGAGGAGCTTGCGCAGCTCGTCGTCGAGGGACTCGGCGCTGGCGTCCGCGGCGGAGCGGCGCCCGGCGTACCCGGCGGGGTCCTCGAGGTCCTCCGCCGTGGGCTGACGCTCGGGATGGCGCCAGATCTCCTCGCGGTACTCCGTGCCGTGCTCGGCCGTGACGTGCTCCCAGAACGCGGCGGCCTCGCGCAGGCGGCGCGGGCGCAGCTCGAGGCCCACGAGGGCGGCGAAGGCCTGTTCGGCCGGGCCACCCGAGGCGCGGCGGCGGTTCATGGTCTCGCGCAGGGCGGCCGCCGACTCGAGGGGGCGCGCGGCCTCGGCGACCACCACGTCCACCCAGCCCTCCACGAGGGCGACGAGCAGCTCCAGCTGGTCCAGCGCGGCCTGCTGGGTGGCGTCCGGGGCGGCGATGAAGGACGCCCCGTCGAACACGGCCTGCAGGGAGCCGGGGTCCATCGGGTCCACCGACTGCGCGGCCCGCTCGATGCCCTCGGTGTCCAGGCGGATGCCCGCGGCGTACTGCTCGACGGCGGCGTACAGGTCCCGCTCGAGCCACGGCGAGTGCAGGAACAGGCGCATGCGTGCGGCCTCGCGCAGGGCCAGGTAGATGCGGATCTGGTCGTCCGGCACCGAGAGCCCGTCGCCGAACTCCTCGATGTTCACGGGGACGAGGGCGAGACGGTGGCCGGCGACGGGCAGGCCGATGTCCGTGCCCGAGAGCACCTCCTTGCCCAGGGCGCCCACGGCGCCGCCGAGCTGCAGGCCGAACATCGTGCCGCCCATGTTCTTCAGCATGGGCTGCAGCCCGCCGAGCAGGGAGGCGTCCATGCCCTCGGGGAGCTGGCCCGGCAGCTGCTGCTCGATGGCCGCGGACATCGCGCGGGACATCGAGACGGCCACGGGCTCGGTGAGCCGGCGCCACTGGTCCATGGTCGCCTCGACCCACTCGGCACGGGACCAGGCCACGCCGACGCTGCCGACGGGCTCGGTCTGCGTGACGCCGTCGAGCCACAGCTCGGCCAGCCGCAGCGCCTCGTCCACCTCGCGTCGCGCGAACGAGCCGACGGCCGGGTCCTCGCCGGCCACGGCCTGGCGGGCGGCCTGCTTCGCCAGAGCCCAGTTCACGGGGCCGTCCGAGCCGGAGCCGGAGCTCATCATCGCCTGGAACTGGGCCATGGCCTGCTGCATCATGGCCGGATTCAGCTGGGACGGGTCGAAGGGCACCCCGCCGGGGCCGCCCAGGCCCTCCATGGCGCGTCGGACTTCGTCCGGGTCGGGGCCCTGGCCGCCGAAGAGCTGCCGCAGCATCTCCTCCAGGGGGTCGCGGCCGTCGTCGGATCCGGGCGTGCGCGCGTCGTTGCTCATGTCTCCAGCGTATCCGCGTCGGCGCGGCGCGCCCGCCCTCCCGACGTCGCGGCGGCGCGGTTCGCCCATGGCGCACGGCGTCGCGCGGGGCAGGCGGGGGTCGCGGCCCCGCGTAGACTGGTGTGACCGTCGCCGCGCGGCCCGTGCCCGGCGGCGAGGACGGCCCGATCAGGACCCCCAGGAAAGACGGTGTCGCGTGCGCGCAGTGCCCTCGAGGACCACCCGCGCCGCCCGCGTGCCCTTCTCCGGATGGCTCGCCCTGGGCAGCGCCGGGCTGGCACTGCTGGCCCCCACCCCCTACATCCTCGAGGGCCCCGGCCCCGCCGTGGACCTGCTGGGCGAACGCGAGGGTCGACCCGTGCTGCGCGTCGAGGGCGGCGAGGCGGACCCGGGTGAGGGGACCCTGCACATGACCACCGTGATGGTCGGGGGTCCTCCCATCGGCACCACCTCCCTGCTCGACCTCGGCCGCGGCCTGACGGACCCCGCCGTGGACGTGGCCCCGCGCGAGCTGATGTATCCCACCGGCGTCACCTCCGACGAGGTCGGCGAGGCCAATTCGGCGGCCATGTCGGACTCCCAGCAGACCGCGACCGCCGCGGCCCTGCACGAGCTCGGACGCGAGGTGCCCCAGCGGCTCGTCGTGCAGCAGCTCGTGCCCGGCGGGCCCGCCGAGGGCGTCCTGCGGGCCGGGGACGAGGTGATCGCCGCCGAGGGACGGCCCGTGGCCGACCTGGAGGCCGTGCGCGCCGCCGTCGGGGCCGCGGGGCCCGACCCGGTCACGCTGACGGTCCGCCGCGACGGCGTGGAGCAGGACCTCGAGGTGCCGGTGGCGGCCGCCCCCGAGGGCGCGCCCCAGCCGTGGCAGATGGGGGCCCTGATCGAGACCGCCTACGACGTCCCGGTGGACGTCGAGCTGACCGTGCCGGACATCGGCGGACCTTCGGCGGGTCTGATGTTCGCGCTCACCGTGATCGAGCGGCTGACCCCGGGGGCGATGACGGGGGGCGCCTCGATCGCCGGAACGGGCACGATCACGGGGGACGGCGTCGTGGGTCCCATCGGCGGGATCCCGCAGAAGGTGCGCGGCGCCGCCGAGGCGGGGGCCACGACGTTCCTCGCCCCCACGGCGAACTGCGAGGAGCTGGCCGGCCGTGTGCCCGAGGGTCTGACGGTGTACCCCGTGGACACGCTGGGCCAGGCCCGCGACATCGTCGAGGCGGTGGCCCGGGGGGAGAGCCCGGCCGCCGCCCGGACGTGCGGCTGAGCCGACGCACACCAGGACCACCAGACCACCAGACCACCAGACCACCAGACCGGACGACATGTCCGGGGCGCAGCGCCCCGGACCGGAGCAGAGCCCCGCGGACGCGGGAGGGAAGAGGACAGAGCAGTGAGCTTCGGACAGGGAGGCGGCGGACCGTTCGGCGGCCCGCCCCGTGACGGCGGCGGGACCGCCGGGGGCCAGTCCGGCCCGTTCGGGGCGTTCGGCCCCTTCGGCGGCGCCCCGCGCGGCCCGGGCGACGACGGCGACCGCGGTCCTGGTGGCCCGTTCGGCGGGGGCGGGTCCTCCGCCGCGCGCGGCAGGGGCCGGCCGGGCCGGCCGAGCGCGCTCGTGCTGACCATCATCGCGGTGGCCGTGCTCGTGGGGCTGTTCGTGGTGTTCACGAACGTCTACACGGACGTGCTGTGGTTCTCGCAGCTGGGCTTCACCGAGGTCTTCTGGACCGAGGTCCTCGCCAAGGCCGCGCTGTTCCTGATCGCCGGGCTCGGGATGGCCCTCGCCGTGTGGCTGGCGATCCGCACGGCCTGGCGCCACCGTCCCGCGGACGCGTCCGCGGCCGCGCGGGACTCGCTCAGCCAGGCCCAGCGCCAGCTCGAGCCCATCCGCCGCCTGGTGTTCCTGGGTGTCCCGCTCGTGCTCGGCGTGTTCGCCGGCTCCACCGCGATGAACGGCTGGAACACGGTCCTGCTGTTCCTGAACCAGGTGCCCTACGGCCAGGCGGACCCGGAGTTCGGCCTGGACCTCATGTTCTTCATGGCCACCCTGCCGTTCCTGACGCTCATGGTCGGGTACCTGATCTCGGTGGTCCTGGTCTCCGGCATCACCGGTCTGCTCGTGCACTACCTGTACGGCGCGGTGCGCGTGGAGGAGGGCGGCAGCGTGCGGATCACCCCGGCGGCGCGCGCCCACATCGGCATCACCCTGGCCGTGTTCCTGCTGCTGCAGGGCGTCAACTTCTGGCTCAACCGCTACCGCACCACGCAGTCGCAGACCGGCAACTGGGCCGGCGCGCTCTACACGGACGTGAACGCGGTCATCCCGACGTCGGCGATCCTGGCGGTCACGGCCGTGATCGTGGCCGGCCTGTTCGTGTGGACGGTGGTCTCGGGCCGGTGGCGGCTGTCGCTGATCGGCACCGCGGTCCTGGTCATCACGGCGCTCGTGGTGGGCACGGCGTACCCCTTCATCGTGCAGGAGTACCAGGTGAAGCCGTCCGAGCGCACGCTCGAATCCCAGTACATCGAGCGGAACATCGCCATGACGCGCGAGGCGTACGGCCTGGACGACGTCGAGGTGACGAACTATGAGGGCGCCACGGACCCCGAGGCCGGGGCCCTGGCGGGCGAGGAGGCCAACACGGCCAACGTCCGTCTCATGGACCCGAACCTGATCTCCCAGACCTTCGGGCAGCTCCAGCAGTTCCGTCCGTACTACTCGTTCCCCACCACGCTGCACGTGGACCGCTACGAGGTGGACGGCCAGACGCGGGACACCATCCTGGCGGCCCGTGACGTCAACGTGGACGACATGCAGTCGTGGGTGAACCGCCACACCATCTACACGCACGGCTACGGCATGGTCGTGGCCGACGCCTCCGAGGTCGCGGCCGGCGGCCGGCCCCAGTGGCTGCTCTCCGAGATCCCGACGCGCGGGCCGCTGGCCTCCGACCAGGACTACGAGCCGCGCATCTACTTCGGGCTCAACTCGCCCTCGTACTCGGTGGTGGGTGCGCCCGAGGGCGCGCCGGCCGTCGAACGCG
The DNA here is from genome assembly GCF_900537135.1 of Micrococcus sp. Alg238-R198. Taxonomy (NCBI): domain Bacteria; kingdom Bacillati; phylum Actinomycetota; class Actinomycetes; order Micrococcales; family Micrococcaceae; genus Micrococcus; species Micrococcus sp. Alg238-R198. The sequence goes on from NZ_UNRH01000005.1 coordinate 145,743, forward strand.
ACCGGCCGCAGACGGCCGACTCCCAGGAGGACACGGCGTACACCTTCTCCGGCGACGGCGGCCCCTCGGTGGGCAACCTGTTCAACCGGCTCGCGTACGCGGTGAAGTTCGGCTCGCCCGAGCTGGTGCTGTCCTCGGACGTGAACGAGGCCTCGCAGATCCTCTACGACCGCGACCCGGCCGAGCGCGTCCGCAAGGTCGCGCCCTACCTGACGGTGGACACCGCCCCCTACCCGGCGATCGTCGACGGCCGCGTGCAGTGGATCGTGGACGCCTACACGACCTCGGACCAGTTCCCGTACTCCACCGCGCAGCAGCTGGGCGAGGTCACGGTGGACTCCCTGAGCCAGGGCCAGAACCCGGCGCTCCAGGGCCGGGTGAACTACATCCGCAACTCGGTGAAGGCGACGGTGGACGCGTACGACGGCTCGGTGTCTCTCTACGCGTGGGACGACCAGGATCCGCTGCTGCAGGCCTGGCAGAACGTCTACCCGTCCTCGCTGCGCCCGTACTCGGAGATGAGCGCCGGACTCCTGGACCACGTCCGCTACCCGGAGGACATGTTCAAGGTCCAGCGCGAGCTGCTCGGCCGCTACCACGTGACCGACGCGGACGACTTCTACGAGAACAACGACGCGTGGTCCGTGCCGTCGGACCCCACGCGCGAGGAGGACGTCAAGCAGCCGCCGTACTACATGACGCTGCAGATGCCCGGCCAGGACGAGCCGGCGTTCTCCCTCACCAGCAGCTACATACCGCAGATCACGGACGGTGCCCAGCAGCGCAACGTGCTCTACGGGTTCCTCTCCGCCGCCGGCGACGCCGGCACGGGGGAGGACGGCGTGAAGGCCGAGGGCTACGGGCAGCTCCGACTGCTCGAGCTGCCGCGGTCCACCACGGTGCCCGGCCCGGGCCAGGCGCAGGCCAACTTCGACTCGAACGCGGACGTCTCGCGGGAGCTGAACCTGCTGCGCCAGGGCGCGTCCGAGGTGCTCAACGGCAACATGATCACCCTGCCGGTGGCCGGCGGCATCCTCTACGTCCAGCCGGTGTACGTCCGCTCCTCGGGCGGCACCACCTACCCGACGCTGCGCAAGGTGCTCGTCTCCTTCGGCGACAAGGTCGGCTTCGCGGACACCCTCCAGGAGGCCCTGGACCAGGTGTTCGACGGGGACTCGGGCGCGGTCACCCCGGAGGAGAAGCAGGCGGAGGCGCCCGCGCCGGGCGAGGAGCCGACGGCTCCGGGCACCGTCGAGGAGGAGCTCTCGGCGGCCCTCGAGGAGGCTCAGGACGCCCTGACCCAGGGCCAGGAGCGTCTGGCCGAGGGCGACTGGGCCGGCTACGGCGAGCAGCAGAAGCGTCTCAACGAGGCCCTGAAGCGTGCCACCGCCGCCGACGACGCCCTGGGCGGCGACGCGCCTGCCCAGGAGCAGGCCCCGGCCGAGGCGAGCCCCGCGCCGTCGTCGAGCCCCAGCCCGACGCCGAGCGGCTGAGTCGGCGCCGGCGGGCCGGGCCCGCCGGACCGTCGACGACGGCCCCGGCCACGCACCGCGCGTGGTCGGGGCCGCTGTCGTCTCGGGGCAGGTGGCCGCCGCATGGCCGCCGGGTGGCGGGGTGCTGACGCCGATTTGAACTCGACGGAACAGGTGTGTATAGTTCTAGAAGTCGCCGCGGGGTGGAGCAGTTCGGTAGCTCGCCGGGCTCATAACCCGGAGGTCGCAGGTTCAAATCCTGCCCCCGCAACGAGAAGGAGAAGGCCCCCAGCATCTGCTGGGGGCCTTCTCGCATGTCCGGACCCGGTCGCCCCGGCCCGCCGGCACGGTGCCGGCGGGCGAGCCGACCGCCCTCGGGCGATCAACGCGGGGGAGCGGGAGCGTCAGCGGCTCGAGGCCCGGACCGCCTGCTGGGCCGGGGTGCGGCGGCCCGGGTCGGTGCGGCGCAGCCAGACGGCAGCGATGATCGCGATGACCGCGATGGCGCCCCAGATGCCGACGACGGCCCAGGACAGGCCCGCGAGGAGCAGCAGCGGCACGAAGGACACGGCCGCGATCTCCACGGGCACCACCGGGATGTAGGCCACGCCGAACTGCTCCATGGTCCCGGACTTCAGCTTCGGGTCCACGATGCGCAGCATGGCCACGCCCGTGGCGACGGCGCCGGTGGCCCAGCCCCACGTGAACAGCTGCTTCTCGAACCACGCGTCGGTCATGACGCGCGGCGCCACGACGATCCCCAGGAACAGGGCCAGCGCGAGGCCGATCACGAACAGGAGCAGCAGCGGCTGCCAGTAGTCCACGACCACGGTCGGGGCGATCGCGGCGATGCCGCAGACGATGAGGATGTCCGTGGCGGTGCCGGACACCGAGTTCAGCGAGCCCGGGTCGAGGAACTTCGCCGTCTTCGTGGCCTGGAACAGGACGCGGGCGATCAGGCCGAGGAGGAACGCGATCGCGAACGCGGGGATGATCAGCTGGGGTCCGTCCTCGCCCACGACGCTCGGCCACACGGACGTGATCCAGGAGACCACGCCGTGCGCGGCCGCCGCGATCATCGCGACGACGCCGACCTGGAAGGCCAGTGACTCCACCGAGGCCGCCGAGAAGGTGTGCCGGCCGATGACCGGGCGTTCCTCCACCTGGTTCAGCACCCCGGTGCGCAGCTCCTCCGGGATGGAGGTCAGGCCCGCGAACTCCCGCGCGTGGCCGCGCTGCGCGCCGATCTTGGCCTGGATGATGCCACCCACCACGCCGACGATCATGCCGACGGTGGCCGAGGTGTAGGCCAGCGAGGTGACGGTCGCATCACCGTTGGCCGCGTATGCCTGGCCCACGGCGGCCGCGGAGCCGAAGCCGCCCGCCCAGCCGGCGAACAGCAGGGCGGCGAACGAGTCGGGCGCGTCGAACAGCGGCTGCAGGAGGACCAGCGTGACGAGGGCGCCGATGGCCACCTGGGAGGCGTAGATCAGCACGCCGTAGGACGCGAACGCACCCACGGGGCGGCCGATCTTGCGGACGTCGAAGTCGTCGGTGAGCGCGATGCACACGAACACGATGACGATCAGGATCGAGCCGTACGTGCCCAGCTGGGAGCTGAACGGCAGCCAGCCCAGGCCGTTCGGGCCGAGGACCAGGCCCAGGATGCCGGCGATGACGGAGGCCGGGATCATCAGGGTCTGGAGGGGCGTGATGACGGCACGGGCCAGCGTGCCCACGGCCAGGAGCGCGCCGATGAGGCCGGCGTCGACCAGCACGGACCAGGCCGTGAACTGCTCTTGCATGGGGTTCTTCCTCTGTGCGGGGACGGGGGCGTCCCGCGGAGCGTGCCGAGGGACCCCGGGACAGTACCAAAGGAGCGCGGGGGCCGGGGCGCGTCCGGGAGGAGCACCGGGCCGGGGCGCACGAGGACGGCCCGCCGCGCCGGCGTGGGCCGGGCGACGGGCCGTGGGGAGGGGCGGGGTCAGCCGCGCGCGGTGCCGGTCTCCTCGGCGGTCCCCTCGGCCGCGTAGTCGAGGGTCAGGGTCTCATCGGCGTCGACGTCGCCCGAGGTGAGGGCGGCCTGGCCGGCGCCGCCGGCCTTGAGGGCGGCGAGGCGGGCCTCCACCTCGGTCTTCTCGCCGAGGTCCTCGAGGGACTCGAACTGGGCGTCGAGGGAGGAGGCGGCGATCTCCTGCTGGCCGCGCACGCGGGCCTCCTCGCGACGGACCTTCTCTTCGAAGCGGGAGACCTCGGAGGTCGGGTCCAGCAGGTCGATCGACTTCACGGCGTCGGCCACCGCGGACTGGGCGTGGGCGGACTTGGCGCGGGCGGTCAGCTCGTCGCGCTTGGCGACCAGCTGCTGACGCTTGACCTTCATCTGGTCCAGACCGGTCTTCAGGCGCTCCACGATCTCGCGCTGCGAGGCGATGGTCGGCTCCGCGGACTTCGCCTGGCGCTCGAAGTCCATCTGGCGCTCGATGGCCACCTTGGCGAGGTTGTCGAACTTGTCCGCCGAGGCGGTGTCACCCTTGGTGCGGAAGTCGTCGGCCTTCTGGGAGGCGGCCAGCGCCTTCTGGCCCCAGCTGCGGGACGCGTCCTGGTCCTCGCGGTAGTCGTCCTCGATCATTCGCAGGTTGCCGATCGTCTGGGCGACGGCGGCCTCGGCCTCCGCGATGTTGTTCGTGTAGTCGCGGACCATCTGGTCCAGCATCTTCTGGGGGTCCTCGGCCTTGTCCAGCATCGCGTTGATGTTGGCCTTCGCCAGCGTGCTGATGCGGCCGAAGATGGACTGCTTGACCATGGTGTCTGCCTTTCGTCGGTCTTTCACGTCAGCGCAGACCGTCGGCCTGCGTCCACCCCGTCCCGCGCGTGCGGGCCGGGCCGGCGCCCGGGGCGCCGGAGTTCATGGGGCGGCGGTCAGAAGCCGCCGCCGGAGATGTCGCCGAACCCGCCGAAGTCGCCGCCGCCGAGGCCGCCGCCGTCGAACCCGCCGAAGCCACCGCCGCCCCAGCTGCCGCTGTTCAGGATCGAGTTCATCAGGATGCCGCCGAGCAGTGCGCCGCCGAGGCCGCCGCCGAAGCTGCCGCCCACTCCGGCGCGCGGGCGTGCACCGTACATGCCGCCCACCATGCCGGGGCCGTAGCCGAAGCCCTCGACGTCCGCGCGGGCCAGCTCGCTCGCGCGCTCGGCCAGCTGGGAGGCGCGCTGCGCCTGCTGGAGGGCGGCCACGGGGTCGGTGCGGCCGAGGCTGATCGCCGAACGCAGCGTGTGGTCGGCCTCCGCGAGCCGGGTCCGGGCCTCCGAGCCCACCGCACCGCGCCGGGCGCCGATGAAGTCGGCCGTGCCGTCGATCTGCGCCTGGGCCTGGGCGATCGTGGAGGTGAGCACCTGGGAGGCCTGGCGGGCCTGCTCCCGAGCGTCGCGGACGCCGGCCAGCGGGGTGTTGAGCTGGCGGTGCGCGGCCTCGAGCTGGTGCAGCAGCTCCAGGGGGTCCGGGCGGCCGGCCGCGAGGGCTCGGCGCACCGCGTTCACAGCGTTCTTCATCCCCGCCACCGGGCCGGCCAGCTCGGGGTTCGACCCGTTGACCACGAGCGCCTCGGCCTCGGCGACGTCCTGCTCGGACTGGGCGAGGCCCGTCTGCAGGTTGCCCAGCATGGCCCGCAGGGACCCCTCGGCCTTGCCCACCGCCTCCGTGAGCGTGTCCACCTGGCTGAGCGCCTCCTCGGCGGCACGCACGGCCAGCGCCGCCGTGGAGCGGTCCTGGGCGTCCCACGCGCTCCGCGCCTTCGCGACGGCGGTCTCCACGAACTCGAGCCGCTCCCGGGCCTGCGCCGCGTTGTCCGCGACCTCGGCGAGGGCGGACTCCGCGTACTGGCCGTGCAGCGCGGCGATCGCCGACTCGGACTCCTGCACCCGGGACCGCGCCTCGGGCAGGCGGGCGTCGACGCGCTCCAGGGCCTCGGGCACCTGGTTCTCGAGGTCGCGCAGGGAGTCGAACTCCTTCTTGTGCGCCGCGAGGGCCGCACCCACGGCCTCGCTGCGCTGGATGATCTCCTTGAGCCAGGCGCGCTGCTCGGCCTCGGTGTCCGGGATCTCGTCGTCGAGCTGGTGCTGGAGCTGGAACGAGGCCCGCATGTGCTCCTTGGCCCGATCGATGTCCTCGCGGAACGTCGCCACGGACTTCTCCCCGTAGGACGCCTCGGCGAAGCCCAGCTCCTGCTCCGAGGAGCGGATGGCGTCGTCCGCGGCCACGAGCTTCGAGCCGGCCTGGGTGCGCAGCTGCTCCACGCTGAGCTCGTCGAGGGGGTCGCGGCGGACCTCCTCGGTGCGGCCCCCTTCGACCGCGCCGCCCTGCGTGCGCTTCCGGCTGCGGGCCACGAGCACGCCGCCGCCCACGGCCGCGGCCACCGCGCCCGCGCCGAGCACCGCCGTCAGGGCCCCGCCGCCGGAGGCGCCCTGGGCCGTGCTCCCGTCGCCCGCGGTGCCGGCCGGCAGGGCACCGGCCGGATCGTACTCGGCCCCGCTGGCCCCCGTGCCGTCGAGCGTGCCGTCGGCGGCGTCGTCGAGCCCCTGCACCGCGGCGGTGCCCGCCGCGAGCCATTCCGCCGAGCCGGGGTCCGTGCCGATCTTGGACAGCTCCGGGCCCACGTAGGTGCGCGTCACCTGGTTCTGCAGGTCCGCGTCCCCGCCGCTGTCCAGCCCATAGGCGCGGTCCTCGACCGCGATCGCCAGGACCGAGTCGTTCGTCCCGAGCCCGCGCTGGCGCGCCACGTCCTGGGCCAGCGTCTGGGCGTCCGTGCTGAACTCATCCACGTAGACGACGTACAGCCCCTGCCCGGTGTCCCGGCGCAGGTCCTGGATCTCCTGGGTCAGCCGCTGCTCATCGGAGGTCGAGAGCACCCCGGCCTCGTCCACCACGTACACGCCCGGCGGCACCGTCACGGCGTGCGAGGCGGGTGCCGCCACCAGGAGGCCCAGGCCTCCCAGACCCGCGGCGGTCACGGCGCGCGCCAGACGGCCGACATCGGCGGGGCGGGTGGGCACGGTCATGCGGGGTCTCCTTCGACGGCGGAGGCGAGCCGCCGCACCGGGCGGACCCGCCGGATCCTGGGGTTGAGTGTAGGGCGGCGTGGGAATCGGGCACCAGGGATCCGGCGCGGCCGGGACCGTGGGAGGAGCGGACGTTCGGCCTCTAGGCGGCGTTCAGTCATGCACGCTAGCGTGGACGTGCCCCGGGGCGCGCGTCCGCAAGACGACGGGCGTCTGTGTCGACCGCCCGGGGCCCGACCCGAAGCGAGGACCCCGTGGACCAGACCGCCGCCCCCACCCAGCCCCCCGTGCCGACGGCCCGCACCGTCGCGCGTCCCCGGCCCCAGTCCCGCGCCCGTGCCGGGGCGGGCCTGCTCGCCGCAGCCGTGCTCATGGTGGGGCTCTCCGGTTGCGCGGTCGCGGAGGACGGCGGCGAGGCCGCGTCCGAGGCCGCGAGCTCCTCCTCCTCGCAGGCGACGGACACCTCGGCCGAGGCCGGGGGACAGCCCGTGGCGGACACCGCCGTCGGGAACGCCGCGAGGACCGCGCTGCCCTCCGTGGTGACCATCTCCGCGACGTCGAGCTCCGCCTCCGGTTCCGGTTCCGGGTCGATCCTGGACACGGAGGGGCACATCCTCACGAACACCCACGTGGTCACCCTCGGCGGCCAGGCCAACGACGCCGAGCTGACGGTGCGCACCTCGGACGGGGAGGTCTACGCTGCCACCGTCGTGGGCACCGACCCGCTGTCCGACCTGGCCGTCATCAAGATCGACGCCCCGGACCTCACCCCCATCCAGATCGGCCGGTCCGGGGATTTGAAGGTCGGGGACGAGGCCGTCGCCATCGGCGCCCCCCTGGGCCTGCCGAACACCGTGACCGACGGGATCATCTCCACCCTGGACCGGACCATCGCGGTGGCGTCCTCCGAGGCGCCCGAGCCGCAGGGCGAGAGCTCCGGCTCGTCCTCCGGCGCCGAGCAGTACCGTTTCCAGCTGCCGGGCACCCCGCAGGGCACCCGGGGCGAGGTGTACATCAACGTGCTGCAGACCGACGCGGCCATCAACCCCGGCAACTCCGGAGGCGCGCTCGTCGACGCCGAGGGTCGCCTGGTGGGCGTGAACGTCGCGATCGCCTCGGCCGGCCAGGACCCGAGCGAGGCGGGCAACATCGGGGTCGGCTTCGCCATCCCCGTGGACTACGCCCAGCGGGTCGCACAGGACCTGATCGACCACGGCAAGGCCACGCATGCCATGCTCGGCGTGAGCGTCACCCCGGAGCCCGCCGAGGTGCAGGGCGGCAGCGAGAACGCCCGGACCATGTTCAGCGACGGCGCCCGCGTCCAGCAGGTCGTGGGAGAGTCGGCGGCCGACGCGGCCGGGCTGAAGGAGGGCGACGTGATCACCGCCGTCGGCGACCGCGCGGTGATCGACTCCGAGTCCCTCACCGCCGTCGTCCGCGAGCACCGCGTGGGAGACTCGGTGGACGTCACCTACCTCCGCGACGGCGCGGAGCAGACGACCGAGGTGACGTTCACGGAGGACACCCGCTCGTGACCACCACGCTCACCACCCCCGCCGCGCTCGCGGCCCACCACGGCTGGCGCCGGGTCCTGGCCGTCGGCGCCCACCCGGACGACCTCGACTTCGGGGCCGCCGCCACCCTGGCCGGCTTCCGCGCGGCCGGGCTGCACATCGAGCTGTGCATCGTGACGGACGGGGACGCCGGCGGCTTCGACTCGGAGGGCCCGGAGGCGATGACCGCCCGCCGGCACGCCGAACAGCGCGCGGCCGCCGCCGTCGTCGGTGCCGCCGAGGTCCACTTCCTCGGCGAGCGCGACGGACACCTCGAGCCGGACCACGGCGTGCGCCGCAAGCTCGTGGCGCTGATGCGCCGCGTCCGCCCGGACGTGGTGCTCAGCACCCACCCGGAGCGGGACTGGGAGCGGATGCAGGCCGCCCACCCGGACCACCTCGCCTGCGGCGAGGCCGTGGTGCGCGCCGCGTACCCGGCGGCCGAGAACCCGTACGCGTACCCGGAGCTCGCGGCGGAGGGGCTCGAGGCGTTCAAGGTCCGGAACCTGCTGCTGTACGCCGCCCCCGCCGCGCGCCGGAACACGGTCGTGGACGTCACGGGCCTGGCGGAGCAGAAGCTGCGCGCCCTCGACGCCCACCTCTCCCAGCACCCGGACGTCGACGCGATGCGGCGGCACGTGCTCGCCCAGATGGCCGAACATCACCGGCGCGCCGCCGGCCCGGCCGCCGCGCCGGGTCACGCCGAGGCGTTCCACCTGGTCACGGTCAACGGTCCGAGCACCATCGCCGGGTTCTGAACCGCCCCCCCTGCGGGGGATCTCAGTTGGTGCTCGGCCGACCGCCGTAGCGTGGGCCGGTCTGCGCGGTGGGGTCGAGGTCCACGCCGACGACGGGCTCCGACGTCGGCACCTCCGAGCCAGAGCTGGGCTCCACGGAGATGCCCATCGCCGCGAAGCGGTCCAGCCCCCGGAAGGTGACGGGCTCGCCGAAGCCGTTGGCGTCGAACGTGCCGAGCGAGGCCGGGGCCGTGCCGTCCGAGGGGTAGAGCCACAGCTGGTAGGACTGACCCTCCGGCAGCTGGGGCATCCCGCTGATCGTCAGGTAGCCGCTGTTCTGCTCCCGGGACAGGAACGCCTGGACCGTGCCGCCGTCCTGGGCCGGGTACTCCGAGGTCGTGAACAGGTCCTTCGACTGGTCGATGCGGTGCACGATGCCCGGCCGCGTGAACTGACTCCACACCGTCCACCCGCCGACGCCGAGCACGAGGGCCGCGAGCAGCAGGAGGGCGGTCACCTTGAGCCAGCGCAGGCGGTCCCGCGGCGGGCCGGCGGGGGCGGACTCGTCGCCGATCAGGTCCATGCCCACGTCCTGGGCGGGCAGGCGACGCAGGACCTCGTCGAGCAGGGCCGACGGCGGCTCGGCCGTCACGGACCGGAACGCCCAGGCCACCGCCTGGCGCGCACCGTCCACCCGGGAGCGCCACAGGGCCAGCTCGCCGCCCCGCCGCTGCACGGCGGAGAAGGCCGCGGTGTGCCCGGCCGTGTCGAGGGCGTGCACGGCCGAGAGGTCGGCCAGCTCGAGTGCGCGGCCGGCGTCCACGTCCTCGCGCACGTCCGCGCCGAGTGCCGGGCCGGTCGCCGGGGCCGGCGCGGACGGCCGGGCGGCGTCCTGCGTGAGGTCGCGGCGGGCCGCCACGACCTGCCGCACGCCGTCACGCAGGAGGGTGCGGGCCTGGTCGGCCGGCAGACCCAGCCGATCGGCGACCTCCCGGTCGGTGCAGCCGCCCAGCCACGCCAGTCGCACGGCCTCGTAGGCGTCCGGGGCCACGCGGTCGACGAGGTCCTCGGGCAACGGCGCGGGCCCGGCCGGGCCGGGACGACGCCCACGTTCCGCCGCGGAGCCGCCGGCGCGGCGCAGCGAGGTCATCACGCGGTGGGCGAGGACCTCGAGCCACGTGAACACCTGGCGCTCGCGGTGGGTCGCGTCGTCACGCTCGCTCAGGTCGAGCCCGGCCTCGGAGGCCTCCTCCCATGCCGTCAGGTAGGTGCGGACCGTGGCCGCGGCGGCGTCGTCGCCGGGGCCGAACATCGCTTCGGCCAGGCCGTGCACCCACGGGACCGTGGCGTCGTAGAACGCGGAGAACGCGGCCCGGTCACCCTCGGCGCTGCGGCGCAGGAGGGTGTCCAGGGCGGGCTGGCCGGCGTCATCGGGGCGGTCGGCGTGGGGCTCGGACGCGTCAGGAGTCTGCATGGTGGCCTCAGTCTAGGGAATCGGGGCGGGCAGCGGACCCGGCGAAGTCGTGCTGGCGCCAGGCCTCGTACACGGCGATGGAGACGGCGTTCGCCAGGTTCAGGGACCGACGGGCCGGCTGCATGGGCAGGCAGACGGTCTCGGTGACCCGCGGATCGGTCAGCACCTCCTCGGGCAGGCCGGTGGACTCGCGGCCGAAGAGCAGCACGTCGCCGGGCCGGTAGGCGACCCGGTCGTGCCGCACGGACCCGCGCGCGGTGAAGGCCAGCACACGGGCGGGGGCGAGGGCCGCGAGCGCAGCGTCGAGGTCCGGGTGCACCGTCACCACCGCGAGGTCGTGGTAGTCCAGGCCGGCGCGGCGCAGGTGGGCGTCCTCGAACCCGAAGCCCAGCGGCTCCACGAGGTGCAGCTCGGCCCCCGTGAGGGCGGCGAGCCGGATCGCGTTGCCGGTGTTGCCGGGGATCTCCGGGGTGAGCAGCAGGATCCGGAAGCCGGGGGTGCCGGGCGCCGGGGCGCGGTCGGCGCCCTCGTGCGGGTTCGGGCGGGGTGGGGTGGGGGAGTCGGGCACGCGCCCAGCCTAGTGGGGCGCCGCCGGGCGGGGGCGTGCCTCAGTGGAGCCGGTCGACCAGCGCGCCGAGCGCGCGCCGGTCCACGAGATCCGGGTCCGTGCCGGTGCCCAGGAAGAGCGCGACCTCGCGCGCGAACGCGATCCCGGGCGCGGGCGGGGCGGTGAGCAGGTCGGCCTGCGCCTCCGGCGCGTCGGCGCCGCGCGTGTGGCGGATCACGGGTGCGTGCCGCGCGTCGCGGTCCGTCATCACGTGCACGAATCCGCCGACGGTGACTTGGGGCAGGGCCTGCTGCCACGCCATCATCGCGGGGCCGAGCAGCGGCGGGGCCACGGGACGGCTCCGGGAGCGCAGGTCCGCCCCGTCCCAGGTGTAGGTCCCTTCCGGGACCATGACGGAGCCGATCAGCGCCAGGCGATGGCCGCACAGCACCGCGTGGTCCACGTCGAGGTGCCGTCCCCAGCGCCCGCCCAGCCGCAGCCCGGTCAGGACCCGGGCGGCCGGGAGCGCGTCCGCCACGTGGCGCAGCAGCACGTCGAGGGTGCGGGCCTGCCGCAGCACCCGGTGCTCGTCCGGCAGGATCCCGCGCGGCCGCGGCGCCCCGTGGACGCGTTGGCTCGATCGCGGCAGGTCCAGCACGGTCGGGTCCGCCTCCGCCTCGCCGGGCGGGGGCTCGTAGCGCACGGGGCGGGCGGCACGTCCGCCGGGTCCGGACCGTCCCGACGGTCTCGCCCGCCCTGATCCGGCCGTCGCGCGGGGGCCGCGGGGACCGACGTCCGGGCCGGGCAGCGAGAGGTCGTATCGGCGCCGGGCCTCGGCGTCGCCGAGGAGGTCCCACGCCCGCGTCACGGCCCGGAAGGCGGCGGGGTCGCCGCCGACGTCGGGGTGCGCGGCCCGGGCCGCGCGGCGGTAGGCCCGCCGGACCTCCTCGGCGGTCGCGTCGCGGGGCACGCCCAGGACCTCGTAGGCGGTGCGGTGCTCCTCGGCCGCGCTCACGGCGTGGGGTCCGGGCCGGGGGAGGCGTGCCGCTCGTGGTGCAGGCGCAGGAACAGCATGCCGTCGTCGTGGAGCACCTGGACCAGCTGCAGCCGGGCGGGGAGGCCGGGGCCGTCCTCGCCGGTCAGGACGCGGCCGGCGGCGGGTCCGGCCAGCAGCGGCGCCACGGTGAGGTGCACCTCGTCCACGAGGCCGGCCGCCGCGAGGCTGCCGAACAGGCGCGGTCCGCCCTCGCAGTGGACGACGCGGGCGCCGCGCGCGTGCAGGGTCGCCACCACGGTCTGGGGGTCCACGTGCTCCTCGCCGACCGCCAGCACGTCCGCGCGCGCGGCCAGCGCCGCCGCCCGCTCCGGCTCGGCCGCGAGGGCGGCCCGGGACGTCAGGATCCAGGGGCGCACCGGGGCGGCCGTGAAGAACGCGGACGCCGGGTCCAGGTCCAGGCTGCCGCTGACCACGGCCACGGGCGGGTCCGCGGGCCCGCCGGCCTCCGCGCGTCGACGCCGGTCCTCCTCGGACAGCAGCGCACCCTCGTAGCCCTCGGCCCGGATGGTCCCGGCCCCCACGAGCACGACGTCGGCGTCGTGCCGGGACAGCGAGAGCAGCCGCTGGTCCGCGGGGGAACCGAGCCCGCCCGCACGGCCGTCCAGGGTGGCCGCGCCGTCGGCGGAGGCGATGAACACGACGCGGACCCAGGGTCCGGGGCCGGTGTCCTCAGCCGCCGGGGCCGCGAGGGCGGTGCGGAGGGCGTCGTCGTCCAGGCCGGGGCCGGTCTCGGTCAGCCGTCTCATGCCCGCCCCCCGCGGTGGGCGCGGTGTCCGGCCAGGGTGCTGCGGTCCGGCGGCGGGTTCTCCGCGCCCATGTTGTGGACCAGGCGCGCCGGCTGACGCCACCCGAACACGCACTCGAGCATGCGGGCCGCCGAGACGGAGGCGTCGGCGTCGTGCATGCGCAGGATCCGGGCGCCGCCGTACACGCAGGCCGCGGCCGCGGCCAGCGAGCCGGGCAGGCGCTCGTGCCGGTGCCGGTCCAGGCTCTCGCCGATGAAGTCCTTGTTCGAGACCGCGGCCAGCACGGGCAGCCCCAGGGTGGCGATTTCGTCCAGCCGCCGCGTGATCTCGAGGGTGTGCCGGGTGTTCTTGTTCAGATCGTGGCCGGGGTCCACGATGATCCTCTCCTCGGGGACGCCGAGCGCCACGGCCCGGTCGACGGTGCGCCGCAGGTGGTCGCGGACCTCCCTGACGACGTCGCCGTAGGTCGGCCGGGGGACCACGGCCCGGGGTCCGCGCACGTGGGCGAGGGAGTGGGTGACCACGAGGTGCGCGCCCGCGGCGGCCACCACCCGGCCCAGGTCCGCGTGGAACAGTCCCGTGGTGTCGTTGACGACGTCCGCCCCCGCCGCCAGGGCCGCCTCGGCCACGGCCGGCTGGAACGTGTCCGCCGAGAGGATCAGCCGGCGCGATGCCTCGGACGACCCGGCCCCGTCCCCGCTCCGCAGGGCCGCGATCAGGGGGACCACCCGCGCCGCCTCCTCGGTCGGGTCGAGCTCCGCCCCGGGCGCGAACGGCACGCCGCCGACGTCGACCCACTCGGCTCCGGCGTCCGCCGCGGCGTGGGCCTGGGCGAGGGCGTCCTCCAGGACGGCGCCGGCGCCGTCGTCGTAGAAGGAGTCCGGGGTGCGGTTGACCACGGCCATCGTGACGATCCGGCGGCGGAAGTCGATCTCGTGGTGGGCGAACCGGTGCACCGGGTGGACGAGCGGGACGGAGGGGGTCGGCACCCGGCCATTCAACCACCGGCGCCGCACGGTGACAGTGCGCCCCGGAAGGACTATGTTTCCCTCCCGTGACATTTACCTCGTCGCCGCGGGTCGGCCCGCGTCGGCCCCGCATCCGTCCGACCCAGCTCGTGGTCGGGTCCTTCCTCGTCGCCATCGTGACGGGCACCGGCGCACTGCTGCTGCCCGCCTCGTATCAGGGCCGCGCGCCCACCCCGCTGGAGGCCGCGTTCACGGCGACCAGCGCCACCACGGTGACGGGCCTCGGCGTCGTGGACACCCAGACGTTCTGGACACCCCTGGGTCAGCTCGTGATCCTCACGCTCATCAAGCTCGGTGGCCTGGGCGTCATGACGTTCACGTCGCTGCTGGGGCTGGTGATCCTCCGGCGGCTCGGCCTCACCCAGCGCCTCGACGCCGCGGCCTCCACCCGGGCCGAGGGGATCGGGGACCTGCCCCGGGTGCTGCGGGCCCTGATCCTGTACTCCACGGCCGTCGAGGCCTCGGTGGCGCTGCTGCTGAGCCTGCGCTTCTGGCTGGGCGCGGGGATGTCCCCGGGCCAGGCACTGTGGCAGGGGGTCTTCCACGCGGTCTCCGCATTCAACAACGCCGGGTTCGCGCTGTTCAGCGACAACCTCATGGGCTTCGTCTCGGACCCGTTCATCTGCCTGCCGATCGCGGCGGCGATCATCTTGGGCGGCCTGGGCCTGCCGGTCGTGCTGACCCTGCGGCGAGACCTGCGCCGACCCGAGCGGTGGAACCTCACGGTCCGGCTCGTGCTCGTGGGCACCGCGGTGCTGCTGGTGGGCGGCACGCTCATGTACCTCGTCCTCGAGTGGTCCAACCCGCGGACCCTGGGCGGTCTGGACCCGGCCTCGCGCGTGCTCGCGGCGTTCTTCCAGTCCGTCACGACCCGTACCGCCGGCTTCAACACCCTGGACTACGGGCAGATGCACCCCGTGACGCTCTTCGCCACCGACGTGCTCATGTTCATCGGCGGCGGCCCCGCCGGCACCGCCTCGGGCGTGAAGATCACGACGGCGAGCGTCCTGCTGTTCATCGTGCTCGCGGAGATCCGGGGGGAGGGCGCCGTCCATGCGTTCGGCCGCCGGCTCTCCCGGACCGCGCACCGCGAGGCGATCACCGTGATCATGCTCTCCGCGACCGCGATCGCCGTCGCCACGATGGCGCTCATGGGCCTGTCCTCGTTCACGACCGACCAGATCCTGTTCGAGTGCGTGTCCGCGTTCAGCACGGTGGGCCTGTCCACCGGCATCACCGCCCAGCTGCCGCCGGCCGCGCAGGGCATCCTCATGCTCCTCATGTTCGTCGGCCGCATCGGCCCCGCCACCGTCGCCGGCAGCCTGGCCCTGACCGACCGCACCCGCCACTTCGAGTACCCGAAGGAGAGGCCCCTCATTGGCTGATCTCACCCGTTCCCTGTTCGCCCCCCGCCGGGGCGACCGCCCCACCGTGGCCGTCCTCGGGCTCGGCCGGTTCGGCTCCGGGGTCGCCCGCGAGCTCATGGAGTCCGACTGCCACGTGCTGGGGGTCGACGCCGATGCCGAGGCCGTCCAGGCGCTCAACGGCCGGCTGACCCACGTCGTCCGCGCGGACAGCACGGACGAGGAGGCGATGCGCCAGCTCTCGGTCCACGAGATGGACCACGTCGTCGTCGCCATCGGCGGCGACCTCGCGGACTCGATCCTCACCGTCTCGCTGATGCGGCGGTTCGGGACGCACCAGCTCTGGGCCAAGGCCAATGACGACCGCCACGGCGAGATCCTGCGTCAGCTCGGCGTGGAGCACGTGGTCCACCCGGAGCGGGACATGGGCCGCCGCGTGGCGCACCTGGTCAGCACGTCCTTCCAGGACTTCGTCGAGGTCGAGCCGGGCCTGGCCATGGTCCGGGCCACGCCGCCGTCGCGCCTGCTGGGCAGGGACCTGCGAGCCACCGGACTCGCGGGGGAGCGGGGCATACGCGTGGTCGCCGTCCGCAGCCGCGACACGTGGCTCTACCCGCCGAGTCACTACGTCCTCGAGCCCGAGGACACGATCCTCCTTTTGGGCCCGACCCGTGACGTCGAGCGGTTCCTCGCCCGAGACTGAGCCGGTGCACATCCGGCGCGGCTCCTAGACTGGCCGGGTGACCACCCCGGACCGCGTGCACCTGGACCACGCCGCCACCACGACGGTGCGCCCCACCGCGCTCGCGGCCCTGGCCGAGGCGGCCGCGCTCCCGGGCAACCCGGCCTCCCTCCACGCCTCGGGCCGCCGGGCCAAGCTGCGCCTCGAGGAAGCGCGGGAGCGCATCGCCGCGGCGCTCGGGGCGCACCCCACCGAGGTGATCCTCACGTCCGGGGGCACCGAGGCGGACAACCTCGCCGTCCAGGGGCTGTACCGGGCCCGCCGCGCGGCCGCGCCGGAGCGCACCCGGATCGTGCTGACCGGCATCGAGCACCACGCGGTCCTCGACGTGGTGGACTGGCTCGCCGCACACGAGGGTGCCGAGCCGGTGCTCGTCCCGGTCGACGACGACGGGCGGGTCGACCTCGTCGCATGGGAGGCCGCGCTGGCGACCGCGCCCGAGCGGACCGCCCTGGCCACGCTGATGTGGGCCAACAACGAGATCGGCACGGTCCAGCCCGTGGCCGAGGCCGCCCGGCTCGCTGCCGACCACGGGGTCCCGTTGCACACCGACGCCGTCCAGGCCCTCGGGGCGGTGCCCGTGGACTTCGCCGCGTCCGGGGCCGCGACCCTGGCCGTCTCGGGGCACAAGGTCGGCGCCCCCGTGGGTGTCGGCGCCCTGCTCGTGCGCCGGGACGTCACGCTGGAGGCCGTGGTGCACGGCGGCGGCCAGGAACGTCGCCTGCGCTCGGGCACGGTGTCGGTGGCCCTGGCCGCAGCGCTGGCGGCCGCCGTGGCGGAGGCCGTCGGGGAGCAGCCCGCCGAGGCCGCCCGCCTGGGCGGGCTGCGGGACGAGGTGATCGCCGCCGTCGACGCCCTGGACGGGGTGCGCCTGACCGGGCCGCGAGACCTCGACCCGGCGACGGGGCAGGTGCTGTCGCCGGGGACGCGCCGACTGCCCGGCAACGTCCACATCACCGTGCCGGGCCGGACGGCGGACGCGCTGCTGTTCTCCTTCGACATGGCCGGACTGGACACCTCGTCCGGGTCGGCGTGCACCGCCGGGGTGGCGGAACCGTCGCACGTGGTCGCCGCCCTGCCGGGGCGGACGGAGGCCGACGCGCGGGCCACCCAGCGGTTCACCCTCGGCCGGACGACGACGCTGGCCGAGACGGCCGCGCTCATCGACGCGCTGCGGACGCTGCTGGGGCCGGGCGTCTAGACTGGAGCGCCCGTCCGTCGTCGAGAGAGGAGTCCGCCCGTGAAGGTCCTGGCCGCCATGTCCGGGGGAGTCGACTCCGCCGTCGCCGCGGCGCGTGCCGTGGACGCCGGGCACGACGTCGTCGGCGTCCACCTGGCCCTGTCCCGCATGCCCGGCACCCTGCGCACCGGCTCGCGTGGCTGCTGCACCATCGAGGACGCCTCGGACGCGTGGCGCGCGTGCGAGCGGCTCGGCATCCCCTTCTACACGTGGGACTTCTCCGAGCGGTTCGCGGAGGACGTCGTGGACGACTTCGTGGCCGAGTACGAGGCCGGCCGCACGCCCAACCCGTGCATGCGCTGCAACGAGCGCATCAAGTTCGCGGCGCTGCTCGAGCGCGCCCTCGAGCTGGGCTTCGACGCTGTCTGCACCGGCCACTACGCCGCCGTGCGGCCCGGTCCGGACGGCTCGCTGGAGCTGCACCGCGCCGCGGACGACGCGAAGGACCAGTCCTACGTGCTCGGCGTGCTGACCGCGGATCAGCTCGCCCACTGCCTCTTCCCGCTCGCGGACACGCCGTCCAAGGAGCTCGTGCGCGCCGAGGCGGCCGAGCGCGGTCTGTCCGTGGCGGCGAAGCCGGACTCCCACGACATCTGCTTCATCCCCGACGGCGACACCCGCGGCTGGCTCGCCGAGCGCATCGACCTGGCCCCCGGCCCCATCGTCGACCCGGAGGGGCGGGAGCTCGGCACCCACGCGGGCGCCCAGGCGTTCACGGTCGGCCAGCGCAAGGGCCTGGCCATCGGCCGTCCCGCGCCCGACGGCAAGCCCCGGTTCGTGCTCGAGGTGCGGCCGAAGGAGAACACCGTGGTCGTCGGCGGCCGCGAGCTGCTCGACGTCGACCGCATCACCGGCATCCGCCCGTCGTGGGCCGGCGCCCCGGTGCCCGAAGCCCGCACGGGCGCCTGGTTCGACTGCGCCCTGCAGTTCCGGGCCCACGGCGAGATCGTCGAGGCCCGCGCCCGCCAGCGCGCGGACGAGGCGGGGAATCCGGGGTGGGAGATCGAGCCGGCGCGCCCCCTGCGCGGCGTGGCCCCCGGTCAGACGGCCGTCCTGTACCGGGGCACCCGCGTGCTCGGCCAGGCCACCATCGACACCGCCCGCAATGCCCGGCTGTCCGCCCCCGCGGATGCGTAGGCTTCGGCCATGAGCCCGGACTACGACCCCCACGCCAGCTCGCTGCCCGGCACCGCGGACCCGGCGGTCCTCGACGAGCTCTTCGCGATCCGCGGCAGCATCGACAACATCGACGCCTCGCTCGTCTACCTCCTGGCCGAGCGGTTCAAGTTCACGCAGCGGGTCGGTGCGCTGAAGGCCCGCCACGACCTGCCGCCCTCGGACCCCGGGCGTGAGGCCGCCCAGATCGCGCGGCTGCACCGGCTCGCGCTCGAGGCCGACCTCGAGCCCGCGTTCGCCGAGAAGTTCCTGAACTTCATCATCGCCGAGGTCATCCGCCACCACCGCGCGCTGGCGGCCGAGGGCCGGCCGGACGCCGAGGCGGAGCCGGGGGCGGGCTCCGGGGACGCGGATGACTGAGGCCGCCCACGACGACGGCGCCACCGGCCCCGTCGCCCTCGGCGGCACGCCGTGGCGCGGCACCGACGTCGCAGAGGCGCAGCGCGTCACGCTCGGCGAGCTCGGCGCGGACCACTGGCCGGTGCTCCCCGAGCTGCCCGAGCGCGGACCCGGCGCCGACGCCACCGGCCGCTCGGCCGCCCTCCTGCAGGAGCTGGCCGTCGACCTGCAGCCGCACGGCTGGCGGGTCAGCCCGCCCGGGGCCGCCGGCTCCGGCCGCGACCGACGCCGCGCCGTCTCCCTCTGGCGCGAGGACGCGCACCGCTGGGCGGACACCGCGGGGGCCGAGGGCGCCGTCGTCGAACGTCTGGCCGTGCGGGTGCGCGGCCCGCTCAGCCTGCTCGCCGGCCTCTGGCTGCCCGGGGGAGAGCGCGTCCTCGGCGACCACGGCGCCCGCCGCGACGTCGCCGAGTCCTATCTCGAGGGACTGCAGGACGCCCTGCCCCGCCTCCGGAGGGCCACCGGGGCGGCCCGCCTCGGCGTCGTCGTCGACGAGCCGTGGGCGGGGGCCGTCCTCGCCGGGACCCTGCCCACCGCGAGCGGGTACCGCACCGTCCGGTCGCTGCCGCGCGAGGAGGCCCGCGGACTGTGGCGCGCCGCCCTCGCCAGGCTCACCGCCCTGCCCGACGTCGCCCGAGTGTGGCTCGCGCCGGGCCGCCGCGCCGCCTCCCCGGGGGCCGAGCTGCCCGGGCCCGCCGCGCTGGCGACGCTGACGGGAGAGTCCCTGCCCAGGCCCGACGCAGCCGCGGACGCGCCCGCCCGGGCCCCGGTCTCGCTCGTGGTGGGCGTGGGCCCCCTCGACGACGGCGCGGACGGTTCGCCCGGCACCCGCGAGGCGTGGGAGGCGGCGGCCGGCTGGGCCGACGTCGGGCGCGGGCTGACCCTGGCCCCCGAGCCGGGCGTGCGCCCGGTCGACGTCGTCCGCACGTGGGAACGGCTGGGGGTGGACCCCGGACGGGTGGGCGACGTCGGCCTCACGGCGGCGGGGCCGCACGACCCCGCCGTGCTCCGCACTCTGCGGCGGGACGCGGAGGAGCTGGCCGCGCGGCTCGCCGAGCTGCGCGGCTGAGCCGGCGCCCCGACGGACCGGGACGACCTCCGGCGTCGTCGGCCGTGGACGGGCCCGCCCGGCGGGTATCATCGGGCTGATCCTGAAAATTTCCTGTGCCCGGGGCCGGTCCCGCCTGCGGCGCCGGGGGGAGCGCTGACGAGGAGGTCAGGATGGGCAAGGCCAAGATCCTGGTGGTGGACGACGACGAGGCGCTGGCCGAGATGATCGGCATCGTCCTGCGCAACGACGGCTTCGAGCCGGCGTTCGCCGCGGACGGCACCTCCGCACTGCCCGCGTTCCACCGCGAGCGTCCCGATCTCGTGCTGCTGGACCTCATGCTCCCCGGCATCGACGGCATCGAGGTCTGCAGGCTCATCCGAGACGAGTCGGACGTGCCGATCGTGATGCTCACGGCCAAGTCGGACACGGCGGACGTCGTGCGCGGCCTCGAGTCGGGTGCGGACGACTACGTGCCCAAGCCGTTCAAGCCGGCCGAGCTCGTGGCCCGCGTCCGGGCCCGCCTGCGTGAGGGGGAGGCCAAGCCGGCGGAGGTCCTGCACATCGGGGACCTCGAGATCGACGTGGCGGGCCACGAGGTCACCCGCGGCGGCGTCGGCATCGCCCTCACCCCGCTGGAGTTCGACCTCCTCGTGGCCCTCGCCCGGCGGCCGCGCCACGTCTTCACCCGCGAGATGCTGCTGGAGGAGGTCTGGGGGTACCGGCACCAGGCCGACACCCGGCTCGTGAACGTCCACGTCCAGCGCCTGCGCTCGAAGGTCGAGCCGGATCCCGAGAACCCGTGCGTCGTGCTGACCGTCCGCGGCGTCGGGTACAAGGCCGGCCAGGGCTGAGGGCATGACGGTGTCCGGCCCGGGTCTGAGCGCGGCCCCGGCGGCCGAGCCCGGCGCCGAGCCGGTCGAGCCCGCCGCCGGCCGCCCACGGTCGTGGGTCCCCGGCCCCGCGTGGCGTGCGCTGCGCCGCCGGTGGCGTCGGTCCCTGCGGCTGCGCACGGCGGTGCTCGCGGCCCTGCTCTCGATCCTCGCGGGCCTCGTGGTCGCCGCGTTCCTGACGCAGCAGATCACCCAGGCCCTCTTCGAGGCCCGCTACGAGCAGGTCCAGGCCGAGGCCCGCCGTGGCCTGAGTCAGGTGCGCGAGACGTTCGCGCAGACCACCGCCACGGACGCGCAGAGCACGGACGTGCTGGTGACCCAGACCCTGCGTGCCCTCGAGGGGGACTCGGGCACGACGATCCGCCGCCGCTACCACCTCGCCCCGCTGCCGGGCTCCGAGTCCGCGTACGTGGGGACGATCTCCTCCGCCGGTCTCGATCCCGCGGTGATCCCCCAGGAGCTGCAGGACGCGGTCGCCTCCGGGCCGGGCGTGTACGACGCGAGCGTGGCGCTGCCGGACCCCGGCGGCGGCACCCGGCCCGGCCTCGTGTTCGGCGCCCAGGTGGTGCTGCCCCCGGGTGCCACCTACGGGCTCTACCTCGTCTACGACCTCGCGGACGTCCAGAGCTCGCTGGACTCGGTGCTCGGGGTGCTGCTGGTGTTCGGCGTCGGATTCCTGGTGATCAACGTGCTGGTCTCGTGGTGGGTCTCGCGGCGTGTGACCCTGCCCGTGCAGCAGGCGGCCCGGGCGGCCGAGTCCCTCTCGAGCGGCAACCTGGCCGTGCGGATGCCGGTCGACGGTGAGGACGAGATGGCCCGCCTGGGCATGTCCTTCAACCGGATGGCGGACAGCATCCAGGACCAGATCGGCCAGCTCGCCCAGCTGTCCCAGATGCAGCAGCGGTTCGTCTCGGACGTCTCCCATGAGCTGCGCACGCCGCTGACGACCGTGCGGATGGCGGCCGACGTGCTGTACGGCTCGCGCGAGGACTTCGACCCGGTCAACCGACGCTCGACCGAGCTGCTCTACCACCAGGTCGATCGCTTCCAGGCCATGCTCGCGGACCTGCTGGAGATCACCCGGTTCGACGCCGGCGCCGCCACCCCGGCCCTCGAGGCCACGGACATGCTCGAGCTGGCCCGCGACGTCGTGCTCACCTCTCAGCCGTTGGCCGATCAGAGCGGCGTGCCCGTGTACGTGGTGCCCATGGACCGGGACCGCGCCGACGGCCACGTCGCCTGGGTCGACCCGCGGCGGATCGAACGGATCCTGCGCAACCTGGTGAACAACGCGATCGAGCACGCCGAGGGCCGGCCGGTGGACGTGCTCGTGGCGGCCGACGAGGAGGCCGTCACGTTCGCCGTCGTGGACCACGGCATCGGCATGAGCCCCGAGCAGGTGCAGCGCGTGTTCGACCGGTTCTGGCGGGCCGACCCCTCACGCAAGCGCACCACCGGCGGGTCCGGACTGGGTCTGGCGATCGCCACCGAGGACACCCGGCTGCACGGCGGCCGGCTCGAGGCGTGGGGCGAGCTGGGGGAGGGGTCCACGTTCATGGTGACCCTGCCGCGGGCGCCGCGCCCGGCCGCGCAGGGCGCGGAGGCCCCGGAACCGATCGGCCGCTCCGTGCTGCCCATCCCGCCCCGCTACAGCACGGCGGACCGCCGGTACGCCGATGACCTGTCCCGACCCGTCCCGCAGGAGGCGGACGCCGACGCCGACGCCGTCGGCAGGGTCGCGGACGTCGCCGCCACGGCCGCGGACGCCCCACCGTCCGCGCGCCAGGCCGAGCAGGCCCTGACCGCACCGACCCGGCCGGTGCGCGTGGCCCCTCCGGGGGATCCCGCCGACGGGCCGGCCGCCGGGGACCGGACCGGCGAGGACGCGGCAGAGGAGGCCCGATGACCACCGTGGATCCGCAGCCGCCCCGCCCGCCGCGTGTCGCCGTCGTCGCGGTGATCGTCGCCCTGGTGCTCGCCCTCAGCGGCTGCACCCAGATCCCCCAGAGCTCCGAAGTGCGCAGCGCCGACCCGGTCGACGGGGCCAGCGCGGCCGCCGACGCGCCGCAGTTCCATCCGCCGGGACCCGCCGAGTCGGACACGGCGGAGGAGGCCATCCGGGGCTTCCTGCTCGCGGGCACGAGCCCGCAGGACGACTACGCGGTGGCGCGCGAGTTCCTCGACGGCCCCGCGGCCACCCAGTGGACGCCCTGGCAGCGCACCCTCGTGTACTCGGCGGAGCCGCGCATCACCCGGGGCGACGGCGACGGGGACTACCAGATCCAGGTCGAGGTCGACTCGGAGATCGACGAGTACGGCCTGCGGACCGTCGCGCCGCCGGGGACCACACGGGCCTGGGCGGTCACCGTGCAGGAACGGCCCCAGGGCATGCGGATCACGTCCACGGAGAACGGCACGCTGCTCTCCCAGGCGCAGTTCGGACAGCTGTTCGCGCCGCACGAGCTCGCCTTCTACGACACCGCGAAGCGCTATATCGTGCCGGACGTGCGGTGGTTCGTCAATCGGGGCACCACCGTGACCGCGGTGACGCGAGCGCTGCTGCGCGGGCCGGCACCGTATCTGGCCGGGGCGGTGGAGACGGCCTTCCCGCTGCGCACCGGCACGGACCTGGCCGCGCCCACGGTGCCCGTCGACGACGACGGCGTGGCCCACGTCGACCTCACCCAGGCGGCCGCCGAGGGGGCCGACGCCGAGCGGCGGCACCGCATGCGGGAGCAGCTGGAGCTGACCCTGAGGGGCCTCCAGTCGGTCAAGGAGGTCGAGGTGACCGTCGCCGGTGCCCAGCTGTCCACGTCGGGAGACGACGGCCCCGCCCCGGTCCAGACCGACCCCGCCGTCAGATCGGTCCAGGTGGGCATCGACGCGGCGACGGGCGGACTCGTGTACGTGCAGGGGAGCAGCGTCACGCCGGTGGGCGGCGCTCCGGACGTCACCGCGCTCGATCCGGTCCGCCCGACGATGTCCGGCGACCGCAGCCGATTCGCGTTCGTCACCGGTGACCGGACGGCGGTCCACGTCGCCGGCACGGACGGCTCCCTGCGGGAGGTGCTGCGCGGCACCGGGCTTACCGTCCCGTCGCTGGACCTCCTGGGCTGGGTGTGGGCGGCCGACCGGGGCACGACCTCGCGGATCCGCGCCGTCTCGGCCCAGCCCGGCGGGCAGGAGCGCATCGTGACGGCCACCTGGCTGCGCCCCGGCGAGCGGATCGTCGACCTGCGGTTGGCCCGGAGCGGGGCCCGGGCCGCGATGCTCGTCGACGACGGCCAGCGGACCACCCTGCGCGTGTCCGGCGTCGTGCGCGGTTCGGACGGGGTGCCGAACGCCCTGACCGAGCCGATCCTGCTGCCCTCCTCCGGGTCGGAGGACTCGGTGGAGTGGGCCGGCGACACGAACCTGCTCGTCTCGGCGTACGCCGCGAAGCCCGACGAGCGCGTGGTGCCGCGGATCGTCTCGGTCGATGGCACCGTCCGGGAGCTCAACCCACTGGGCGGCCTGCGGGGGATCTCCGCCGGCGACGACGGCGCCTATTACGCGGAGACGGAGGAGTTCGTGTTCCTGCTGGTGGGCTCCTCGTGGCGGGCGCAGGAGCTCGACCGCGGGGTACGCGACCTCTCGTTCCCGGACTGAGCCGGGCCGGCGCTCACCGCCCCGTCGTCCACTCCTGCACAGCCGTCCTGTCCCGCACAGCGGCCCGCCCCGGCGCCTGGACGGCGGTGTCGTGCGGTGGACTCGTCCCATGCGCTCCCCGCCGTCCTCCCCGTCCCCGGCGTTCGGCGCCCTCGGTCGGGCCCTGGCCGACCTGGTCCTGCCCGCCGAGTGCGCGGTGTGCGCGGCGCCGGGCCACCGGCTCTGCCCGGCCTGCGCGGAGGGACTGACCGCCGTCCTGTCCCGGCCCTTCCGGGCGGAGCAGGACGCCCCGGCCTTACCCTTGGGCCCCGGCGGCGCTCCGCTGCCGGTGATGGCGGCCGGGCGCTACGCAGACCCGCTGGCGGCCGCCGTGCTCGCGTTCAAGGACCATCACGCGCTGCACCTGCGCGGCGTGCTGGGCGAGGCCCTCTGCCGGGCCGTCGCCGCGGCGCGTCTCGAGCCGGACCTGCCCGGGGCGCGGCACGCCCTGCTCGTCCCGGTCCCGGGCGGCGCGGTCGGATTCCGACGGCGCGGCTACGACCCGCTCGCCGAGCTCACCCGGGCGCTGCCGGCGCCGTGGCTGGTCTCCGACGCCGTCCGTGCGCGCCTGCTGCCCCGCGCGAGCACGCTCCGGGGCGGCGGCCCGTCCCACGCGGGCGCCGGGGCGGGCCAGCGCCGCCGGCGGGCCCGGGACTGGCGCGTCGCCGCCGGGCGGCTGCCGGCCGGCGCGCCCGTCCTGCTCGTGGACGACGTCCTCACCACCGGCGCCACCCTCGCCGCGCTCGCGGAGGCGGTGCGCCGCGCCGGCGGGCACCCCGTCGGGGCCGTCGTGCTCGCGGCCGTGGCCCCGCCGCGGGACCCCGCCGAGCCTGGCCCCCGGCCAGGCCCCCGGGTAGGGTGAACGGCACGGAATCGCCCCTACGGTTCCCGTCCTGCCGACGGCTGGAAGGAGGTCGCACCCTCGGACCCGCCGCCGCCCTGCGGACGCGACACCGAGGCGCACCTCCCCTCCCGAGGCCGGACCCGTGAGAGTCGGACCAGGAGGACGCCATGACCATGGATGTCAGCTACATCGCCCGCAACCTCAGGCTCCCGGAGAGCTTCCGCGACCACGTCGTCGAGCGCACCGAGCGCCTCCAGCCGCTCGCCGAGGGCGCCGACACGCTCGAGGTCCGCGTGACGAAGTCCTCCCACCACAAGCACTCGGACGAGACGGTCCGCGTGGAACTGACGGTCCGTGGCCCGCGGGACGTCGTGCGGGCCGAGGCCGACGCGGACGACAAGCTGGTCGCCTTCGACCAGGCCGCCACCCGACTGGCCGAGCGCCTGCGGCGCATGCGCGACCGCCGCAAGGACCGCCGTCACGGCAAGCTCGGCGCCTCCCGCGGCGCGGGCGAGGTCGGATTCGTGCCGCCGCTGCCGCCGTCGGGTGCCGCGCTGGCCGCGGAGGAGGCCGCCGAGCAGGACGCCCCCGAGGTGGGCACCCCGGTGCGCATCCGCCAGAAGGCGTTCCCCGCGACCCCCATGAGCGTGGACGAGGCCGTGGACGCGATGGAGCTGGTGGGCCATGACTTCTTCCTCTTCCAGAACGCCGAGACCGGCGTGCCCTCCGTGGTCTACCGCCGCCGGGGCTGGAGCTACGGCGTGATCCGCCTGGACGAGTCCCTCCCGCAGGATCACGTCTCCGCCTCCGAGGGGGAGCGGGCCTACCAGGCGCGCGAGGACTGACCGCCCCGCCGACGTCGACCACGACCTGCTGACGCCGCGGCGCCCGTCCCCTCCGGGACGGGCGCCGCGGCCCGTCCGGACTCGGCCCGTACACTGTCCCGGAGACCGCGCCACGGCCGAGCGCGAGGGGCATCCCGTCCCGCCCCGGCCACACCGCAAGGGAGCAGAGAACCAGTGCCTTCGATCATCGACCGCGTCCTGAAGATCTCGGACAACCGCGTCCTCAAGCGCATGCAGGCCACGGTGGACGCCGTGAACCTCCTCGAGGATGACTTCCGGGCGCTCAGCGATGCGGAGCTGCGTGCCGAGACGGACACGCTCCGGGCCCGGCATGCGGACGGCGAGTCGTTGGACCTGCTCCTGCCGGAGGCGTTCGCCGCGGTCCGGGAGGCCGCGGGACGCACGCTCGGCCAGCGGCACTACGACGTCCAGCTGCTCGGCGGCATCGCGCTGCACCAGGGCAACATCGCGGAGATGAAGACCGGCGAGGGCAAGACCCTCGTGGCCACCGCCCCGGCCTACCTCAACGCGCTGTCCGGCAGGGGCGTGCACGTGGTGACGGTCAACGACTTCCTCGCCTCCTACCAGGCCGACCTCATGGGCCGCGTGTTCCGCTTCCTCGGCATGCAGACGGGCGTCATCGTGGCGGGCCAGACCCCGGCCGTACGCCGCGAGCAGTACGCCGCGGACATCACCTACGGCACGAACAACGAGTTCGGCTTCGACTTCCTCCGGGACAACATGGCCTGGTCCCTCGACGAGCTCGTGCAGCGTGAGCACCACTACGCGATCGTCGACGAGGTGGACTCGATCCTCATCGACGAGGCCCGCACCCCGCTGATCATCTCCGGCCCCGCCCAGGGAGAGGCCAACCGGTGGTACGGCGAGTTCGCCCGGCTGGTGCGCCGCCTCGAGGCGGACACGGACTACGAGGTGGACCACAAGAAGCGCACCGTCGGCATCCTCGGCCCCGGCATCGAGAAGGTCGAGGACCACCTCGGCATCACGAACCTGTACGAGACGCAGAACACCACGCTCATCCAGTTCCTGAACAACGCGGTCAAGGCCAAGGAGCTGTTCAAGCGGGACAAGGACTACGTGGTCCTCGACGGCGAGGTGCAGATCGTCGACGAGCACACGGGCCGCGTGCTCAAGGGACGCCGCTACAACGAGGGGCTCCACCAGGCCATCGAGGCCAAGGAGGGCGTCGAGGTCAAGCCCGAGAACCAGACGCTGGCCACGGTGACCCTGCAGAACTACTTCCGCGGCTACGAGAAGCTCGCCGGCATGACGGGCACCGCCGAGACGGAGGCCGCCGAGTTCACGTCGACCTACGGCCTCGGCGTCGTCGTGATCCCGCCGAACCGGGAGCGACAGCGCGTGGACCGCAACGACGTGGTGTACAAGAACGAGAAGGTCAAGTTCGACGCCGTCGTCGACGACATCGCCGAGCGGCACGCGAAGGGCCAACCGGTCCTGGTGGGCACCACCTCGGTGGAGAAGTCCGAGTACCTCTCCACGCTGCTGGCCAAGCGCGGCGTCCGCCACGAGGTCCTGAACGCGAAGAACCACGCCCGCGAGGCCGCCATCGTGGCGCAGGCCGGCCGCCCGGGCGCCGTCACCGTGGCCACCAACATGGCCGGCCGCGGCACCGACATCATGCTCGGCGGCAACGCCGAGTTCACGGCGGTGGCCCGCATGCAGGAGCTGGGCCTCGACGCCGCCGAGGACCCGGAGGCGTACGAGGCCCGCTGGCCCGAGGTGCTGGCGCAGGCCGAGGCCGCCGTGGAGGACGCGCACCGCGCGGTCATCGAGGCCGGCGGCCTGTACGTGGTGGGCACCGAGCGCCACGACTCGCGCCGCATCGACAACCAGCTGCGCGGTCGTTCCGGCCGTCAGGGCGACCCGGGCGAGTCCCGGTTCTACCTCTCCCTCACGGACGAGCTCATGCGCAACTTCAACCCGGGCGTGGCCCAGCGGATCATGAACAGCCCGTCGATCCCGGACGACATGGCGCTCGAGTTCGGCTTCGTCTCGAAGGCGATCCAGAACGCGCAGGCGCAGGTCGAGGGGCGCAACGCCGAGCAGCGCAAGAACGTGCTCAAGTACGACGACGTGATGAACCGCCAGCGCGAGGCCATCTACACGGACCGCCGTTCCATCCTCGAGGGGGAGGACCTGCAGGACCGGGTGCGCCGCTTCGTGGAGGACGCCGTCGGGAACATCGTGGACGCGGCCACCGAGGAGGGCCACGCCACCGACTGGGACCTCGACCAGCTGTGGCGGGACCTGGCAGAGCTCTACCCCGTGGGCATCTCGCAGGAGGACGTCCTCGACGAGGTCGGCGGCCGGGGCCGGCTCAAGGCCGAGGTCCTCAAGCGCGAACTCGTCTCCGATGCGCTCCTGGCGTACGAGGACCGGGAGGCGCAGGTGGGGTCCGAGGCGCTGCGGGAGGCGGAGCGTCGCGTGGTGCTCGCCACCATCGGGCGCCGCTGGCAGGAGCATCTCTACGAGATGGACTACCTCAAGGAGGGCATCGGGCTGCGCGCGATGGCCCAGCGCGAGCCCCTCGTGGAGTACCAGCGCGAGGGCTACACGATGTTCCAGAACATGCTCGCCGCCATCCGCGAGGACGCCGTGCGCACGCTGTTCCAGGCGCAGATCAGTGCGGCCCCCGCGTCGACGTCGCTGCCCGGCGTCCAGGACGCCCGCGCCGTGACGATGGCCCCGCAGATCTCCGTGGAGGGCATCGACGCCCCGCAGCAGCCGGCGCAGCTGCGTTTCACCGGTCCGTCCGAGGACGGGCAGAGCGCGGTCACCCGCAGCGGCACGGACTCCGGCGCCACGGTCGCGGCGGGCACGAACCGCCGCTCCCGCCGTCAGGCGGAGCGCCGCGGCCGCCGCGGCTGACCGGCATCCTGCCACGACGCAGGACGAGGGCCCGCAGACCTCCAGGTCTCCGGGCCCTCGCTCGTCAGTCCGACGGGACGATCCGGCTCAGCCGATCTCGACCGACGTCACCTTCCACCGGCTGAGCCGCCGCTCGAGTCGGAGCGCGAAGGCCCGGGCCCGGCCCTCCCACAGCACCGTCGCGCTGGCCTCCACCCGGCCGGGCGCGACCTCGCACACGCGGGCACCCACCGGGCGGGGTGCGGACTTGGGCGTCCGGGGCGGGACGGCCGCGGAGGGCCGTCGACCGGGCCCGGTCGGCGCGACGGCGCCCAGCAGCTCCATGCGACGGGTCAACTTGTCCAGGACCTCGGGCGAGAGCCAGGCGGAGAGGTCCCGCAGGGCACGGCGGCCCGTCTCGACCTCGACGCAGGCGACGGCGATCACGGCGGCGAGCGAGCGGACGCGGCGCAGCTCCTCGCGCCCCTGTTCGGTGCGGGCCCGCCGGGCGATCTCCTCACCGCGGGGCAGGACTGCGGGGCTGTGGGCGGGCCCGTGGAGGAGGGTGTCGGCGGTGCGCCGGTCGGAAGCGGCGCGGGGGCGGGTGGCGAGGGTGGTCATGGCGGTCTCCTGAGGACGAGGCGAAGCGGGGGAGTGCAGGGTCGTGGATGTCATGGCCGTGGTCCGTCCACGCCGGCGTGCGGGGTGAACACGGGGGAGGTCAGCACGGTGCCGGGCAGCAGCAGGTGCGGGTCGTCGCCGATCACCCGTCGGTTGGCCTCGTACCAGCGGCGCCAGCGGGCGTCGATCTCTCGGGGGGTCGCGTCCGGGCCGAGCTCGGCGGCGGCGAGGTGCCACAGGCAGTCGCCGCGCCGGACGGTGACGGTCGGGTGGTCCGGATCCGCACGGCCGGTGCCGGCGCCCGGTGGGGCCGGCGCCGGGGGCCGGGGCGTCCACGCGGCGTCCGGCGCCGGGGCCTCGACGCCGGTGGCGTGCGCAGGCACCGCAGCCACGGTCCAGGAGGCGTCCGGCACGGGATGAGCCGCGTCCGCCCACGCGGCCGGTGCCGCGAGCAGCTGGGCACCGACGACGGCGCCTGCCACGCGTCCGAGCAGGGCGGGAGTGAGGCTCCGGCCCAGGCGGGCCCAGGCCGGCCGACCCGCGCGGCGCCCCAGCGCGACGAGCGCCAGCCCGATCAGGCCCACCGCCCACCATGCGAGCAGTCCGAGCCCGGCGAGACCGGCACCGAGGCCCAGCACGCGGGTCAGTTCCGCCCCGGGCGCGCTGGTGCCCGTCTGCAGCAGCGCCGCGGCACAGGCGAGCAGACCGGGACCGGCCAGAAGCAGGACGGTGAGGCCGACGGCGTCCGCCGCGTCGACCGGACGGGTCGGGGCCGGGCCGGCCGGTGATGTCGAGCGCTCCATGGATTCCCCTCCTGTGCGTCCGTCCGGCCGGGATCCCGCGATCAGGCCGGTGATGATGATCACAGTGAACTGCACGGGCCGATAGGTGTCAAGAGTGATGTTTGATGATGTTTGATGACGACCGATGTCCGGCGCTGAGCCTCCTATGCTGAGCGCATGCGGTGGAACGGACTCTTCGACGACCTGGAGGCGCACTGGGCCGACCTCGGCTGGCAGGAGACGGTGGCCGAGGCCGCGGAGCTGACCCGAGCGGAGTGGATGGCGCTGTCCCTGGCCGACCGCCTGCGCGGAGCCCGAGGGCGGCAGGTCCGGCTCCACCTGGCCTGGGGCGAGGTCGTGGACGGCGTGGTGCACACGGTGGGCCAGGGCTGGGTCGGCGTGCACGTCGACGGCTCGGGATCGGCGATCGTCGCGGTGGACTGCGTGGCGGCCGTGGAGGCCGACCTGACCCGGGCCGTGGCCGCGCCCGAGCTCGCCGCGGCCGGCTGGGGGACGGTGCTGCGCGGCATCGCGCGGACGCGCCAGCCGGTGGCGGTGACGGGACGCCTCGGCGCGGCGCTGGCGGAGGGCACCGTGGACCGGGTCGGCGGCGACCACCTCGACATCGCCCGCCACCCGCGGGACGAGGCCCGGCGGGCCGCGGCCGTCCGCGGGCGGCTCGTCATCCCGTTCGGGGCGCTGGGGACGGTCCGGACCGCGCTGCGCCCCGCCTGAGCAGACCGTGTGGGCTCAGCGGGCCTGCGCGTCCGCCTCGGTCCACTCCCGGACGCGGGCGCGCGTCACTTCCTTCTGACGTTCCACGTAGTCCTCGAGCCAGGACAGCTCGATGCGCCACTGACCGCGGCCCCCGACCTGGATGGCCTGCAGCTCACCCGAGCGGACCAGGGCACGGGCGGCCTGACCGGAGATGTTCAGGGTCTCCGCGACGTCGGTCAGGGTGAGAAAGCGCTGCACGGTGCTCCTTCGGTCGAGGCGTCCAGGACGGTCGCGGGCGGCCCACGACGTCGACCCATTCAACCCCGGGAACACCCGGAGGCGACACTTTTCCACAGCGTACGCGGCGGATCCGGCGATCCACGGCCCCTGTGGTTACTCTGGGCGCAGCGCGGAGGGGCCGACACCGACGGGGTGCCGGGGCCGCGGCGGCCCGAGGGGCCGGTCCGAAGGGGGGAACATCCGGTGTCCACGACCATGTCCGCGTCCGCCGAGGGCGGCCGTCTGCGCCGGCCCCGCTGGCGGGATCCCCGGCTCCTCGTCGGTCTCGTGCTCGTCCTCGCCTCGATCGCCGGCGTCGTGGCGCTGGTCGCCTCCGCCCAGCGGACCGCAGCGTACTGGACGGCTGCGGAGGACCTGCCCCCGGGCACACCCATCGCGTCCGGGGACCTGCGCCCCGTGGAGGTGAACCTCAGCGAGGCCGGCGAGCGGTACCTCAGCGCCGATGCTCCGGCTCCCGAGGGGCGGATGGTCTCCGGGACTGTCCGGGCCGGTGAGCTGCTGCCGGCGGCGGCACTGGTGGACGCGGACCCGGACGGCCGTCGTCCCGTCGGGGTGGCCCTGGACGAGCCGCTGCCGTCCGGCGTGGGCGTGGGAGACCGCGTGGACGTCTGGGTGGCCATGCCGGCGGAGGGAGGCCGCGGCCATGCAGACCCGGCCCGGCTGGCCGAGGCGCTCGAGATCTCCGAGGTCACGGCGGAGCAGAACGGCTTCGGCGGCTCGGGCACCACCCGGGTGCAGCTGCTGGCACCAAAGGAGACCCTGCCGCGCATCGTGGACGCGAAGGTGAAGGACGCGCGGGTCACCCTCGTGCCGGCCCACGGGGTGCGCTGACCGTGCGCATCGCCCTGGCCACCACCGTCCAGCCGGGCCTGGACCACATCGGCCCGCTCGAGCGGCACCAGACGGACATCACGGTCCTCCGCCGGGCCGAGGACATCGCCGAGCTGCTCGCCATCGCCCGCTCCGGTCTCGTGGACGCGGTCCTCGTGGCCGGGGACACCGAGTCCCTCACCGCCGCCTTCCTGGAGGAGACGGCCCGGCTGCCCCGACCCGTGGGCGTGGCGGCGCTCAGCGAGGTCCGTGCCGAGCGGCGTCGTCTCCGCAGCATGGGGGTGCCCTGCGTGCGCGCCGACGCCGACCCCGAGCAGATCGCGGCCGTCGTCGTGGAGTCCGCGAGCGCCGCCGCGGAGGGCCGCCGGCCGGAGACCTCGCACGGGGAGGACGCCGACCACGCCCGGGATCACGCCGAGGACCTCGACGACCTGCCGATCACCCTGGAGACGCTCGGCGCGGACGAGGTGCCCGGCCTCACGGACCCCTGGCGCGACGCCGACGAGCCCGACGACGCCGGGCCGGGCGCCGCCCCCGCCGCGGCCACCCCCGACGACGGCCCCGCCACCGCGGGCGAGGGAGCCGACCCCGCACCCTCTCCGGAGGAGGGCGAACCGACCGCACCCGCGCGGGAGTCCCTGGTGACCGTGGTGTGGGGTCCCACCGGCGCCCCGGGACGCACCACCGTCGCCGTGAACCTCGCCGCCGAGCACGCCGTGGCCGGCCGGAACACGCTGCTGGTCGACCTGGACACGTACGGCCCCGCCGTCGGTGTGCACCTGGGGCTGACGGAGGAGTCGGCCGGCGTGTCGCGGGCCGTGCGGCGGGCCGACCACGGCCGACTGGGCGCCGCCGACCTGGCGGCCGCGGGCGTCCGCGTCCGCGTCGCCGGCGCGGACCTGACGGTTCTGACGGGGCTCACCCGCGTGGACCGGTGGCCCGAGCTGCGCCCCGCCGCCGTCTCCGCGCTGATCGCGGCCGCCAGGGAACACTGGGACCGCGTGGTCGTCGACGTCGGGTTCGGTCTCGAGCAGGACGAGGAGTTGTCCTTCGACGTGCCCGCCCCACAGCGCAACGGTGCGACCCTGGCGGCGCTCGCCGCGGCCGACGAGGTCATCGCGGTCGGCGGGCCGGACGCCGTCGCCCTGCCCCGCCTGGTCCGCGGGGTCGAGGAGCTGGCGGAGGCGGCCCCGGCGGCACGGCTGCGCGTCGTGGTCAACCGGCTCCGGCCCGCCGCCGCCGGCGTCGCCCCGCGCGGGCAGGTCGAGGCCGTCTGGAACCGCTACGCCTCGCCGGCCACGCCCCTGGAGGCGTTCCTGCCGTGGGACCCGGCCGCCGCGGACCCCGCGCTGCTCGCCGGCCAGGTGCTCGCCGAGGCCGCTCCGAACAGCCCGCTGCGTCGCGCCCTCGCCACGCTGGCCGGTGTCCCTGCCCGCCCCGCCCGCCGCGGACGGCACCGCGCACGGCCCTCGCAGACCATCGCCGCCGTGTCGTCCGACGCCGCCCGCGACGCCACGGACACGGGCCGCCCGGCACGTCGCCGTACCCTGATCCCATGGTCAGTTCGCTCGCGCAGGACCCCCTGACGTCGCACCCGGACATCGGAGACGAGGACCGCGCCTGGCTGCAGCGGCTCGTGGGGGACTGGCAGCTCGTGGCAGACCTGGCGCTCGCGGACCTCGTGCTCTGGTGCCCCGTGCCCCGCCGCGACGAGGCCGGAGGGTTCGTCGCGCTCGCCCAGGTCCGGCCCTTCACCGCTCCCACCCTCTTCCACCGCGACATCGTGGGCTCGCGCGCCCGCGCGGACCTGCGGGCCGTCGTCGGGCAGACGTGGCATGGCGGGGAGCGGGCCGAGGGGGCCGGCCCCGTCGAGGCCCCGGGAGGCACGCTGCAGGTGCGTCTGTGGCCGGTGGTCCGCGCCGGGAGGGTCATCGCGGTCGTCTCCGCGCACGCGGACCCGAACGGCCGGCCGGCGCGCTCGGTGATCGAGGAGAACTACAGCCGGACGGCCAGCACCCTGCTGGACATGATGCAGCACGGCCGCTGGCCGGCGCCCGAGGAGCCTCCCGGCCTCTGGGCAGGCGGCACGCCGCGGGTGGGGGACGGCCTCGTCGTGCTCGGGCCGGACTCGGTCGCCGAGTTCACCAGTCCCAACGCGGTCTCCGCCCTGCGCCGGCTGGGCATCGCCTCAACGCTCGAGGGGCACCGGCTCACCGACGTCCTGGCCAGCACCGACGCCGCCCGTGTGCCCACCGACGAGGGGACGTGGGCCGTGCTCACCGGGCTGCGTGCCGGACGGCGGGAGGTGCAGTCCGGCGGGGCGTCCCTCACGGTGCGCTCCGTCCCCCTGCTCGGTCCGGACGGCTGGCAGGGGGCGCTGCTGCTGCTGCGCGACGTGACCGAGCTGCGCCGCCAGGAGCAGCGTCTGCTCACCAAGGACGCGACCATCCGCGAGATCCACCACCGCGTCAAGAACAACCTGCAGACCGTGGGATCGCTGCTGCGCATGCAGGCGCGGCGCACGTCCTCGCCCGAGGCGGAGCGTGCGCTGCGTCAGGCGATGCAGCGGGTGGACACGATCGCCCTCGTCCACCAGACGCTGAGCGAGGAGATCGAGGACCAGGTCCCCGTGGACGGTCTGCTGCAGCGGCAGTTCCGCCTGGCCGTCGAGGTGGCCGGGGACGGGCGGCCGCTGCAGGTCGCGGTCACGGGCGAGTTCGGTGAACTGCCCTCCCACGTGACCACGCCGCTGGCGCTGGTGCTCAATGAGCTGGCGGCCAACGCCGTCGAGCACGGCACGGCGCCGGGCGGTGGCTGCGTGGGCCTGCACGCCGACCGCGAGTCGACCCCCGCGGGAACGGTGCTGGTCGTGTCCGTGACGGACGGCGGCCCCGCCGCCCCCGACGGATGGGTGCCGGGGGAGTCTCCCCGCGCGGGCGAGGGATCGGGGCTCGGCCTGCGCATCGTGCACTCGCTCGTGGAGGGGGACCTGCGCGGCACCCTGCGCTGGGAGCGGTCCGACGACGGCGGCACGCGCGTCGTGCTGCGACTGCCCCTGACGTGAACCCGGCCGGGCTTGAGGACGGCCCCGTCGACGTCGTCGACGGGGCCGGTGGTCCGGGTGGGTCAGGAGGCGCGGCGGGCACGCGCGGCGCGGCGCTTCATGGCGCGCCGCTCGTCCTCGCTCATGCCGCCCCAGACGCCCGAGTCCTGGCCGGACTCCATGGCCCACTTCAGGCACGTGTCCACGACCTCACACGAGCGGCACACCGCCTTGGCCTCCTCGATCTGCAGGAGGGCGGGGCCGGTGTTGCCCACCGGGAAGAACAGCTCCGGGTCCTTGTCCAGGCACGCTGCTTTACTGCGCCAATCCATCGGTCCGCTCACTTTCTGTCGGAAGAACCGGAGCCCGCGGGCGCCGGTGGTCACGGCCTCCGCCGGCGGCGGGCGCGGGGGCCGGCGCGGACGACGCGCGGCACGACCGATACGGAGGGCGACCCTGGTCATTGCAACGGGGACCGCCTTCGTACGAACGCGGCCCCCGGAAATCTCTCGCATGCCATCCTCGCACGGCCCTCACGAGTGAACAAGAGGTGAATGAGGTGCATCACCGCGCTGCACTGCGAGTCCTTCGTCACACCATGCCCTGACCGAGGCGCCGCCGCGGACGTGGTCCGCGCGCCGCCCGGCGTACCGTGGGGGACACGTCCGTCCCCGCAGCCGTCCGCAGGAGAGGCCCCATGGCACAGTCCCGCCGCCCCGACCCCGTCGCCCCGTCCGAGTCGTCGGGCGCCGACGCGACGACGGTCCCGCCCCGCCCCGGACGGGGCCTGCCGGTGGCCGTCCTCGTGGTCGCCGCGGCGCTCGTGCTCGAGGGGGGTGCGCTCCTCTGGTTCGCCGTGGACGCGGTGGTGCATGCGGCGGACGGGGTGCTCCCGGCCGGCGCCCGCGTGATGCTGATCGTCATCTACGCGCTGCTCGCCCTGTGGATCCTCGCGACCGCCGTCGCCCTGCTGCGCGGTCGGGCGTGGAGCCGCGGCGCCGCCGTCGCGATCCAGCTCTTCAGTGTGCTCCTGTCCTCGTGGCTCTTCAGCGTGGACGCCGCTGCTCTGGGTGGGCCGCTGCTCGCGGTCTCCGGCGTCGCGCTGCTCACCCTCTTCACGACGCCGGTCACCCGGCATCTCGCCCCCGCCCCGGAGGCCTCGACGGACGCCTGAGCCCCGCCCCGACGACGACGGCGCGCCCCCGGCCAGGGGCGCGCCGTCGTCGTCATCGGGGCCGTGGTCAGTTCACCGGGCCGGTGAACTTCTCGCCGGGGCCCTTGCCCGGGGCGTCCGGGAACGGGGAGGCCTCACGGAACGCCAGCTGCAGCGAGCGCAGCCCGTCGCGCAGCGGTCCGGCGTGCTGGCTGCCGATCTCGGGGGCCGCGGCCGTGACCAGCCCGGCGAGGGCCGTGATGAGCTTGCGGGCCTCGTCGAGATCGATGAGCTCGCGGGCGTCGGGGGAGTCGGCCAGGCCGCACTTGACGGCGGCGGCGGTCATCAGGTGCACGGCGGTGGTCGTGATGACCTCGACGGCGGGGACCTCGTGGATGTCGCGGATCTCGGCGGGGGCGTCCATGGGGGTGGCGTCCTGGGCCTGACGTTCGTCTGTCATGGTGGTAAGCTTCCCATAGACCACTCGTGGTCCGCGCAAGACCTCGTCATCCGGTGACCCCGGGGCGGGCATGCACGGGCCAGGAGCAGCAAAGTGGAGGCCTCTCTCCCACCCGCGCCAGCAGGATGTCCGGTTCGCCCCGGGCCGAGTTGCCGGGTCGCCGGTCGGGACCGCCGCGTCGTGGCGCGCAGCCCGCACCGAGGGTCCCGTCCGACGGGATCGTGTCGAGGCCTCCGTCTGCGTCCGCGCAGGGGAGGCCTTCCTCGTTTCCGAGGGCCCCTCCGGTGGGCGCGGGGTCACCCGTCGTCTCACACAGAGGAGCAGCACCATCAGCGATCCCCGCATCAACGAGCGTATCCGCGTTCCGGAAGTCCGCCTGGTCGGCCCGAACGGCGAACAGGTCGGTATCGTCCGCGTCGAGGACGCCCTCCGGCTCGCCGCCGAGGCGGACCTGGATCTCGTGGAGGTGGCCCCCACGGCCAAGCCTCCGGTGTGCAAGCTGATGGATTTCGGCAAGTACAAGTACGAGGCCGCGGTGAAGGCCCGTGAGTCGCGCAAGAACCAGGTGAACACGGTCCTCAAGGAGGTCCGCTTCCGCCTGAAGATCGACAAGCACGACTACGAGACCAAGACCGGCCACGCCAAGAAGTTCCTGAGCCAGGGCGACAAGGTCAAGGCCATCATCCAGTTCCGCGGCCGTGAGCAGCAGCGTCCCGAACTCGGCATCAAGCTGCTGCAGCAGTTCGCCGAGGACGTCGCCGAGCTGGGCACCGTCGAATCGCAGCCGCGCCAGGACGGCCGCAACATGGTGATGGTGGTCGCCCCGCTGCGCACCAAGGCCGATGCGCGGGCGGACCAGCGCAAGAACTCGGCCGAGAGCCACCGCGAGCGTCAGGGCGGCGGTTCGCGTCGCGACCAGGCCGCCCGCGAGGCCAAGGAGCGCGCCGCGCAGAAGGCGGCGTCCGACTCCGCCCCGGTGCGGAATTCGGTCGGGGATGCGTTCCCCGAGCAGCTGAAGGCCATGGCCGCCCGGACGCAGGAGAACGCCTCCGCGGCCCCGGCCGAGACGACGCAGGCGCCGAAGACCCCGGCCCCGGCGGCTCCCCGCCCGGCCGCGGCCGCCCCGGCTGCGAAGCCGGCCTCCAGCGCCACGCCCGCATCGGCCCCGAAGCCGGCCGCGACGCCGAAGCCGCAGTCCTCGGCTGCGCCGGCTGCCACGCCGAAGCCGCGGTCCGCCGCCAAGCCGGCCGCGCCGTCGTCGGCTCCGAAGCCGGCGGCCAAGCCGATGCCGGCCCCGCCCAAGCCCGCCGCCCCCCGCGGCGGTGCCCCCAAGCCCGGTCCTCGGGCCTGACCCCCCGGGGTCGCCACAGACCAGCCCGGTCCGGACGGACCGGGGTGACCAGCACTGCCGTGCGCGCCGCGCACGGCAGCGATGAGTGAAGGAGAACGGCAGCCATGCCGAAGATGAAGACCCACAGCGGTGCCAAGAAGCGCTTCCGCGTGACCGGCTCCGGCAAGATCATGCGCCAGCAGGCGAACCGCCGCCACTACCTGGAGCACAAGTCCTCGCGCCTGACCCGCCGTCTCAAGGGCGACCAGCTCGTCTCCAAGGGCAGCATCAAGCAGATCAAGCGGATGCTCGGCATCTGACACCCCCTCCGGCCTCGCCGGAACCCCTTCCTCCTCGGCCGTGACGCGCCAGTGCGCGCCCCGGGGACCACACAGATTGGAGTACGCACGTGGCACGTGTGAAGCGGGCAGTGAACGCCCACAAGAAGCGTCGGACCATGCTGGAGCGCGCCTCCGGCTACCGCGGCCAGCGGTCTCGCCTGTACCGCAAGGCGAAGGAGCAGATGCTCCACTCGTTCACCTACAACTACCAGCATCGCCACAAGCGCAAGGGTGACTTCCGTCGCCTGTGGATCACCCGCATCAACGCGGCCGCCCGCGCCAACGGCATGACCTACAACCGATTCATGCAGGGCCTCAAGCTGGCCGGCGTCGAGGTGGACCGCCGCATGCTGGCCGAGATCGCCGTCTCCGACGCCGCGACCTTCGCCGTGCTGGTGAAGACCGCCCGCGAGGCGCTGCCCGCAGACGTGAACGCCCCCGCCGCCTCCCGCTGAGCCGGCTCCGGGGCCTTGAGGGCCCCCACCACCACGTCCCAGGCGTGAACACCACCGCCGACGGGGCGGGTCCTCCACCGAGGCCCGCCCCGTCGGCGTCTGCGCATCCGCAGCTGAGCCCCGACCAGAAAGACCCCATGACCCCGCACGCCGAGCCGATGACCCATCCCCGCGCCGAGCGCGTGCGCGCGGTGGCAGCCCTGGCGGGCCGCTCCGCCCGACGCCGGACGGGCACGTTCCTCGTCGAGGGGCCGCAGGCCTGCCGCGAGGCCCTGCGCGCCCACCTGGGGGAGGGGCCGGAGGCCGCCGCGGGGCAGTGGCGCGCGGGGCGGGTGCTGACCCAGGTGTACATGTCCGTCGGACTCGTGGACCGGGACCCCGCGCTGGCCGAGCTCGTGGCGCGCGTCCGGGACCGCCCGACGCCGGGTGGTGAGTGCGTCCTGGTGCGCCAGGCCAGCGACGAGGTGCTCACCGCCATGGCCGACGCCGTGACGGGGCAGGACATCGTCGCCGTGGCGCGGATGCCGGAGCCGCAGGCCGTCGAAGCGGTCCTCGGGGAGGCGCGCCTGGCCGCCGTGCTGTGCCGCGTGCAGGACCCGGGGAACGCCGGCACGGTCATCCGAGCCGCGGACGCGGCCGGGGCGGACGCGGTGGTCCTCACGCCGGGCTCCGTCGACCCGTTCAACCCCAAGGTGGTCCGGTCCACCGCCGGGTCGCTGTTCCACCTGCCCGTGGTCACCGCCGTCCCCGCAGAGGCGGCCGCGGCCGCCGCCCGGGCCGCAGGCCTGCAGGTGTGGGCCGCCGACGGCTACGGCTCGGATCGGCTCGACGCCCTCGCCCCCGGCGTGGTCGCCGCGCCGACCGCGTGGCTGTTCGGCAACGAGGCCCAGGGCCTGGACGGCGGCGAGCTCGCGCTGGCGGACCGCCGGGTGGCGGTGCCGCTGTATGGGGCCGCGGAGTCCCTGAACGTGGGGACCGCCGCCACGGTGTGCCTGTACTCGTCCGCGATGGCGGGGGCACGGCGCGCCGGCTGACGGGGCGCACGAGGCGGCGGCAGCCGTCCGGAGACGCAGATGGGGCGGGGATCCACGTGGATCCCCGCCCCATCTGCGTGTTCCCGGGTGGAACCCGGGCCGCTCAGCTCACTCAGGCGCGGGTGCCGGTGCGGCGGGTGATGGCCTGCCACACTGCGGCGACGATAACGCCGCCGATGATCGCGAAGATCCAGGTGCCCAGATCGAAGAACTTCTCGTTCACGTCGAAGTCGAACAGCAGGGAGGCGATCCAGCCGCCGAGGAGAGCGCCGACGATGCCGGTGAGGAGGGCGCCGAGCCACCCGCCGCCCTGACGTCCGGGGAGGATGGCGCGAGCGATGGCGCCGGCGATGAGACCAAGCACGATCCAGCCAAAGATGCCCATGATGATGGTTCCTTTCGGGTTGCGAATCTGACGTACGAGAAGGAACGTAGCAAGGGATTTTCACGGGGGGCCACCTCTGGCGCCCCGACTTTTTCGAGATTCTCCGACGTGACGAGGTTCGCCCCGGCCTCGTGTGGGAGATTCAGCGGGGCGAGCCGCCGTCGTCAGCCCGGACGCCGGGCCGCGCCGCGACGTCGCGGCGCACGAGCAGGAACGCCAGCACCAGGCCCGCCAGGGCGATGCCCGCGCCGACCAGCGGCGGGGTCCGCAGCGACGCACCGGCCCCGATCGCGGCGGCCCCGACCCACGCGCCCATCGCGTTGGCCATGTTCAGCGCGGAGTGGTTGAGCGAACCGGCCAGCTGGGGTGCGGTGGGCGCGGAGTCCACGAGCAGCACCTGCAGGGACGGGGCGATCCCGGAGCCGCTGACGGCCACGCAGAAGAGGAACACGATCATCACCGGAGCCCACGAGGCCGTCAGCGCGACGGCGGCCAGCGAGACCGCGCTGAGCCCGAAGCTCAGGCGCAGGGTGCCCAC
This sequence comes from Micrococcus sp. Alg238-R198, assembly GCF_900537135.1. Classification (NCBI taxonomy): domain Bacteria; kingdom Bacillati; phylum Actinomycetota; class Actinomycetes; order Micrococcales; family Micrococcaceae; genus Micrococcus; species Micrococcus sp. Alg238-R198. The sequence goes on from NZ_UNRH01000005.1 coordinate 186,526, forward strand.
CGGGTCGCGGTCCGTGAGGGCGCCGCTGACGAGCGTGCCGATCACCATGCCGACGCCGTAGAGGGCCAGCACGGCGGGGACCCACCGTTCCTCGAGGCCCGCGACCTCCGTGAGCAGCGGCGCGATGTAGGTGTAGAGCGCGAACATGCCGGCGAAGCCGATCACGCCCACGGCCACCGTCGCCCACAGGCGGCCGGAGGCCAGACCGCGCAGCTCGCGGCCGACCGAGGCGCCCGCGGGGGCCGGCACGGACGGGACGAGCCACGCGGTCGCCCCGACGCACAGGGCCGCGCAGACCGCCACGATGACGAACATCCAGCGCCAGCCGACGGCCTGCCCGAGCGCCGTCGCGCCCGGCACGCCCAGCACGTTGGCCACGGACAGCCCGGCCATCACCCAGGCCACGGCCTGGCCGCGGCGGGCGGGCCCGGCGAGGTCCGCCGCGGCCAGGGCGGCCGCGGAGAAGTAGGCGCCGTGGGGCAGGCCCGACACGAACCGGGCCGCCATCATGCTCCCCATGTCCGGGGCGAGGAACGCGGCCACGTGCCCCACGACGAACAGCAGCATCAGCACGATGCTCGTGACCCGCCGGTCGACGCGGGCGAAGGACGCGGCCAGCAGGGGAGCGCCGATCACGACGCCCAGCGCGTACATGGAGATGAGCACGCCGCCGGCCTCGAGACCGATGCCGAGGTCGGCCACCGCCTGCGGCAGCAGGCCCATCATCGCGAACTCCGTGGTGCCGATCGCGAAGCTGCCCAGGGCCAGCGCGAGGATGGCCGGCAGCAGACGCACGCGGCGGCCGCCCAGCAGCGCGCCGGGGCCCGTCGGCGCGGTCGGTGGGATGGACGGGTCCGGGCGCGTCGGACGCGGGGCGCGGGGGGAACGGTCGTGGGCGCCGTCGGCGGCGGGAGTGGGGGTGGGCACCGACCCAGCCTACGGACTCCGGTCTGCGGGGGCGGGGGCCTCGCTAGCCTGGGCTCATGACCTCCGCCACACCCGCTCGCCCCGCGCCCGCTGCCAGCCCGACGACGTCGCCCCGGGACGGTGCGCGACCGCGGCTGGTCGTGGGGCTCGCGCTGCTCGACGATGTGGCCGCGCCGACCCGCCTGCTGGCGGCCCGTCGCAGCGCGCCTGCCCCGCTGCGGGGGCTCTGGGAGTTCCCCGGGGGCAAGGTCGAGCCGGGGGAGGGCGTCCAGGAGGCGCTGCTGCGGGAGTGCCGGGAGGAGCTCGGGGTCGCCGTGCGGCTCGGCCCCGAGGTGGCGGCGCCGGAGCCGGACGGGTGGGAGCTGGCCAACGGCGCCCGGATGCGGGTGTTCTGGGGCGTCCTGGCGGAGGAGGGGACGACACCCCGAGCCCTCCAGGACCACGACCTGCTGGCGTGGCTGCCGCTCACCGGGCCGGGCGTGCGGCACCTGGACTGGATCCCGGCGGACCGGCCGATCGTGGCCGAGGTGCTCCGTGGCGCCGCCACGGCGTTCTCCGCGGGGCGCTGAGTCGACACGCGGCCGGCCGCGCCCCGCGGACCGGTCAGAACAGCGCGGGCTGCGCCGCCGGAGCGGAGGGCCGGGACGCCGGCCGGCGCCGGGCCGGGGGACCGTCCTCGCGCCGGATGCCGTGGGCGCCGCCGCGGGCCAGGCCGTGCCGTGCGGCGGCCTCCCCGGCCATCCGGGTGAGCATGCGGCGGTACGACTCGGGCGCGTAGGCGGACCGGGCGTACATCTGCTCGTAGCCGGCCAGCAGATCCGGGTGCTCGCGGCGGATCCAGTCCAGGTACCACTCCTTCGCGCCCGGCCGCAGGTGCAGGGCGCCCGGCATGACGCGCGCGGCTCCGGCGTCCGCCAGCGCGCGCATGAGGGCGTCGATCTCGCGGTCCCCGTCCGTGAGCCACGGCAGCAGGGGCATGGCCATGACGGTGACGTCCGCACCCGCGGCGGCGAGCCGCTCGATCAGGCGCAGGCGTGCGGTCGGCGACGGCGTGCCCGGCTCGACCGCGGCGGCGATGGCGGGGTCGAGCATCGCCAGGGACAGCGAGACCTGCACCGGCACCTGGCGCGAGGCCGCCTGCAGCAGGGGCACATCCCGCGCGAGCAGGGTCCCCTTGGTCAGCACGGAGAACGGGGTGCCGGAATCGGCCAGGGCCCGGATGATCCCGGGCATCAGCGCGTAGCGGCCCTCGGCCCGCTGATACGGGTCCGTGTTCGTCCCCAACGCCACCGCCTCGCGGCCCCACGTGGGGCGGGCGAGTTCGGCGCGCAGCACCTCGGCGACGTTGACCTTCACGACGATCTGCCGGTCGAAGTCGGCCCCGGCGTCGAGCTCGAGGAAGGTGTGGGTGCTGCGGGCGTAGCAGTACCGGCAGGCGTGGGTGCAGCCGCGGTACGGGTTCACGGTCCAGCGGAACGGCATGGCCGAGGCAGACGGCACCGAGTTCAGTGCGGTCTTGGCGAGCACCTCATGGAAGGTGACCCCCGCGAACTCCGGGGTGGTGACACTCCGCTGCAGGTCCGAGAGCGGCAGCAGGGCGGCGGAGCCGGCCGGTGTGCCGGCCGTCGCCCGCTGGGCTCCGCCCTCGGACCGCAGGGTCTGCGCTTCCCATCGCATGGCCAGAAGTAGAACACATGTTCGAATCGACCCGCAAGCGTGTTCGAGTCCGGGCGGGGCGCGGGCGCCGAGACGCGCCTACCGTGGTCGCCATGACCTCCCGTGCACCCGCCCCGGCCGCCCGCGTCCTGCTCACGGGCTTCGAGCCCTTCGGCGGCGATGTCCACAACCCGTCGATCGCCGCCGCGCGGGACGCCGTGGGCATCCTGGCGGACCGGGGTGTGACGGCCGAGGCGGTCGAGCTGCCGTGCGCGTTCGGCGCGGCCGGGTCTGCCCTGACCGCGGCCCTCGACCGGGTCCGGCCGGAGGTGGCGATCGCCGTCGGGCTGGCCGGCGGCACGGCGGCCGTCCGGGTCGAGCGGGTGGCCGTGAACCTGCAGGACGCCCGGATCCCGGACAACGCGGGGGACCAGCCCGTGGACCGGCCCGTGCGCGCCGACGGGCCCGCGGCCCTGTTCGCCACCCTGCCCGCCAAGCGTGCCGTCGCCGCGATCCGGGCGGCCGGCGTCGCCGCGGAGCCGTCCCTGTCCGCGGGCGCGTTCGTGTGCAACCACGTCATGTACGCCCTCCTCGACGCCCCCGGCACCGCCCGGGCCGCCGGCTTCCTCCACGTGCCGTGGGACGCCGAGCACCGCCCGACGCCGGACACCCCGGCGCTGCCCGCGGCCGACCTGGCGCGCGCGGTGGCCGAGGCCGCCCTGACGGCGCTGGCCGGCGGCCCCGACCTCGACGTCCCCGGCGGCACCCTGCACTGACCTCCCCGGACCCCGGGTCCGCGTCGGCGCGACCGCCCGTGCCCGTCAGCGGCGCGGCCGCAGGCCGCGGACCACGGGCCGCTCGACGTAGCCGCCCAGGGCCAGGCCCGCGCGTCGTTCGAAGACGTTGCGCGACGCCGGGTCCCCGGTCCGCCACGTCGACCACGCCGCCGCGAGCGCGTACGCCGGCAGGAACGGCAGACCCAGCAGGAGGGCGTACTGGTCCGCATGGCCGGCCTCGTGCCGCCACAGCGCGGGCGTCATGCGCAGGCCGGGGCGGGTGAACACGACGTCGCCGACCGTGAACGCGGCCCCGCCCGGGAACCGGTGCGTCCAGCCGCGGGCCTCGATCAGCCCGTGCGGCCCGGGCCGCAGCGCGCAGCCGGCGACGACGGCGCCCACCAGCCCCAGCGGCGTCGCCAGGTTCAGCAGGTTCCACAGCCCGCGCGCCCGCACGTGCGCCGGAGGCGACGGCCGGGAGGGGTCGGCGGTCACGGCCGTGTCGCGGGGTCGACGTCACCGGCGGGGGACCCGGACGCGGGGACGTCGAAGTAGAGCGGGGCATGGGCGGCGCAGCCCGGGTTGAACGGCGCTCCGCAGGCCGGACACGCGGGATCGGCGGTGGCCTCGAGGGCGAGGTAGGCGGCCACGCTCAGCTCGGTGCGGCACACCCCGCACAGCACGTGCGGCCGGTCGAAGTCGCCGGCCGGCACCGGCACGGCCGGGTGGTCGGCGAGTTCCGCGTGGCAGCGGTGGCAGGACCAGTACGCGGGGCAGCAGGCGAAGCGCAGGGCGACGACGTCCCGCGCCGTGGCGTAATGGGCGCAGCGGGTCTGCGCGTCCAGGCCCACGCCCCGCAGCAGCGGGTCGGTGCCGTCGAGGGAGTCCGGGGCGGTCATGCGCCTCAGCCTAGGCCGAGCGCGCCCGGGGCGGACACTAGACTGACGGGCGTCCCACCGTCCCCCATGCGAAGGTCGTTGCCCTGATGACACCCAGCCCCGAGACCGGCGCGGAGCCCACCGCGCCCGTGGCGGAGATCTCCCCCGTGGACGCGGAGGCGGTGGAGGCCGCCGTGCAGGCCGCGCTCGCCGCGTACGAGGCCGCGGCGGACCTCGATGAGCTCAAGGCCGCCCGCCTGGCCCACACCGGCGACCGGGCCCCCCTGACTCTCGCGAACAAGGCGATCGGCGCTCTGCCCAAGGAGCGCAAGGCGGAGGCCGGCAAGCTCATGGGCGCCGCACGCGGCCGCCTGGGCAAGGCCCTGGCCGCCCGCACCGAGGTGCTCGAGGCGGAGCAGGCCGCGCGAATCCTGCGCGAGGAGACGGTGGACGTGACCACCGCGGTCCGTCGCCGCCGCGTCGGCGCCCGTCACCCGCTCTCGCTGACGATGGACCGTGTCTCGGAGATCTTCGTCGGCATGGGCTGGGAGATCGCGGAGGGCCCCGAGCTCGAGTCCGAGTGGTTCAACTTCGACTCCCTCAACTTCGCGCCGGACCATCCGGCCCGCGAGATGCAGGACACCTTCTTCGTGGCCCCGGCCGAGGCCCACCTGCTGCTGCGCACCCACACCTCCCCGGTGCAGATGCGCTCCCTGCTCGAGCGGGGCGCCCCCACCTACGTGCTGTGCCCGGGTCGCACCTTCCGCACGGACGAGCTGGACGCCACGCACACCCCGGTGTTCCACCAGTTCGAGGGCCTGGCCGTGGACAAGGGCCTGACCATGGCCCACCTGCGCGGCACCCTCGAGTACTTCGCCCGCCAGATGTTCGGGGCCGAGGCGGCCATCCGCCTGCGCCCGAACTTCTTCCCGTTCACCGAGCCCAGCGCCGAGCTGGACATCTGGCACCCCGGCGCCAAGGGCGGGCCCCGCTGGATCGAGTGGGGCGGCTGCGGCATGGTGCACCCGAATGTGCTGCGCGCCGCGGGCCTGGACCCGGAGGAGTACTCCGGGTTCGCGTTCGGCATGGGCGTGGAGCGCACGCTCATGTTCCGCAACGAGGTCCCGGACATGCACGACATGATCGAGGGCGACGTCCGCTTCTCCCAGCACTTCGGAATGGAGGTCTGATCCATGCGCATCCCCCTGGACTGGCTGCGGGAGTTCGTCCCCGTGCCCGCGGAGCACCGTGCCGAGGACGTGATGGCCGACCTCGTCCGCGTCGGCCTCGAGGAGGAGGACGTCCACCGTCCGGCCGCCGAGCTGCAGGGCCCGATCGTCGTCGGGCAGGTGCTCTCCAAGGAGCCCGAGCCGCAGAAGAACGGCAAGACCATCAACTGGTGCTCCGTGCGGGTGGTTCCCGAGGGCGCCGCCCAGCCGCTCACCGGCGAGGGCATCGAGCCCTCCGGCGTGCAGGGCATCGTGTGCGGCGCCCACAACTTCGAGGTCGGGGACAAGGTCGTCGTGACCCTGCCCGGCGCGGTGCTGCCCGGCGACTTCCGCATCAGCCCCCGCAAGACCTACGGGCACGTCTCGGCCGGGATGATCGCCTCCAGCACGGAGCTGGGCATGGGCGACGACGGCACGGACGGGATCATCGTGCTCGGCGACCTCGGGCTCGACCCCGAGCCGGGCACCGACGCCCGGGACGTCCTGGACCTGCACGGCGAGGCCGCCGAGATCAACGTGACGCCCGACCGCGGCTACGCGTTCTCGATGCGCGGCGTCGCGCGCGAGTACGCGCACGCCACCGGCGTGCCCTTCACGGACCCGGCCGCCGCCGTCCACCCGCCGGCGGCCGACGACGCCGGCCCGGCCGTCCGGATCGCCGACGACGCGCCGATCCACGGCGAGCCCGGGGCCACCCGCTTCGTCGCCCGCACGGTCTCCGGTGTGGACGCGACCCGTCCGACCCCGCCGTGGCTGGCCGCGCGCCTGCGCCTGGCCGGCATCCGCACCATCTCCCTGCCGGTGGACATCTCCAACTACGTGATGTGGGAGCTGGGCCAGCCCCTGCACTTCTACGACGCGGACACGCTCTCCGGTGAGATCGTGGTGCGTCGCGCGCGGGCCGGAGAGACCCTGACCACCCTCGACGGCAAGGAGCGCGAGCTCGACCCCGAGGACCTGCTCATCACGGACGACTCCGGCCCCATCGGCCTGGCGGGCGTCATGGGCGGGGCCGCCACCGAGGTCACGGACGCCACCACCACGATCGTGGTCGAGTCCGCGAACTTCGACCCGGTGTCGATCGCCCGTACGCGGCGCCGGCACCGCCTGCCCTCGGAGGCGTCGAAGCGCAACGAGCGCGGCGTCGACTGGGAGGTCGCCGACGAGGCGGCCGAGCGGGCCGTGCAGCTGCTCGTCGAGCTCGCCGGCGGCACCGCCGAGCCCGGGGTCACCGACGTCGGGACGCGGCCGCAGCCGGCCGTCGTCGAGATGGCCGCCGACTTCCCCTCCGCCCTGGTGGGCGTGGCGTACACGACCGACGAGGTCGTGGAGACGCTGCGCGCCCTGGGCGCCGAGGTGGCCGTGACCGAGGCCGCCGACGGCGCCGCCCCGCGGCTGACCGTGACCGCCCCGTCGTGGCGCACGGACCTGCGCATCCCCGAGGACCTCGCCGAGGAGGTCGCGCGCCTGCGCGGCTACGACGCGATCCCCTCCGTGGTGCCCGTGGCCCCGCCGGGCCGCGGCTTCACCCGCCGCCAGGCCCAGCGTCGCCGCGTGTCGGCCGCGCTCGCGGCCGCGGGTCTCACCGAGGTGCTCGCCTACCCGTTCGTCTCCGAGGAGCAGAACCGGCGTTTCGGGGCGGACTCGGACGCGCAGGGCCAGGTCCCGGCGATGGTGGCCCTGGCCAATCCGATCGCCTCCCAGTACCGGCACCTGCGCCTGTCGCTGCTGCCGGGCCTGGTCGAGACCGCGCGCCGCAACCTCGGCCGCGGCTTCCGCGATCTGGCGCTGTACGAGATGGGGCTGGTCTTCCTGCCCGGCGCGCAGCTGGGCTCGGCGACGATCCCCCCGCGCGCGGTCCATCCCTCCCCCGAGGTCCTCGCCGACCTCGAGGCCGGCATCCCCGCCCAGCCGTGGCACGTGGCCGGTCTGTACGCCGGGCACGACTCGGCGCCCGGGCCGGACCACGCCCCCCGCCCGGTGGACTGGCAGGACGCGGTCGCCGGGGCCCTCGACGTGGCCGACGTCCTCGGCGTCGAGCTGACCGTCCGGCAGGGCCGGCACCACGCGTTCCACCCGGGCCGGGTGGCCGAGCTCGTCGTCGTGACCGAGCACGGGGACCGGGTGGTGGGCGTGGCCGGCGAGCTGCACCCGCAGTGGCTCGAGGCCGAGGATCTGCCCGCCCGCATGAGCGTGTGGGAGCTGGACCTGGACGCGCTGTGCGCCGCGGCGCCCGAGACCGTGGTCGCCGCGCCGCTGTCCACGTTCCCCGTGAGCACGCAGGACGTGGCGCTCGTGGTGGACGAGGCCGTCGTGGCCGGGGACGTGCGCGCGACCCTCGCCGAGGGCGCCGGGGAGCTGCTCGAGGCCGTCGAGCTGTTCGACGTCTACCGGGGCGCGGGCGTGCCGGAGGGGCGGAAGTCCCTCGCGTTCTCCCTGCGGTTCCGCGCCCCCGACCGCACGCTCACCGCGGAGGAGGCCTCCGAGGCCCGCGCCGCGGCCACCGCGCTCGCGGCGCAGCGGCACGGGGCGGTCCAGCGCTGACCGTGTCCGCCGCGACCGGCCCGTGGGGCCTGACGTCGGCCGTCCCCGCCTCGGCGGGGGCGGCCGACGCCGTCTCCGCGCTGCTCGGTCAGGTGCGCACCGCCCTGACGGCGGCCTGGGGCGTGCCGGTGGGGCCGCTCGGGCTCCGGCACGCCTGCGCGGGCTGCGGCTCGGCCGCGCACGGCGTCCCCGCGCTGACCGGCCTGCCTCCCGGCCGGGTCGCGCTCGTCTCGTTCACGCACGTCCGGATGCCCGGCGCCGAGGATCGGGCGCGGATCGGGGCGTGGTGGGCGCCGGCACGGCCCGCCGACGGGCTCGGCCTCGGGGTGGACGTCGAGCGGGCGGACGCCGCGGCCTTCGCGGACGAGGACGGCCTGGGCGGGGTGGGCTTCTCGACGGCGGAGCGCGCCCGGGTGCGGGAGCTTCCCACCCCCGAGAGGCCCGCCGCGCGGGCCCGGCTGTGGACGCGCAAGGAGGCGCTCGTGAAGGCCGCCGGCACCGGCTTCACGGGCGACCCCGCCGCGGTCGACGCGCTGACCGTGCCGGCCGACGTCGTGCTGGTGGACCTGACCGACCGGCTGCCGGGCGGTCTCGTCGGGGCGCTGGCGCGGCGGGGCCGCTGAGTCGACCGCGCAGCCGCCTCAGCCCGGGAACGGCGGCAGGGCGGGCCGCAGCGTCCACGCGTCGAAGAGCTCGTCCACCTGCGCCCGGCTCACCCCGGCGTGCGGGGCCCACGCGTGCACGTGCGTGCGCAGCCCCAGGGAGTCGACGGTGCCGAACCGGTGCTCCCGCACCCAGGCGCGCAGCATCGAGCCGAAGAGGTCCGCGCCGATCAGGTGCCGCAGCGCCTCCACGGTGAGCGCGCCGCGCTTGTACACCCAGTCCTCGAACATCTCCGGAGCGCCGGGGTCCGTCAGCACCAGGCCCACCGGCTCGTCCGCCAGGCGCTGCCAGGCCCGCCGCGCCATCGCGGTGATGGTCGACCGCCCCGAGGCCTCGGCCCACAGCCACTCGGACCAGCAGGCGAAGCCCTCGTGCAGCCACAGGTCGGACCAGCGGCCCAGGGTCACGGCGTTGCCGAACCACTGGTGGGACATCTCGTGGGCGATCAGCCGCTCGGACTCCCACGAGCCGTCCAGGTGGTTGGTGCCGAACAGGGACATGCCCGCGGCCTCGAGGGGGATCTCGAGCTCCTCGTCGGCCACGACGGCGGTGTAGTCCTCGAACGGGTACGGCCCGTAGGCGTCGATGAACGTCGCCATCATGGCCGGCTGGGCGGCGAGGGCCCGGCGGGCCCGCTGCTCGGTCCCCGGGGACACCACGAGGCGCAGCGGCGGCAGGCCCTCGGCGGGAGGGGCGGCGTCCACGAGCCGGTAGCGGCCGATCTGCACGCTGAGCAGGTAGGCGGGCACGGGCTGGTCGAGCCGCCACCGCCACGTGACCCGTGAGCCGCGCGTGCGCACGGGCTCGCCCACGCCGTTGGCGACGGGCAGGTAGCCCGCATCGCAGGTGAGGGTGATCTCCGCCGTCGAGCGCGAGGTGGGGGAGTCCACGCACGGCAGCCACGTGGAGGCGCCGTGGGGCTGCCCGGCCACGAGCACGCCGTCCGTGAGCTCCTCCCAGCCGATGGTGCCCCACGGGCTGCGCCGCAGCGTGGGTGTGCCCGCGTAGACCACGGTGAGCTCCACGAGCGTGCCCTCCGGCCGGCTCTCGCCCAGGTCCACGACGAGGCGGCTCGGGGCGCGGCCCGGCTGGGTGAACGAGGGGGTGATGGGGCGGCCGTCGACGACGGCGGCCACCCGGGACACGCGCAGCCGGTGCAGGTCCAGCTCGATGCGGCGGCTCTGCTTCGTCAGGCGCACGCGCAGGACGGCGGTGCCGGAGACCCGGTTCGCGGCCAGGCGCACATCGAGGTCCAGCGCGATGTGCTCGACGGTGGCGGCGTCGGTGCCGACGCCCGGGACGTAGGGATCGGTGCTCATGCTTCCTCTCGGGAGGGGGTGGCCGCGGCGGCGGGGTCGCCGTCGGGACGACGCCACGGGGAGACCGGGTTGCCGAGCCACCACGTGCCGGCGGGCAGCTCCTCGCCGCGCATCACGAGGGACCCGGCGCCGACGGTGGTGCCGCGGCCCAGGCGAGCGGCCGGCAGCACCACGGAGTGGGGGCCGAGGGTGGCGCCGTCCTCCAGGACGACGGCGTCCAGGGACATCACGCGGTCGTGGAACAGGTGGGTCTGGACGACGCAGCCGCGGTTCACGGTGGCGCCGTCGCCGAGCTCCACGAGGTCGGCCTCGGGCAGCCAGTAGGACTCGACCCAGGCGCCGTGGCCGATGCGGGCGCCCATCGCGCGCAGGAACCAGACCAGGGCGGGGGTGCCGGCCGCGGCCCGGCTGAACCACGGGGCGGCGAGGAACTCGGTGAAGGTGTCCGCGACCTCGTTGCGCCAGATGAACGAGGACCACAGCGGGTGCTCGCCCGCGCGGATCCGGCCGACGAAGACCCGCTTGGCGAGCACGGTCAGGCCCGCCGCGACCGCGCCGGCCGCGAGCAGGACGACGCCGCCCAGGACGAAGGCCAGCACCCACGTGCCGACCGCGATGAGGGCGGTCAGCGTCGCGCCGACGGCGATGGACAGGGCCACGTGCAGCCACACCGGGATCGCGCGCAGCAGCTCCCAGGCGGTGCGGGCGGCCTTGAGCCGGGCCGGCGGGTCGTAGGTGAGGGAGGCGTCCGCGGTGACCTCGTTGCGGCGCAGGCGCACGGGCGGGGAGCCCATCCAGGAGGTGCCCGCCTTGGTCTTGGCCGGGGTGGTGGACAGCACCGCCACGAGCGAGTCGCGGCGCAGGGTGCGGCCGCCGGGCACCATGCCGGAGTTGCCCACGAACGAGCGCTTGCCGACCTTCGCGGGGGCCACGTGCATCCACCCGCCGTCGAGGGAGTAGGAGGAGACCATCGTGTCGTCGGCGAGGAACGCGCCGTCGCCCACGCGGGTCATGCTCGGCACGAGCACCACGGTGGAGGCCTCGACGCCGCGGCCCACCTCGGCGCCGAGCAGGCGCAGCCACGTCGGCGTGAAGCGGGAGGCGTAGATCGGGAAGAGCTGGTCGCGGGCGGCGTCGAGGACGCGCTCGGTGGCCCACACCTGCCAGCCGACCCGGGAGCGCACGGGGTGGTGCCCCTCCGTGATGCCGAGCGCGAGCAGGCGCACCGTGACGAGCACGAGCAGCATCTGGGTCAGGAACCACACGCCGGCCACCAGGGGGCTCGCGGCCAGCAGGCGCGCCGCGGTGGTCCCGACGGCGGCCAGCGGTCCCGCCTCCGGGGCCGGCGGCCACCAGGTCAGCGACCACGCGGCCACCGCGGCCGCCGCGGCGGCGGAGACGAGCGGCAGGAGGGAGATGAGGGTCGAGAGGACGGTCGCCATCAGGCGCCAGCCCGGGGTCTCCCGCGGCGCCTCGGCGGGGCCGCGGGACTTCACCTTGCCCACCTTGACGGCGGGGGAGCCGGCGTGGCGCTGGCCGCCGCGCACCCGCCCGGCGACGGTGGACCCGGCCTCGACGTGCGCCCCGGCGCCGACCCGGGCGCCCGGCAGGAGCGTGGAGCGGGCGCCCACGACGGCGTCCGCGCCGATGCGCACCTCGCCGAGCCGGACGACGTCGCCGTCGACCCAGTAGCCGGACAGGTCCACCTCGGGCTCGATCGCGGCGCCCTCCTCGACCGTGAGCATGCCGGTGACCGGTGGCACGGTGTGCATGTCCACGTCCTTGCCGATCCGGTTGCCCAGCAGCCGCGCGTAGGCGGGCACCCACGTGGCGCCGGCCAGCGAGTAGGGGTCCACGAGGTCGCTGATCTGCTGGGCGAGCCACAGGCGCAGGTGGACGCGGCCGCCGCGTGGGTAGGACCCGGGGCTCACCCCGCGCAGCAGCAGCCGGGCCGTCGCGGCGGTGAGCAGCATGCGGCCGGGTACGGTCACCACCAGCAGGCCGGCCACGATCAGCACCCACCACGGCACGGTGGGCAGCCCGGGCGCGAGCCCGGAGAGCGTCAGCAGGTTCAGGGCCAGGCCGGTCCACACGCCCAGGCGCAGGGCGGGCAGGACGAACACGGGCAGCCCCACGAGGGTCTGGACCCACTGGGTGCGGTGGCGGGTGCGGTCGACGTGCCGGTCGTGCACCTCGATGCCGTGGGGGCCGTGCTCGCCCACGACGGCGGCCACGAGGGCCCCGGCGGTGGGGTTGCGGTAGACGTCCTGGACGGTCACGGCCGGGTGGCGCAGGCGCAGGCGGGCCACGAGCTGGGCCGCGGCGAGCGAGCCGCCGCCGGCCTCGAAGAAGTCGGTGTCGGCGTCCTTGGGGGGCGCGCCGAGCACGTCCGCCCACTGGCGCAGCACCCAGCCGTCGGCGGTGTCCTCGTCCGGCGGGGGCGCGTCCTCGTCCACCTCGGCGCCGGGCAGGGGCCACGGCAGCGCGTGGCGGTCCACCTTGCCGGAGGTCTTCGTGGGCAGGGAGTCCACGACGGCCAGCCGGGGCACGAGGGCGGCCGGCAGCTCCGTCGCGAGGTGCTCGCGGGCCATGTGCAGGTCGAGCCCGGCGTCGGGGTCCGCGGGCACGAGATAGCCGACGAGGATCTGGTGGCCCGCCGGGGTGGTCTGCACGGCCGCGGCGCCGCCGTGGACGCCGGGCAGGGCCTGGAGGGCCGCGTCCACCTCGCCGAGCTCGATGCGCCGGCCGCCGAGCTTCACCTGGTCGTCGGCGCGGCCGACGAACAGCAGGCCCTCCGGCTCGAAGACCACGAGGTCGCCGGAGCGGTAGGCGCGCTCCCAGCCGAGGGAGGGCATGGGGGCGTACTTCTCGGCGTCCTTGGCCGGGTCGAGGTAGCGGGCCAGGCCGACGCCGCCGATGATCAGCTCGCCCGTCTCGCCCTCGGCCACGGGCAGCGTGGTCTGCGGATCGACGACGGCCAGGTCCCAGCCGTCCAGGGGCAGGCCGATGCGGACCGGGTCGAGACCGGTGAGCGGGGCCGCGCACGCGACGACGGTGGCTTCCGTGGGGCCGTAGGTGTTCCAGACCTCGCGGCCGTCCTCCGCCAGGCGCGCGGCGAGGTCGGGCGGGCAGGCCTCGCCGCCGAAGATCAGCAGCCGGACGTTGTCCATGGCCTCGGTGGGCCACATCGCGGCGAGGGTCGGCACGGTGGACACGGCGGTGATGCGCCGCTCGGCGAGCCACGGGCCGAGGTCCATGCCGGAGCGCACGAGCGAGCGGGGGGCCGGGACCAGGCATGCACCGTGTCGCCAGGCGAGCCACATCTCCTCGCACGAGGCGTCGAACGCGACGGACAGTCCCGCCAGCACGCGGTCGCCCGGGGCGAGCGGATCGTCCGCCAGGAAGATCCGCGCCTCGGCGTCCACGAAGGCCGCGGCCGAGCGGTGGCTCACCGCCACGCCCTTGGGGGTGCCCGTCGAGCCCGAGGTGAAGATGATCCACGCGTCGTCCTCGAGCCCGGGGGCGCGGGCCTCGGCGGCCGGGTCCACGGTGTGCTCGGGGTGCGGGGCGTAGACCCGCTCGTCGGTGAGGACGCCGGCCACCTTCGCCTCGCCGAACACGAGACGGGCGCGCTCCTCCGGATCGTCCGCGTCCACGGGGACGTAGGCCGCGCCGGCGGCGAGCACGCCGAGGATCGAGACGTACAGCGCGGCCGTGCCCGAGGCGATCCGCACGCCGACCCGGTCTCCCGCCCGCACGCCGGCGGCCCACAGGTGGCGGGCGGTCTCGTCGACGCGCTCCCGCAGCTCCGCGTACGTCAGCGGCTCGACGCCGTCGTCCAGGGCGGTCGCGTCCGGGTGCTCGCGCGCCGTGGCGTCGAAGAGCTCGACGAGCGTCCGGGCGGGCGGGGTGCGCTCGGAGCCGGGCAGCTGCGGCCGATGCGGCGCGCCCGCGGGGTCGATGGGGACGGAGGGCGGGGTGGGCGCGGCGGACGAAAGGGACACAGGGGCCTCCGGGGGTGTGAGCGGCAAACCGAGGGTCGGACGCGGACCAGGCCGCAGCGGGACATTCTATGCCCCGCCCGCGGCCGCGCGGGGCGCCCGGAAGGCACCGGGCGGGTCCGGTTCAGGAGAGGGTGAGCAGTACCTTGCCCGTCGTCGACCGGGACTCGAGGGCGGCGTGCGCGGCGGCCGCGTCCGCGAGCGGGAAGCGCTCGCCGATCCGTACGTCGAGCTCGCCGGAGGCCCACGCCCCGAACACCTCTCCACCACGCCAGCGGGTCTCCTCGCCCGTGCGCGTGTAGTGCACCAGCGAGGGCCGGGTGACGTACAGCGCGCCGGCCGCGTTGAGCCGCTGCAGGTCGAAGGGGGGCACCTGCCCGGAGGCCCCGCCGAAGAGCACGAGCGTGCCGCGCACGCGCAGCACCTCGAGCGAGGTGTCGAAGGTGTCCTTCCCCACGCCGTCGAACACGGCGTGCGCGCCCTCGCCGTCGGTCAGCTCGGCCACCGTGGCGGCGAGGTCCGGGTAGTCCACCGCGGCGACGGCGCCCGCGCCCCGGGACAGCTCCCGCTTCTCCTCCGTGGACGCCGTGGTGACCACGCGGGCGCCGCGGGCCGTCGCGAGCTGGGTGAGCAGGAGCCCCACGCCGCCGGCACCGGCCGTCACGACCACCGTGTGGCCCTCCTCCACCGGGAAGGTGGACCGGCAGAGGTAGTGGGCCGTCATGCCCTGCAGCGGAAGGGCGGCGGCCTCGGCCAGGTCGATGCCCTCCGGGACGGCGAGGAGACGATCCGCGGGGGCGGTGAAGTGCTCGGCGTACGCACCGGTGGCCGTCGCGGTGGCGACACGGGCCCCCAGGAGCGCGGCGTCCACGCCCTCGCCGAGCGCGACGACCTCGCCGGAGCCCTCCGTGCCGGGGGTGAAGGGCAGGTCCATCGCGTAGACCCCGGAGCGCTGGTACGTCTCGATGAAGTTCAGGCCCGCCGCGGCGGTCCGCACCAGCACGTGCCCCGGTGCGGGGGAGGGCACCTCCGTCTCGGTCCACTGCAGGACCTCGGGGCCGCCCGTGGCGGACACGACGACGGCGTGGTGGGTGCGGGGGACGGCGGGGGTGTTCGCAGTGGTCATGGCCCCACTCTAGGAGCGGGCCCGGACATCCGGCCCGTCCCGGGGGACCCGAGTCAACGCATAGATATTCCGTGCAACGCATATCTACGCTAGGATGGGGCCATGACCCACACCGTCGCCGTCTCCGGAGCCAGCGGCTACGCCGGGGGAGAGGCCCTGCGCCTGCTCGCCGGCCACCCGTCCGTCACCGTCGGAGCCATCACGGCCCACTCGAACGCGGGGGAGCGCCTCGGCGCCCTCCAGCCGCACCTGCACGCCCTGGCGGACCGCGTCCTCGCCGAGACCACCGCGGACGTCCTCGCCGGTCACGACGTCGTGATCCTCGCGCTGCCCCACGGGGCCTCCGGGGCGCTCGCGGCCGAGATCGCCGAGCGCTCCCCGGACACCCTGGTGATCGACGCGGGCGCCGACCACCGCCTCGAGTCCGCCGCGGACTGGGAGGCCTTCTACGGCACCGCGCACGCCGGGACCTGGCCCTACGGCCTGCCCGAGCTGCCCGGTCAGCGCGAGCGACTCGCCGGCACCCGCCGCATCGCCGTCCCCGGGTGCTACCCGACCACCTCGATCCTCGCCCTCGCGCCCGGCTTCGCCGCGGGGCTGCTCGAGCCGCAGGACGTGGTGATCGTCGCCGCCTCGGGCACCTCCGGGGCGGGCAAGGCGCTCAAGCCGCACCTGCTCGGCGCCGAGGTCATGGGCGGGATGCGCCCGTACGGCGTCGGCGGCGGGCACCGGCACACCCCGGAGATCGAGCAGGGTCTGGCCCAGGCGGCCGGCGAGCCGGTCCGCGTCTCCTTCACGCCCACGCTCGCGCCGATGTCGCGCGGCATCCTCGCGACGGCCACGGCGCGGCTGCGCCCCGGCGTCGCCGCCGCGGACGTGCGCGCCGCATGGGCCGCGGCCTACGGCGGCGAACGCTTCGTGCACCTGCTCCCCGAGGGGCAGTGGCCCACCACGAAGGCGGTCCTCGGCTCCAACCACGTGCAGCTGCAGCTCGCCGTGGACGAGCGGGCCGGCCGCGTGATCGTCTGCGCGGCGCTCGACAACCTCACCAAGGGCACGGCCGGCGGCGCCGTGCAGTCCATGAACATCGCCCTGGGCCTGCCGGAGCAGGCGGGGCTCGAGCAGCAGGGGGTCGCGCCGTGAGCGTCACCGCAGCACAGGGGTTCCGGGCGGCCGGCGTCACCGCGGGGCTGAAGGCCTCGGGCACGCCCGACGTCGCCGTCGTCGTCAACGAGGGCCCGCGCGACGCGGCCGCCGCCGTCCTCACCGAGAACCGGGTGGCGGCCGCCCCCGTGGTCTGGACCCGCCGCGCCGTGCAGGACGGCCGCGCCACCGCGGTCGTCCTGAACTCCGGCGGGGCCAACGCGGCCACCGGCGCCGAGGGCCTCGAGGACGCCCGTCGCACCGCCGAGCACGCGGCCGCGGCCCTCGGGACCGCCGCCGACGACGTGCTCGTCTGCTCGACCGGCCTCATCGGCGAACGCCTGCCGATGGACACCCTCACCGCGGGCGTGTCCGAGGCGGTCGCCGCCCTGAGCCCGGCCGGCGGCGAGGACGCCGCCGTCGCGATCAAGACCACGGACACCGTGGCCAAGACCGCCGTGGCCCGCGGCGAGGGCTTCACCGTGGGCGGCATGGCCAAGGGCGCGGGCATGCTGGCACCCGGCATGGCCACCATGCTCAGCGTCATCACCACGGACGCCGACGTCCCCGCCCCCGCCCTCGACGCGGCCCTGCGCGAGGCCGTGCGCGCCACCTTCAACCGGGTCGACTCGGACGGGTGCATGTCCACCAACGACACCGTGATCCTGCTGGCCTCGGGCGCGTCCGGGACCGCGCCCGATCCCGCGGCGTTCGCCGCGGCCCTCCACGAGGTCTGCGCGGACCTGTCCCGCCAGCTCGTCGCCGACGCCGAGGGCGCCCGGCACGACATCGCCGTGCGCGTGGTCCACGCCGAGACCGAGGAGGCGGCCGAGGCCGTCGCGCGCGCCGTCGGCCGCTCCAACCTGTTCAAGACCGCGATCTTCGGCCAGGACCCGAACTGGGGACGCGTGATCGCCGCCGTCGGCACGGTCCCGGAGTCGGTCGCCGCCTTCGACCCGTACGCCCTCGACGTGCGCTTCAACGGCGTCCAGGTGTGCCGCGCCTCCGGCGTGGGAGAGGACCGCTCCCGTGTGGACCTGACGGCCCGCGAGGTGCTCGTCGAGGTCGACCTGCACGCCGGCGACGCCGAGGCCACGGTCTGGACCAACGACCTGACGCACGACTACGTCCACGAGAACTCCGCCTACTCCACGTGAGGACCCCCAGCATGAGCCCGCACACCGACCCGGCCACGGCGGCCACACCCGTCCTGTCCACCGCGGACCGGCTCGACCGCGCCGAGTCCAAGGCGGAGGTCCTCATCGAGGCCCTGCCCTGGATCCGGCGGTTCGCCGGAACCGTCATGGTCGTCAAGTACGGCGGCAACGCCATGGTCTCGGAGGAGCTGCGCCGGGCGTTCGCCGAGGACATCGTGTTCCTGCACCACGTGGGGGTCCACCCCGTGGTGGTGCACGGCGGCGGCCCGCAGATCAACGCGATGCTCGACCGCCTCGGCATCGCGTCCGAGTTCCGCGGCGGCCTGCGCGTGACCACCGAGGAGGCCATGGACGTGGTCCGCATGGTGCTCACGGGACAGGTGGGCCGCGAGCTGGTCGGCCTCGTGAACTCCCACGGCCCGTACGCCGTCGGCTTCTCCGGCGAGGACGCGGGGCTGCTGCGCGCCCGCCGCACGGGCGCCGTCGTGGACGGGCAGGAGGTGGACCTCGGCCTCGTGGGCGAGGTCACCGGCGTCGACCCGACCGCGATCCTCGACGTGATCGAGTCCGGGCGGATCCCCGTGGTCTCGTCGGTCGCCCCCGAGATCGACGACGACGGCCAGCCCACCAGGCAGGTCCTCAACGTCAATGCGGACACCGCCGCCGCGGCCCTGGCCGCCGCCCTCGGCGCCGCGAAGCTCGTGCTGCTCACCGACGTCGAGGGCCTCTACGCGGACTGGCCGGACCGGGACTCCCTCATCAGCTCGCTCACCGCCGCCCAGCTGCGTGCGCTGCTGCCCTCCCTGGCCTCCGGGATGATCCCGAAGATGGCCGCGTGCCTGGCGGCCGTCGACGCCGGCGTGCAGCGCGCCCACGTCGTGGACGGCCGCCGCCCCCACTCGATGCTGCTGGAGGTCTTCACCTCCGCGGGCGTCGGCACCCAGGTGGTGCCCGATGCCGAGCCCACCGCCCCGACCACCCCCGAGGAGGACGCATGAGCACCGACCAGTCCGCGCTGCTGGAGCGCTACCACGCCGCCCTGACCGGAGTCTTCGGCCGCCCCACCCGCGTGCTCGTGCGCGGCGAGGGGGTCCACGTGTGGGACGCCGACGGCCGGCGCTACACGGACCTGCTGGCCGGCATCGCCGTGAACGCGCTCGGCCACGGCCACCCGGCGCTGGTGCGGGCCGTGTCCGAGCAGATCGCCACGCTCGGCCACGTGTCCAACCTCTTCACCTCCGAGCCGCAGATCCGCCTGGCCGAGCGCCTGCTGGAGCTGGCCGGCGCGCCCGCGGGCTCCACCGTGTTCTTCGCGAACTCCGGCACGGAGGCCAACGAGGCCGCGTTCAAGCTCGCCCGCCGCCACGGCGCGGAGGACCCGTCCGGCCGCCGGACGCGGGTGATCGCGCTCGAGCGGGCCTTCCACGGCCGCACGATGGGCGCCCTCGCGCTCACGCACAAGGAGGCCTACCGGGCGCCCTTCGAGCCGCTGCCCGGCGGCGTGGAGCACGTGCCGGGCGGGGACGCCGCGGCCCTGCGAGCGGCCCTGGCCCCGGACGACGACGGCGCCACCGTCGCCGCCGTCATCCTCGAGCCGGTCCAGGGCGAGGCCGGCGTGCACGGCTGGCCGGCGGGCTACCTGGCCGAGGTGCGGGCCGCGACCCGCGAGGCCGGCGCCCTGATGATCCTCGACGAGGTGCAGTCCGGTGTGGGCCGCACCGGCACGTGGTTCGGCTTCCAGAATCCGGCCGTCACCGGGGCGGCCGAGCCGGTGGTGCCCGACGCCTTCACCCTGGCGAAGGGACTGGGCGGCGGCGTGCCGATCGGGGCGCTCGTGTGCGTCGGCCCCGCCGTCTCCGGGCTGCTCACGGCCGGCCAGCACGGCACCACGTTCGGCGGCAACCCCCTGGCCACCGCCGCGGGCCTGGCCGTGCTCCGGACCGTCGAGGACGAGGGCCTGCTCGGCCACGTCCGCGCGGCGGGTGAGGCCGTGGCCGCCCTGCTGGAGGATCTGCCCGAGGTGGCCGCGGTGCGCGGTCACGGCCTGTGGATCGGCGTCGACCTGGCCGACCCCGCGGGAGCGGCCCCGGCCGGCGGGCTGGCCCCCGCCGTCGTCGCCGCCGGCCTCGAGGCGGGCTGGATCCTCAACGCCACCGGCCCGTCCACCCTGCGCCTGGCCCCGCCGCTGACCGTGCCCGTGGCCGAGCTCGAGCGCTTCGCCGCGGCCCTGCCCGGGCTCGTGGCCGCCGCCCTGACCCCCTCCGAAGGAGACCGCCCATGACCCCCGCTGCCGCCGTCCGCCACTTCCTGGTGGACACGGACCTCACCCCGGCCGAGCAGGCCGAGGTGCTCGACCTCGCCGCGCAGATGAAGGCCGACCGGTTCCGGCACCGCCCGCTGGCCGGGCCCCGGACCGGCATCGTGTTCTTCGACAAGACCTCCACGCGCACCCGCGTCTCGTTCGCCGCGGGCATCGCCGAGCTCGGCGGGACGCCCTTGATCGTGAACCCGGGGGAGTCGCAGCTGGGCCACAAGGAGTCCGTGGCGGACACGGCCCGCGTGCTGGAGCGGATGGTCGGCGTCATCGTCTGGCGCACGTTCGCGCAGGCCGGTCTCGTGGAGATGGCCGCCCATTCCTCGGTGCCCGTGGTCAATGCGCTCAGCGACGACTACCACCCCTGTCAGATCCTCGCCGACCTGCTGACGGTGCGCGAGCACCTCGGCGGCACGGCGGGCCGCACTCTGACGTATCTGGGGGACGCGGCGAACAACATGGCCCACTCGTACCTGCTCGGCGGCGCGACGGCCGGCATGCACGTGCGGGTCGCCGGACCCGAGGGGCACCTGCCTGCCGAGGACGTCGTGGCCACCGCCCGACGGCGGGCGGCGGAGACGGGCGGTTCCGTCCTCGTCACGACGGACGCGGCCGAGGCCCTGGCGGGCGCGGACGTCGTCGTGACCGACACGTGGGTGTCCATGGGCCAGGAGGAGGAGAAGGAGGCCCGCCTGGCGCTGTTCCGTGACTACCAGGTGGACGCCGCCGCGATGGCGCGGGCGGCCGACGACGCGATCTTCCTGCACTGCCTGCCCGCGTACCGGGGCTACGAGGTCACGGCCGAGGTGATCGACGGGCCGCGGTCCGTGGTGTTCGACGAGGCCGAGAACCGCCTGCACGCGCAGAAGGCTCTCATCGCCTGGCTGCTGTATCGCTCCGGCCTGGCCGAGGAGCCGCGCTGATGGCCGCCCCCACGACGAAGATCGCCCGTCAGGCCGCGATCCGGGAGATCCTGGCCACCCGGGGCATCCGCTCCCAGGCCGAACTCTCGGACGCCCTGGGCGATCGCGGGCTGTCCGTCACCCAGGGCACGCTCTCGCGGGACCTGGTGGACCTCGGCGCGGTGCGGACGCGCGGGCCGGCCGGCATGGTCTACGCCCTGCCGGCGGAGGGCGACGACGCCGCCGTGCCGGGCCGCGGCTCGGACGCGCAGCTGAATCGCCTGGCGAGCATGGCCCGCGAGCTGCTCGTCTCCGCCGAGCCCACCGCGAACCTCGTGGTCCTGCGCACGCCCCCGGGCGCGGCGCAGTTCCTGGCCAGCGTGATCGACCAGGCGCGCGTGGAGCACGTGCTGGGCACGATCGCCGGCGACGACACCATCCTCCTCATCACCACGGGGACCACGTCCGCCCCGGCCGTCGCGGCCCACCTGCTGGGTCTGGCGGGCTAGCCGACCCGTCCGGCCCCGCCCGCGCGGGTGACGGGCACCAGGCACGAGGAAGGCCCCCGCCGATGGCGGGGGCCTTCCTCGTGTGGCACCGGTCCGGGGGACCGGTCAGGCGTCTCAGGCCTGCGGCAGGACGAGCTCCTGGCCGACGTAGATCACGGCGGCGTCGGAGACGGCGCCCTTGTTGGCCTCGTAGAGGGCGGTCCAGCCACCCTCCACCTCGTACTCGTTGGCGAGCTTCCAGAGGGAGTCACCGGACTTGACGACGATGGTCTCGGCCTCGGCGACGACGGCCTGCTCCGCGGCAGCGGCCTGCTCAGCGGCGGCAGCCTTCTGAGCGGCGGCCTTCTCCGCGGCGGCAGCCTTCTGAGCGGCAGCCTTCTCCGCGGCGGCGGCACGCTGGGCAGCGGCCTTGTCGGCGGCGGCCTGCTCGGCAGCAGCCTGCTCGGCGGCCCAGCGCTCGGCGGCGGCCTGGTCGGCAGCAGCCTGCTCGGCGGCCCAGCGCTCGGCGGCGGCCTGGTCGGCAGCAGCCTGCTCGGCGGCCCAGCGCTCGGCGGCGGCCTGGTCGGCAGCAGCCTGCTCAGCAGCGGCCTGCTCAGCAGCAGCCTCGTCGGCGGCGGACTGGCGCTGCACGGTGGCGGTGCGCTCCACGGCGACCGGGGCGGCCTCGGTGGCGTCCACGTCACCGGCGTCCGCGTCAGCCTGGGTCAGGCCCAGCTTCTGCGAGCACAGCGGCCAGGCGCCCCAGCCCTGCAGGTCCTGGAGGATCTCGGCGCGCTTGATCTGCTCGGCCTTGGAGGCCTGGTGCGGGTAGCCCTCGCCGCCGACGGCCTGCCAGGAGGACAGGGTGAACTGCACGCCGCCGTAGAAGCCGTTGCCGGTGTTGATGTCCCAGGTGCCGTTGGACTCGCACTCGGCGAGGCGGTCCCAGGTGTCCACGGTGGCGGCCTGGGCCAGGGCGGAGAAGCCCACGGCGGCGGCGCCGGCGAGGGTCATGCCCGCAACGATCGAGGCGGTGGCACGGCGGGAGCGGGTGGCGGAAGTGGTGAAGAGAGTCATGGTGTCCATGGCGAGTCCTCGCTGATCGGTGGCCGAGGCACACCGGGGTCGTCCTTCTCCTTGGTCGGGTCATGCCCTCCGTCGGTTCGAGACGACCCAGCAGCGGGCGACCGTCGGAGGGGGTTCGATGTCGTGGCCTCCCCGTCCCCGACCTCTCGGTCAGATCACGGTTCGATCACGAATCGGCTACGGAAGAGTCAACGACGGGAGCCCCCCTCGCGTCAAATCATGGGTCGACGAATTCTTGCCCGTCCGTCTCACATTTGAGATCAGGTGACGAATCGCTCCCTGAGGCGGGAGTACGTGGACGAAATGCACGCCACTGCCCGCATTGGATCTTAGGGCGTCTGATTGGACAGTGTGGACAACCTCCGTCACAGGGGCGTGGGCGAAGGTCACGATCGACGGTCGAAGCCGTGACCGGCGTCGCGTTCGACCCGAACTTCGAGCGCGGGGCCATGGTTGCGGGTGGCCGCCGCGGTGGGCGCAGAGGGGCTGCGCAGGATCCATCAGGAGCTGATATTCCGTCAGTTGCATATTTATTCAAGACCCGGGTAGGATCGTCGCCGAGCACGCCTCCGACGGCCACGTGCCGCGCTCGGAGACCCCCCTATATAAAGAGGAGAAAACGTGAAGGAACGCATCATCCTTGCCTACTCGGGCGGCCTGGACACCTCCGTGGCCATCGGCTGGATCGCCGAGGCCACGGGCGCCGAGGTCGTCGCCGTCGCGGTCGACGTGGGCCAGGGGGGCGAGTCCCTCGAGACGATCCGCCAGCGCGCCCTGGACTGCGGCGCCGTCGAGGCCTACGTCGCCGACGCGCGTGACGAGTTCGCCGAGCAGTACTGCATGCCCACGCTCAAGGCCAACGCCCTCTACATGGACGCCTACCCGCTGGTCTCCGCGATCTCGCGCCCGGTGATCTCCCGCCACCTGGTCGCGGCGGCCCGCCAGTTCGGCGCCTCGACGGTGGCGCACGGCTGCACCGGCAAGGGCAACGACCAGGTCCGCTTCGAGGTCTCCATCCAGACCCTCGGCCCCGACCTGAAGTGCATCGCGCCGGTGCGCGACCTCGCCCTGACCCGTGAGAAGGCCATCGAGTACGCCGAGCGCAACGACCTGCCGATCGTCACCACCAAGAAGAACCCGTTCTCGATCGACCAGAACGTGTGGGGCCGCGCCGTCGAGACCGGCTTCCTCGAGGACATCTGGAACGGCCCCACGAAGGACGTCTACGACTACACGGACGACCCCGCCTTCCCGCCGGCGCCGGACGTGGTCACGATCGCCTTCGAGCGCGGCGTCCCCACGGCCCTCGACGGTCGCGCGCTGAGCCCGCTGGAGATCATCGAGGAGCTCAACCGCCGGGCCGGTGCCCAGGGCGTGGGCCGGATCGACATCGTCGAGGACCGCCTCGTGGGCATCAAGTCCCGTGAGATCTACGAGGCACCGGGCGCCATGGCGCTGATCGCGGCCCACCGTGAGCTCGAGAACGTCACCCTGGAGCGGGAACAGGCGCGCTTCAAGAAGCATGTGGACCAGCGTTGGACCGAGCTGGTCTACGACGGCCAGTGGTACTCCCCGCTGAAGCGGAACCTGGACACGTTCATCGACGCGACCCAGGAGCACGTCAACGGTGAGATCCGCCTGGAGCTCCACGGCGGCCGTGCCACGGTGCAGGGTCGCCGGTCCGAGACCGGCCTGTACGACTTCAACCTCGCCACGTACGACGAGGGCGACTCGTTCGACCAGTCCTCGGCCCGCGGGTTCATCGACATCTTCGGCCTGTCCGCGAAGACGGCCTCGGAGCGCGAGCAGCGCCTGCGCGGCGGCGACGACCTCCAGGACGTCGCCCGCCTGTCCAACGACTGACCCCGCACGCCCCGCGCACGACGGCGGCCCGCCCGCGCCCGGGCCGGCCGCCGTCGGCCTGTCACCGACCTCGAGGAGACCTTCGATGACCGAGAACACCGACGCCCGCCACGGGACCAACGAGGGCGCCCTGTGGGGCGGCCGCTTCGCCGGCGGCCCTTCCGAGGCGCTCGCCGCGCTCAGCAAGTCCACGCACTTCGACTGGCGCCTGGCGCCCTATGACATCGCCGGCTCCCGTGCCCACGCCCGGGTGCTGCACACCGCCGGTCTGCTCAGTGCGGACGACCTGGACGGGATGATCGCGGCCCTCGACCGGCTCGAGGCGGACGTGCGTTCCGGTGCCTACACCCCGGCGGCGTCCGATGAGGACGTGCACGGCTCGCTCGAGCGCGGCCTCATCGAGCGGGCCGGTCCCGAGCTCGGCGGCCGCCTGCGGGCCGGCCGATCCCGCAACGACCAGGTCGCCACCCTCGGCCGGATGTTCCTGCGCGACCACGCCCGCATCATCGCGCGGGGCGTGATCGCCACGGTGGACGCGCTGCTCGATCAGGCGCGGGCGCACCCGTACGCGCCGATGCCGGGCCGCACCCACCTGCAGCACGCGCAGCCCGTCCTGCTCTCGCACCACCTGCTCGCGCACGCCTGGGCGTTCGCGCGGGACCTGCAGCGGCTCGTGGACTGGGACGCGCGCGCGGCCGTCTCGCCGTACGGCTCCGGGGCCCTGGCCGGCTCCTCCCTGGGTCTGGACCCGAACGCCGTGGCCACCGAGCTCGGCTTCGAGTCGGCCGTGTGGAACTCGATCGACGGCACCGCCGCCCGCGACGTGTACGCGGAGTTCGCGTGGGTCGCCGCGATGGTCGGCGTCGACCTGTCCCGCATCTCGGAGGAGGTCATCTTCTGGGCCACCAAGGAGGCGGGCTTCGTGACGCTGCACGACGCGTACTCCACGGGGTCCTCGATCATGCCGCAGAAGAAGAACCCGGACGTCGCCGAGCTGGCCCGCGGCAAGTCCGGCCGCCTCATCGGCGACCTCACGGGGCTGCTGGCCACGCTCAAGGGCATGCCGCTGGCCTACAACCGCGACCTGCAGGAGGACAAGGAGCCCGTCTTCGACGCCGCGGACACCCTCGAGCTGCTGCTGCCCGCCGTCTCCGGGATGATCGCCACCCTCGAGTTCCAGACGGAGCGCATGGCGGAGCTGGCCCCGCAGGGCTTCGCGCTGGCCACCGACGTCGCCGAGTGGCTCGTCCGCCAGGGGGTCCCGTTCCGCGAGGCCCACGAGCTGTCGGGCGAGGCCGTGAAGGCGGCCGAGGCCCGGGGCGTGGAGCTGTGGGACCTCACGGACGACGAGTACGCGGCCATCTCGCCGGCGCTGACCCCGCAGGTCCGCGAGGTGCTCAGCACGGAGGGCTCGCTCGCCTCTCGCGACGCCCAGGGCGGGACCGCGCCGACGGCCGTCGCGGCGCAGATCGGGGCGCTCGAGGACGCCCTGGCGCCGCTGCGCCGCTGGGCCGACACGCCGGGCTCCGTCGTCGACGCCCGCTGACGCGGTCGCCCGGCCGAGGCGGCGCCGACCGGGCCGGACGCGGCGGCGCCCCCAGGGCACCGCCGCGTCACCCGCCGTTCACCGCGGTCGGCGTAGCATGGGTGGTCACTTTTCCGCCGGGCGGGCCGCAGCGTGGTCCGCCCCTCACCGCACCGCGAGGGCCCCCGATGACCGATACCGTGTCCGTCCGCCAGTCCGAGCTCGACCTCGAGCGGGGTCGGGTCGCCGAGCGGTACGCCCGCCTCGACGCCCTGCGTGAGGAGAAGGAGCGCCAGCTCGCGGCCGTGCGCCGGACCGGCCCGCAGGGGTCGCTGCAGAACCACTCCGAGCGCGACGCCTTCGCCAGCCTCTACGAGGACCGACTCGCCCAGCTCTACGCCGTGGACGACCGCCTCGTCTTCGGCCGGCTCGACCTCGACGCCGAGCGGGAGGGTGGGGCCGACGAGCAGCGGTACATCGGGCGCATCGGCCTCACCACCGAGGACCACGAGCGCCTCCTCGTCGACTGGCGCGCGGCCGAGGCCGGCGCCTTCTACCAGGCGACGGCGGCCCACCGGGGCCGCGTGCGCCGTCGTCGTCACCTGATGCTGCGGGGGCGCGAGGTGCGCGACCTCGAGGACGACATCCTGGACCCGACGCTGCTGGGCGAGGACGGCGTGCGCGCCGATGCCCAGGGTGCGCTGCTGGCCGCCGTCACCGCCCGACGCACGGGACGGATGGGGGACATCGTCGCCACGATCCAGGCGGAGCAGGACGAGGTGATCCGCGCGCCCCTGCCCGGGGCGGTCGTGGTGCAGGGCGGGCCCGGCACGGGGAAGACCGCCGTCGCCCTGCACCGCGCCGCCTACCTGCTGTACACCCACCGGGAGCGCCTCGCGCGCTCGGGCGTGCTGATCGTCGGCCCGTCGACCGCGTTCATGCGGTACATCGAGCGGGTGCTGCCCTCGCTGGGCGAGACCGGTGTCGTGATGTCCTCGCTGGGGACGCTGATGCCGGGTGTGCGGGCCGTCCCGGAGCGGGACCTCGACGCGGCGGCGGTGAAGGGCCGGCTGGACATGGTGGACGCCGTCGCCCACGCGGTCGCGCAGCGCCAGCGCCTGCTCGTCGAGCCGCGGCGCCTGATGATCGACGGCACGGCCGTCAAGCTCAAGCCGGCCATGGTCCGGCGCGCCCGGGACAAGGCGCGGGCCACCCGCAAGCCCCACAACGAGGCCCGGGTGACGTTCGTGAAGATCCTCGTCCGCGAGCTCGCGGAGAAGCTGCGCAAGAAGCTGGAGAAGTCCTCGGGCACCCCGGTGCAGCGTGACCTCCTGCTGGAGGACGTGCGCACCTCGCGCGACGTGCGCATCGCGCTCAACCTCTGCTGGATGCCGCTGACGCCGGAGAAGCTGATCGGCGACCTCCTCACCCGGGAGGACCTGCTCCGGGCGGCCGCCCCGTGGCTCTCCGACGCCGAGGTCGGCACGCTCCTGCGGCCGGCCGACGCCCCCTGGACCGAGGCCGACGTGCCCCTGCTGGACGAGGCGGCCGAGCTGCTCGGACGCCTCGAGACCCCGGGCCGGGGCGGTGAGTTCGCGGCCCAGCACGAGCGCAACCTCGAGAACGCCAGGGCGTCCCTGGAGAACATGCACCAGACGCTCGCGGACCTGGGCGTCGACGGCGTCGTGGACGCCGAGCAGCTGGCCGCGGCCAATGAGGCACGCGGGGTGCGACGGACCACCGCTGAGACCGCGGCCCACGACCGCACCTGGACGTACGGGCACGTGGTGGTGGACGAGGCTCAGGAGCTCTCTCCGATGCAGTGGCGCCTGCTGGCGCGCCGCTGCCCGATGAAGTCGTTCACCATCGTGGGGGACATCGCGCAGTCCTCCCGTCGTGACGCGGCCGGCTCGTGGGCGTCCGTCCTCGCCCCGGAGTTCGGGGACCGCTGGCGCCTGGAAGAGCTGACCGTGAACTACCGCTCGCCCGCGCGCGTGATGCGCTGGGCCGCGCAGGTCGCACGGGCGGCCGGGCTCGAGGTCTCCCATCCGCGCGCCGTGCGCGAGGGCGACCACCGCCCGCGCCTGGTGACGGAGCCGGGCGGGGACGTCGCGGCCCTGGCCCTCGACGCGGTCGAGGTCGAGCGGGACCGCGTGCCCGAGGCCCTGACCGCCGTGATCGCCCCCGCCGGGCGGACGGGGGAGCTGCTCACGGTCCTCCGGGAGCGGTGGGGGGAGGCGGCCGTGGACACCGCGCCGCTGCCCGGCGTCGAGATCGTCGTCGCCACCCCGTGGGAGACCAAGGGACTGGAGTTCGACACCGTCGTCCTCGTCTCGCCCGAGCGGATCGTGGCCGACGCGCGCGGCGTGGTGGGCGATCTGTACGTGGCGATGACCCGCGCCACCCAGTCGTTGTCCGTCGTCGCCGGGACGGACGCGGCCGCGCTGCCGGCCGGGCTGGCGGACGTCCCGGAGTGAGCCCCGCGGGCGACGTCGCACGTGCGCGGCGTCGCGGAGGCGCGCGGGCGCGTCGCTAGGCTGGGGGCTATGGCACCCCAGAACGAGGAGCGCGCGGCCCGACTGCGCGCACAGGCGAACGACCCGAGCTTCGAGAACGTCTGGCAGGAGCTGCGCTGGCGCGGGCTCGTGCACGTCTCGACGGACGAGGCCGCGCTGGAACAGGCGCTGGCCGGGGAGCCCGTCTCGTATTACTGCGGCTTCGACCCGACCGCTCCGTCTCTCCACCTGGGACACCTGGTCCAGCTGCTCACCCTGCGCCGCCTGCAGCTCGCCGGCCACCGCCCGTATGCCCTCGTGGGCGGCGCCACCGGCCTCATCGGCGACCCGCGGCAGACCTCGGAGCGCGTCCTGAACTCGCAGGAGACCGTGGCGGCGTGGGTGGAGTCGCTGCGCGCGCAGATCGAGCCGTACCTCTCCTTCGAGGGGGAGAACGCGGCGACCATGGTCAACAACCTGGACTGGACCGCGGGCATGAGCGCGCTGGACTTCCTGCGGGACGTCGGCAAGAACTTCCGCGTCGGCACGATGGTGAAGAAGGAGATCGTGGCCAAGCGCCTGAACTCTGATGAGGGCATCTCCTACACGGAGTTCTCCTACCAGGTGCTGCAGGGCAACGACTTCCTCGAGCTGCACCGCCGGCACGGCGTGACCCTCCAGACCGGCGGCTCCGACCAGTGGGGCAACCTCACCGCCGGCACCGAGCTGATCCGCAAGGTGGAGGGGACCCACGCCCATGCGCTGGGCACGCCGCTGATCACGAACGCGGACGGCACCAAGTTCGGCAAGTCCGAGGGCAACGCCGTCTGGCTCGACGCGGAGATGTGCTCCCCGTACGCCTTCTACCAGTTCTGGCTCAACACGGCGGACGCGGACGTCGTCGACCGACTCAAGGTCTTCACGTTCCTGACCCGCGCGGAGATCGAGGAGTACGCGCAGAAGGTGGCCGACGAGCCGTTCCGCCGGGAAGCCCAGAGGCGCCTGGCGTGGGAGGTCACGGCGCTGGCCCACGGAGAGGAGACGACGACGAAGGTCATCGAGGCCTCCCAGGCGGTGTTCGGAGGCGGCGACCTCACCACGGTGGACCCGGACACGCTGACCGCCGTGCTGGCCGAGCTGCCGCAGGCCGACCGGACCCAGTGGGAGGGGGAGCCGGGCACCGTGACCGCGGTCGAGCTGCTGGTCTCCACCGGGCTGGTCGCCTCGCGCTCCGAGGCGCGTCGGACGGTGCGCGACGGCGGCGCCTCGGTGAACAACGTGCGGGTGACGGATGCCGACCAGGTGTTCACCCGAGACGACGCCTTCGCCGGCCGGCACCTGCTGGTGCGCCGGGGCAAGAAGAACATGGCGGGTGCGGACCTGGGGGAGGCCTGACCACGGCCGCAGACCACCGGTGTCCACCGGGTCGCCAGAAGTGACCGAGGACACGACGGGCGGCGACGGCGGAGGAACCGCCCACGGGAGGAGCACAGGGCCCCGTTCTCCGCAGGATTCTGCGGAGAACGGGGCCCTCCCTCGTGCCCGGACGCCGGGTGTCACCCCTGATTTTGTGTTCGGTGGGATTCGTGTGTAGAGTTCCATCTCGTGCTCAAGACGCCGACCGGGTGACCGGGAGGCGGGGTGAAGAACACAGAATCCGCGGATTCATGCCGAGAATGGCAGGTCCAGGGCGGGTGGTGCTCACCGGGTGCGCGGCCGGCAGTGATGCGGGTCGGGATTCCTGAAGAAGATGATCTGGTTTGACAGCCGGGAATCATGTGGTAAGCTTTTCAAGGCCTTCCACGTGGATGGTCCGGTGAGTGTCTGACACCGCGTTGAGCGGAGTTGACATGGTCGGATCACGTGGTAAGGTTTCCTAGCCCGGCCATGTGAACGGACGGTGAATGCTTCGGACACGGAGTTGACACGGTCGAAATGGATGGTCTAGGATGGAGAAGTTGCTCCAGAGCGAAACGGCCCGCGGAGCGGGTCGCTGAAGCTGGAAGCGCCTGTTGTTTGAGAACTCAATAGTGTGCCAAGTTTGTTGATGCCAATTGTTTTAACACATATTGGTTGATCATCGCCTGCCACCCCCGTGGTGTGGTGATGGTTTGCTAGGTATTGAATGGATGTCGTGGTGGTTATTTCCGGCTGCCACGGTGTTGTTCTGTAATTTTTTTACGGAGAGTTTGATCCTGGCTCAGGATGAACGCTGGCGGCGTGCTTAACACATGCAAGTCGAACGATGAAGCCCAGCTTGCTGGGTGGATTAGTGGCGAACGGGTGAGTAA